>JADQCC010000319.1 GCA_016278295.1 Roseovarius sp. | reverse complement strand
CCGTGATGCACCTCGCCGCCGAGAGCCACGTCGACCGCTCCATCGACGGGCCCGGCACCTTTGTCGAGACCAACATCACCGGCACCTACAACATGCTCGAGGCCGCGCGCGCGCATTGGACGAAAGCGGGCAAGCCCGGGGCGTTCCGGTTTCACCATATCTCCACCGACGAGGTTTACGGCTCCCTCGGGACCGGGGGGAAATTCACCGAAGCCACGCCCTATGACCCGCGCAGCCCCTACTCCGCGTCCAAGGCGGCCTCCGATCACCTGGTGCGGGCGTGGCACGAAACCTATGGCCTGCCGGTGGTGCTCAGCAACTGCTCCAACAATTACGGCCCCTACCATTTCCCTGAAAAGCTCATTCCGGTGGTGATCCTGAATGCGCTCGCGGGCAAGCCGCTGCCCATCTACGGCGACGGCAGACACGTGCGCGACTGGCTTTACGTTGAGGATCACGCCGACGCGCTTCTGCTGGTGCTGGAACAAGGGGCGGCGGGGCGCAGCTACAATATCGGCGGCGAGAACGAGCGCAGCAACCTCGAACTGGTGCGCACGCTGTGCGGCATTCTCGACGAATTGCGGCCCAGGGAGAGCGGCTCCTACGCCGATCAGATCACCTTTGTCGCCGACCGCCCCGGCCACGACGCGCGCTATGCCATCGACCCGGCGCGTATCCGCAAAGAGCTTGGCTGGCGGCCCTCGGTGACCGTGGAGGAGGGGCTGCGGCGCACCGTGCAATGGTATCTCGACAACGAGCCGTGGTGGCGCGCGCTTCTGGATCGCGAGGGCGTGGGCACACGGCTGGGCGTGAAGGTATGAGGGTGCTGGTCCTTGGTCGCACCGGGCAGCTTGGCACCGAGATCGCGCGCCGGGTGCCGGGCGGCGTGACGCTCGACATGGCCGGGCGCGACCGCGCCGATCTCGAAGCGCCAGAGACCTGCGCCGCGCTCATCCGTGAAGCCGCCCCCGACGCCGTCATCAACGCCGCCGCCTATACCGCCGTCGACCGCGCCGAGAAAGAAGAGGGCCGCGCCACCCGCGTCAATGCGGCCGCCCCCGGAGCGATGGCCGCCGAATGTGCGGCGCTCGGCATCCCGCTCGTTCACATCTCGACCGATTACGTCTTTGACGGCTCCGGCACGGCCCCGTGGCAGCCGGGTGCCGCCACCGCCCCGCTCGGGGCCTACGGGCGCAGCAAGCTCGCGGGCGAGGTGGCGGTGCGCGAGAGTGGCGCGCCCCACGCGATCCTGCGCACGTCCTGGGTGGTCTCGGCGCATGGCGCGAATTTCGTGCGCACCATGCTGCGGCTGGGGCGCGAACGCGATCGCCTGCGCATCGTCGCCGATCAGGTGGGTGGGCCAATGCCCGCCGCCGCGCTTGCCGATGCGTGCCTGTGCATCGCCGAGGCCCTGCACGCCGATCCCGGCAAGACGGGAACCTATCATTTCGCGGGCATGCCAGAGACGTCCTGGGCTGGCTTCGCCCGGGCGATATTCGACATGGCGGGCATCGCCTGCCCGGTCGAGGACATCCCCACCGCCGACTACCCCACCCCGGCCCAACGTCCACTCAATTCGCGACTCGACTGCCGCGCCACGCGCGACGCCTTTGGCCTCGAACAGCCCGACTGGCGAGACGGGCTGCGCGACATCCTGACAGAGCTTGGAGACATTTCACGATGACGAAACGCAAGGGCATCATCCTCGCCGGCGGCTCCGGCACGCGGCTCTACCCCGTGACCATCGCCGTGTCGAAACAGCTCCTGCCTCTCTATGACAAGCCGATGATCTATTACCCGCTCTCGGTGCTGATGCTGGCGGGTATCCGCGAAATCGCGATCATCACGACGCCGCAGGACCGCGCGCAATTCGCGCGGCTCATGGGCGATGGCGGTCAATGGGGTGTCGATTTCACCTACATCGAACAACCCTCGCCCGACGGCCTCGCGCAGGCCTACTTGTTGGCAGAGGACTTTCTCGATGGTGCGCCCTCGGCGATGGTGCTGGGGGACAACGTCTTTTTCGGTCACGGCCTGCCCGAGGTGCTTGCCGCCGCGGATCGACGCACGGAGGGCGGCACCGTCTTCGGCTACCGGGTTTCCGATCCCGAACGCTATGGCGTGGTGGATTTCGACGCCGAGGGCCGGGTGCGCGCGATCATCGAAAAACCGGCGGTACCTCCCTCGAATTACGCTGTGACCGGGCTCTACTTTCTCGACAGCGCGGCCCCCGAGCGCGCCCGCGCCATCACCCCCTCGGATCGCGGCGAGCTGGAGATCACGGCGTTGCTGCAAAGCTACCTGCGCGAGGGTGCGCTCGACGTTGAGCAGATGGGTCGCGGCTTTGCCTGGCTGGATACCGGAACGCATGGCAGCCTGCTGGATGCCGGCAATTTCGTGCGCACCCTGACCGAGCGGCAGGGGCTACAGGTGGGCTCTCCCGACGAGATCGCGTTTCGCGCGGGCTGGATTGATGCGGCGGCGCTGCGTGCCCGGGCCGAGGCGTTTTCCAAGAACGCCTACGGCACCTACCTCGCCACTCTCGCGGGCTAGGTGCCATCAAGACAGGGGTGCAGCCCGAGGATCGCGCGCCCTCCGGTGGAGAACTGCACGATCATACCCGGACAGTGCCGCGCGATCCCCTCATCGAGCCGGGCAAAGCGCTCGGGGTCGGAGGTCGGCGTGCCGTCCTCGGCGCGCACGTGGCAATGCGCGATGGCTGCCCCGGCCTCGAACGCGGGTAGTGGGTGGACTCGATCTGCTCGGACAGGGTAATGGGCACCGCAGGATTGTCGGCCTTGGTCGGCACCGACCCGGTGATCGCGACGCAGATGATGCAGGGGTTTCCCGCGACATCGGTTCGTGTTGCCAAGGCTTCCCCTTTCCTCTTGCCACGCATTGGCCTAACGATATCGCGCACCTTCTCGCCGGGCCATGATTTTCCGAAAGGGCCGACCGCCATGACCGATCCGCTTGCCTTTCTGCGCAGCCTCTTTGACGCCGCCGTGGCCGTTGCCGATCCGATGCGCAGCCTGGCCGCCCACCTGCCGCCAAGACCGGCGGGGCGCTGCGTGATCGTCGGCGCGGGCAAGGCGAGCGCGCGCATGGCCGAGGCGGTCGAGGCGGAATGGGGCCGGTGCGAAGGGCTGGTCATCACGCGGTACGGCTACGCACGGCCCTGCGCGGGGATCGAGATCGTCGAGGCCGCGCACCCGGTGCCGGACGAGGCAGGGCGCGCGGCGACCGAGCGAATGCTGGGGCTGCTCGACGGGCTGGGCGAGGGTGACACGGTGCTGGCGCTCATCTCGGGCGGGGCGTCGTCGCTGCTGGTGCAACCGGCGGGCGCGATGACGCTGGACGACAAGCGCGCGGTCAACGCAGGCCTGCTGGCCTCGGGCGCGCCCATCGGCCACATGAACCTGATCCGCAAGCACCTGTCCTCGGTCAAGGGCGGGCAGCTTGCCGCTGCCGCCCACCCGGCGCGGATGCTGGCGCTCATGATCTCGGACGTGCCTGGCGACGATCCGGCGATGATCGGCTCGGGCCCGACGGTGGGAGAACCGGGCACGGCGGCGCAGGCACGCGCGCTGGTCGCGCGCTACGGGATCGAGCTGCCCGCCTCGGCACTGTCCGTTCTGGACGGGCAAAGCGGCGTCGTCCCACCCGGCGACCTGCGGTTGTCACGGGTCGAAAATGTGGTTTTTGCCGCGCCTTCTCAATCACTTGACGCCGCCGCGGACCTGGCGCAGCGCGAAGGCATCCGCGTGAAAACGCTCGGCGACGACCTCGAAGGCGAGGCGCGCGACGTGGCGCGGACGCACGCGGCGCTGGCGCGCGACGCACAAGCGGCGCTGGCACCCGGGGCCGCCCCGGTGCTGCTGTTGTCGGGGGGCGAACT
>JADQCC010000122.1 GCA_016278295.1 Roseovarius sp. | reverse complement strand
CCCCGGCCAAGAAACCGGATCACCGTGTCGCCGTAGCGCCGCTCCTCGATCAGGCACAGGCCCTCGGGGGGTGTGATGGCGGCGCTCTCCTCCCACACGATCAGCGCGTCCGGCGCGATCCAGCCGCCCGCCAGTGCCGCCGCGAGGGCCGCCTCGCCCTGCCCCTTGCCATAGGGCCGGTCGAGGAAGACGACCAATTCGTGGTCTTGTACTTCGTCGGGGCCCAACTGCTCATGCCTCCCAGCTATCATACTGGAGTCACAAAATGAATCCCTTGCGGGATTTGTGCAAAGCCTCGCGAGACGCTCAATTCAGCCGTCACACGCGCAGCCCGGTCCCTTGCGGCATGACTTGGACTTACTTATGCAACTGTCGCCGCACGCCTTCCCCTTCCGGCATGTCTTGCAACAGGCCGCATTGAATAGCCGTGGCTCCAACAGGCTTTTCACCTTGTCGGACGAGGTCACGGCAGCCCACGGGGTCGGCGAGTGAGGCATCTGTCGCGGCTCCGCCAGCCCGACCGGCGCCGACAGCAGCAAGATACCCAGACAGGCCAGGGCGGCGTTGAATAGCGTTTGCGGCACGACCGGCCCCTCCTGCCTTCAAATCATCTTCGCACAATTTTTACGTTCATTAACCATTCTGTCCAAGCCCCAACCACCAATTGGAAACGACACATCCTGTCGCAAACCGACATGCGGCCCCGCGCAGCCGTTCCACTTTGGGCAAAACCCGCACCACAGGAGGCCGCACCATGAAAACCACCACCCGCGTCTGCGTCATCGGCGGCGGCGTCGTCGGCGCCTCGGTCCTCTACCACCTGACGAAACTCGGCTGGTCCGACGTCATGCTGGTGGAACGCTCCGATCTGACCTCGGGCTCCACCTGGCACGCGGCGGGGGGGTTTCACACGCTCAACGGCGACACCAACATGGCCGCCCTCCAGGGCTACACCATCCGCCTCTACAAGGAGCTGGAAGAAATCACCGGCCTCAGTTGCGGGCTGCACCATGTCGGCGGCGTGACGCTGGCGGACAACCGCGACCGCTTCGACATGCTGCTCGCGGAACGCGCCAAGCACCGCTACATGGGCCTCGACACCCACATCGTCACCCCCGAGGAAATCGCGCGCCTCGCCCCCGTCACCAATACCGACGGCATCATCGGCGCGCTCTACGATCCATTGGACGGCCATCTCGACCCCTCGGGCACCACCCACGCCTATGCACGCGCCGCGCGCATGGGCGGGGCCACGATTGAAACCCACTGCATGGTGCACGAGACCAATCCGCGCCCCGACGGCACCTGGGACGTGGTGACCGACAAGGGCACCATCCATGCCGAGCATGTCGTGAACGCCGCCGGTCTCTGGGCGCGCGAGGTGGGGGCGATGGCGGGCACCTACCTGCCGCTGCACCCGATGGAGCATCAGTACCTGGTGACCGACGAGGTGCCAGAGGTCGCCGCGATCATCGACGGCGGCGGCGAGCACCCCCACGTCATGGACCCGGCAGGCGAGAGCTACCTGCGGCAGGAGGGGCGCGGCCTCTGCATCGGTTTCTACGAGCAGCCCTGCCGCCCCTGGGCGGTCGATGGCACACCGTGGGAGTTCGGGCACGAATTGCTGCCCGACGATTTCGACAAGATCGAGGACAGCATCGAATTCGCCTACCGCCGCTTCCCGGCGCTGGCGCGCGCGGGCGTCAAATCGGTGATCCACGGCCCCTTCACCTTTGCCCCCGACGGCAACCCGCTGGTCGGCCCGGTGCCGGGCCTGCGCAACTACTGGTCCGCCTGCGGCGTGATGGCAGGCTTTTCACAGGGCGGCGGCGTCGGGCTGATGCTGGCGCAATGGATGATCGAGGGGGAGTGCGAGCGCGACGTGACCGCGATGGACGTGGCCCGCTACGGCGACTGGATCACGCCGGGCTATACCCGCCCCAAGGTGATCGAGAACTACCAGAAACGCTTCTCGGTCAGCTACCCCAACGAGGAGCTGCCCGCCGCCCGACCCTTCCGCCAGACGCCGATGTATGACGTGTTCGACGGCATGGACGCGGTCTGGGGCCACCAGTTCGGGCTGGAGGTGGTCAACTACTTCGCCCAAGGACACGAGCCCCGCTACGAGACGCCGTCTTTCCGCCGCTCCAACGCCTGGGACGCCACCGCGCGCGAGGTCAGGGCGGTGCGCGCGGGCGTGGGCATCAACGAGGTGCACAATTTCGGCAAATACCTGGTCACCGGACCGCACGCGCGCGACTGGCTCGACCGGATCATGGCCGGCCGCATCCCGAAACCGGGGCGGCTGTCGCTGTCGCCCATGCTGTCGCCGCAGGGGCGGCTCTGGGGCGATTTCACCGTGTCGTGCCTGGGTGACGAGGCGTTCCAGCTCACCGCCTCCTACGGCGCGCAGGCGGTGCATATGCGCTGGTTCGGGATGAACGAGGCCGGCGGCGTGCAGGTCGAGAACATCTCTGACCGGCTCAACGGCTTCCAGATCGCCGGGCCGCGCGCGCGCGACGTGCTCGCCGCCTGCACCCGCGACGCCGTGGCCGACATGCGGTTCATGGATCTGCGCCACGTCACCATCGGCATGGTCGATTGCCTCGTCCAGCGGGTGAGCTTCACCGGCGATCTGGGGTTCGAGATCTATTGCGATCCGATGGCGCAGCGCGCGCTGTGGGACACGCTCTGGACCGAGGGGCAGACCCACGGCATGAAACCCTTCGGCATGCGGGCGATGATGTCGCTGCGGCTCGACCGGTTCTTCGGCGCGTGGCTGCGCGAGTTCTCGCCCGACTACACCCCCTGCGAAACCGGCATGGACCGCTTCATCGCGTGGTCCAAGAACGCCGATTTCATCGGCCGCGCCGCGGCAGAGGCCGAGCGCGCGGCGGGTGCGGCGCGCCGCCTCGTGGCCTTCGACGTGGCGGCGACGGACGCGGACGTGAACGGCTACGAACCGGTCTGGATCGACGGCGAGGTGCGCGGCTTCTGCACCTCGGGCGGCTATTCGCACCACGCGGGCAAATCCATCGCGCTGGCGCTCGTGCGCGCGGGCGACGCACAGCCCGGGCTGGAGGCCGAGATCGAGATCCTCGGCGAGAAATGCCCCGCCCGCCTGCTCACCGAGCCGCTGTTCGACGCCGACGGCACCCGGATGCGCGGCTGAGCCAGCCCCCCGGCGGCGGGCCTGACCTGCGCCGGGGGGCTGGATATTTTCGGCAAGATGAAGATCAGGGCCGGTCCTGCCGCTCGTCCGGGTCGGGCTGGCCCACGCCGACAAAGATGCGTTTGAGCGGCACGATCCAGACCACGCCGAGCACGACGAACACGATCAGCTCGACCGGCATGGGCATGCCGTCATAGCGCGCGCGCAGCCAGTCGGTGAGGGTAACGGCGGCCACGATATACGCGGGCAGCGCCACCAGCAGCACCACCAGCGACCAGCGTTTGCGCGCCTTGTAGCCAAGCGCCATGTCTGCCTCCTCAATCGGCGAACGGGTCGGTGACGAGGATCGTGTCCTCGCGTTCGGGTGAGGTGGACAGTAGCGCGACCGGGCAGCCGATCAACTCTTCCACCCGGCGCACGTACTTGATGGCGGCGGCGGGCAGGTCGGCCCAGCTCCGCGCGCCTTCGGTCGAGGCGGACCAGCCCTCCATTTCCTCGTAGAGAGGCGTGCAGCGCGCCTGCTCGTCGGCCGCGGTGGGCAGGTAATCGAGACGGCGCCCGTCGAGATCGTAGCCGGTGCAGATCCTGAGCGTCTCGAACCCGTCGAGCACGTCGAGCTTGGTCAGGGCGATGCCGTTCACGCCCGAGGTGGCGCAGGTCTGACGCACCAGGCAGGCGTCGAACCAGCCGCAGCGCCGCTGCCGGCCCGTCACGGTGCCGAACTCGCGCCCCCGCTCGCCCAGCCGCTGGCCGTCGGC
>JADQCC010000243.1 GCA_016278295.1 Roseovarius sp. | reverse complement strand
CCCGCCCTGCCGCACCATCTCGATGCGGGTGGCGCGACCGGTGGCATCGTCGGTTTCGAGATAGACCCCCGCCAGCGTCACCGCCCCCATCGCGGGGGTGAACCGTTCGCGGCCCATGCCGGTGACGAAACGGCGCATCGGCTCGGTCTTGTCCATGCCGATCACCGAATGGTAATCGCCGCACATGCCCGCATCGCCCTGGAACGCGGTGCCGCCGGGCAGGATCTGCGCATCCGCCGTGGGGATATGGGTATGGGTGCCCACCACGAGGCTCGCGCGTCCGTCGCAGAAATGGCCCATCGCCATCTTTTCGCTGGTCGCCTCGCAATGCACATCGACCACCGCCGCCTGCACCGCGCCGCCCAACGGGTGGCTGCGCAGGGTGGTGTCGATGGCCGAGAACGGATCGTCGAAGGCGCGGCGCATGAACACGTTGCCCAGCACCTGCGCCACCAGCACGCGGCGCCCGCGCCGGTCGGAGAACACGCGCGCGCCGCGCCCCGGCGCGGCCTTGGCATAGTTGAGCGGGCGCAGCACCCGCTCGTTGCGCTCGACCTCCTGGAGCATGTCCTTCTGGTCGAAGGCGTGGTCGCCCAGCGTCACCACGTCGGCCCCGGCCTCCAGCAGCCCCCTGGCATGCGCCGCCGTGAGCCCCATCCCGCCCGAGGCGTTCTCGCCGTTGACGACCACGAAATCGAGCGCCCAGGCGTCGCGCAGGCCGGGCAGCCGCTCTGCCACCGCCGCGCGCCCCGCGCGCCCCATCACATCACCGAGAAAGAGTATCTTCATGCGCCCCTGTTAGGCGCAGGCGCGCGCGAGGGCAAGCGGACGAATGCCGCGCCCGGCCCTTCATCGTTCTGAAAATACTCAATCCCCGACGCGGTAGCGCGCGCGGCATTCGACCGGGAAATTCACCGACCGGGCGATGAAGCAATACTCGTGCACGCGGGCGTGCAGCGCATCGGCCCGTTGCAGATCGGTGCCGCGGGCCACCGTGATCCGGGGCCGCAGCGTGGCGCGCAGGAAGCGGCTTGCGCCAGCCGCGTCGGTCTCGCCCACGGCCACGGGCTCGTCGGCATAGGCGGTGACGGCGATCCCCGCGTCGCTCGCAAGGTGCAGGAACCACAGCATGTGACAGGCCGACAGCGCGGCGATCAGCATGTCCTCGGGGTTGTGCAGGGTCGGGTCGCCCCCCAGCAATGGGTCGTTGGAGCAATGGATCACCGGCTTGCCCGCGGTCTCGACATTCCATGTCCGGTCGTAGCCCCGGTAGTGGCGCGTGCCCTCGCCGCGGTTGCCGGTCCAGACCACGCGGGCGGTATAATCGTGCCCGGTCATGGCTGCGGTCCCCTCCGTTCCGGGCCGTCCTCTCCCGCTCGGAACGTGATCACCCCGGCCTCGGTCACGATCATGTCGAGCGGCTGGTCGGTGGGCTCCAGCGGCAGCCCCTCCGCCTCTTGCGCGGCCCAGGCAAAGCCGATGGCCAGCGTCGGGCGGCGGGCGCGCAGCCGCTCCAGCGTGCGGTCGTAGAACCCGCCGCCATAGCCGAGCCGCCCGCCTTTGCGATCAAACGCCACCAGCGGCACGATGACGATCTCCGGCGCGATGAAGCGGTCCTGTTGCGGCACCATCGCGCCGAACGGCCCCTCGCGCAGCGCGCAGCCCGGCTCCCACAGCGAGAAATCGAGCGGCAGCCCGGCACCGGCGATCACCGGCACGGCGACGGGGCCGTGTGCCGCCGCCTCGGCCATCGCGGGCCGCGGGTCGATCTCGGTGCGGATCGGCATGTAGCCCGCCAGCGGCACGCCGCGATGGCCCGCCAGCACCGCCGACAGATGCACCGCCGGGGCCGGGTGCCCCGCGGCATGGGCCGCCTTGCGGCGGGCGAACGCGGCCTTGCGCGCCTCGGCCTTGCGCTCTGCCAGCCCGCTCACAGCAGCACCAGCGAGGCGAGCCCGAGGAAGGCGAAGAAGCCCACCACATCGGTGATCGTGGTCACGAACGGACCGGAGGCGAGCGCCGGGTCGATGCCGAACCGCTCGAGCGTCATCGGGATGGCGATGCCCCCCAGCGCGGCGGCCACCAGCGTCAGCAGCATCGCCACCGCGATCACGGCGGCCAGCAGCGGCACGCCGAACCACAGGCCCACCACCCCGGCCATCACCACCCCGAAGACCGCGCCGTTGGCGCCGCCCACGACCAGTTCGCGCAGCACCATGCGCAGCGCGTTGCGGGGCGTCAGGTCGCGGGTGGCCAGCGCGCGCACCGCCACCGTCATCGTCTGGGTGCCCGCGTTGCCGCCCATCGAGGCGACGATCGGCATCAGCACCGCCAGCGTCACCATCTGGTTGATCGTCTCGGCGAATTGCTCGATCACCACCGAGGCGAGGATCGCGGTGAGCAGGTTGACGAAAAGCCACAGCGCCCGGTCGCGGATGGTCTCGGTCAGGCGACCGGAAAAGCCGCCCTCCTCGCCCACGCCGGCGAGGCGCAGGATGTCCTCTTCGTGCTCTTCGTCGAGCACGATCATCGCGTCGTCGATGGTGATGACCCCCACCAGACGCCCCTCTTCGTCCACGACCGGCGCGGAAATCAGGTGATACTGGTTGAAGGCATAGGCCACGTCGGCCTCTTCCTCGGTCACGGTGAAGGTGTGGAAGGTTTCCTCCAGCAGGTCGCGCAGCGCCGTGCCGCGCCGCGCCGCCATGATCCGGCCCAGCGTGACGTTGCCCACCGGGTGCAGGCGCGGATCGACGAGGATGATGTGATAGAACTGTTCGGGCAGATCCTTGGCGCCGCGCATGAAGTCGATCACGTCGCCGACGCGCCAGTGCTCGGGGGCGATCACCACCTCGCGCTGCATGAGACGGCCGGCGGAGTATTCCGGGTAGGTGAGCGATTGCTGCACCGCGAGCCGGTCGGACGCCTCGAGGATGTCGAGGATCGCCTCCTGCTGGTCGTCCTCGAGATCCTCGACGAGATCGACCACGTCGTCGGATTCCAGCTCGCGCACCGCCTCGGCCAGCACCTCGGGGTGCAGAAGGCCGATCACCTCCTCGCGGATCGATTCGTCGAGCTCCGACAGGATGTCGCCGTCGAATTCCTGCCCGTAGAGCGCGATGAGCCGCCGCCGGGCGCCGCCGCTGATCTGTTCGAGCAGGTCGGCGATGTCGGCGGCGTGGAGCGGCTCCATCTCGGCCCAGAGCCGGGCGCGGTCGCCGTCGTCGAGCGCCTCCATGATGCGCCCGATGCGCGCCTCGCTCAGCGGGTAGCCCGCGTCCTCGCCGGTGTCGGCCTCAGGCAGCGGTTCGTTGTCTGTCTCGGCCATTCCGCCCTCCCTCTGCGCCGCTCCGGCACCCCCGTGATTAGCGATTGACGGACGTGAAAACAATCGCGTTGCGGCCGGTTTGCGCATTGCTGCGACGGGACAGTCGGCCCGCCCGCCCCATGTCGCGGCAAAACCCGGCAAGGAGGCCGCCATGACCGACCCATGAGCGACCGGGCACGCCATCTCTCCGGCGCGATGGAGGCCATCGGCGCGGTCTTTTGCCCGGGCTACGCGCGCGCGATCAGGGGTGAGATGGGCGCGACGGGTCTCGGGCCGAGGCCGCGAATCTTCGGGGGCGCGCTCAGCACCCGGTGCGGCCCAGCACCATCACCCACACCCGTCCCGCGACGCGCACCAGCCCGAACTCGGCGGCGCGCGGGCTCAGCAGGTTGCGGCGATGCGAAGGCGAGGCCATCCACTCGCGCAGCGCCTCGTCGGTTGTCGCCTGTCCCCAGGCGATGTTCTCGGCGGCAAAGCAATAGTCATAGCCCTGCCTGCGCACCCGGTCGCCGATGCCGCTGCCGTCACGCCCTGTATGTGAGAAACGGCCGGTGCGCGCGATGTCGCGGGCATGGGCGGCGGCGGCGCGGGCGAGCGCATCGGATACGGCCAGCGGCGCG
>JADQCC010000061.1 GCA_016278295.1 Roseovarius sp. | reverse complement strand
CTCGATGGTGGCCATGTCGCGGATGCCGCCGCCAAGCTGCGCGGGAACGCGGGCCTCGGCCAGGATCGCCTCGACCGGGGCGGCATTGACCGGCGCACCGGCGAAGGCGCCGTTGAGATCGACGAGGTGCAGCCATTCGCAGCCCGCCTCGACAAAGGTGCGCGCCTGCGCCGCCGGGTCGTCGTTGAACACGGTCGCGCGGTCCATGTCGCCGCGCAGGAGGCGCACGGCCTGTCCGTCCTTGAGGTCGATGGCGGGGTAGAGGATCATCGGCGGTGCCCTTCGCTGACAGTGTCGGGCGCGCTTATGCAGGCGCGGCGCGGGATTTGCAACGCGACCCCACGTCAGACTTGATTTGGCCCCGGCCTTGGGCTCAGGCTTTGCGCGATATCTCAGGGAGGAGACGAGATGCGTAAACTGGTGATGATGGTGGCTGTTCTGGGTCTTGGCGCGGGAATCGCCTCTGCCGAGCCGCTTCTGGGCATGTGGCAGACGGCCAAGGATGACAACGGGAAATTCGGCCTTGTCGAGGTGGCCCCCTGCGGCAACAAGCTGTGCGGCAAGCTGGTGAAATCCTACGACGAGAACGGCAACGAGACGCAAAGCGACAATATCGGGCGCAATATCATCTCGGAGACGGTCCCGGTGGGCGGCGGCGAATACAAGGGCAAGGTCTACAGCCCCGACCGCGACAAGACCTACAATTCCAGGCTGGAACTGAAGGGCGACCGGCTCGAGGTCAGCGGCTGCGTGATGTTCATCTGCCGCGACGGGGGCACCTGGCGCAAGATGCAGTGAGCGCCGTACCCGGTTTCGCGCGGGCCTGTCCCGCGCTATGATGGCGGCATGAGCGACACCGACCTGCCCGCCGCGCCCGCCATCCTCGAAGCCGCGCTCTATGCCGCCGACCTGGACGCGGCGGAGCGGTTCTATGGCGGGGTGCTGGGGCTGGAGCGGATCGTGCGCGCGGGCGCGCGGCACGTGTTCTATCGCGTGGGCGGGGGCGTGCTGCTGATCTTCAACCCCGAGGAAACGGCCAAGCCGCCCGGCGCATCTGACCTGCCGGTGCCGCCGCATGGCGCGCGAGGGCCGGGGCATTTCTGTTTCGCGGTAGAGGGCGCGGCGATGGATGGCTGGCGCGCGCGGCTGGAGGCGGCGGGGGTGGAGATCGAGGCCGATTTTCACTGGCCGAACGGCGCGCGCTCGATCTATTTCCGCGACCCGGCGGGCAATTCGCTGGAGATGGCGGAGCCGAGGTTGTGGGCGCGGTAGCGTGCGGGGGCGGGTTTTGGTCTGGAGGGGGCGTTGGGTTCTTGCCCCCGGCGCGGAATCGAGGGCGAAGCCCGCCGCGCCATCGCCAGGCCGCCCCCCGGACTGGCGATTTGTCTAAGCTCGCGCACCGATTACAGGTTTTTCGGATTTGGCGGGTATAAAGCGCCCTGAAAATCCGTTGGATCGCCAGCCCGCGGCCTGTCGATGGCGCGGCTCACGGCAAGGTCCGCTCAAGGCCTATCGCGACGCTGGCCCAGCCGCACGTCCGCAGCATGTCACGCCAGACCACCACTTGGCACCGTGGGCCCGTGTGTCGAACACCTGCGGATCAAGGCCCGCTCATGGCGTTGCGAATGGCCGCTTCAGGCCCCGCCATCCGACCCGAAGACCGACCAGCCGGTGCGCGCCGCCAGCCGTTCCATCGCCTCTGTGCCGAGGCGTGAATTGCCGTAGTGGTTGAGCCCCGGCGACCACACCGCGACCGAGGCCACCCCCGGCACGATGGTCAGGATCCCGCCGCCTACGCCGCTCTTGCCCGGCAGGCCCACGCGAAAGGCGTAATCGCCCGATCCGTCGTAATGTCCGCAGGTCATCATCAGCGCGTTGATCCGCCGGATACGGGCCTGTGACACGAGGCGGGGGCCCCCCGCGCCGCCTACCAGAAAGAGCCCGGCATTGGCGAGCTGCGTGCAGGTCATCTCGACCGCGCATTGGTGGAAATAGGTCCCCAATGTCATCTCGGGCGGGTTGCTCAGGTTGCCATGCGAGCGCAGGTAATGGGCGAGCGCGAAATTGCGGTGGCCGGTGGCGGTCTCGGAGGCGGCGACGCGGTCGTTGATGTGAATCGCCTCGTCCCCCGCCGCCGCGCGGATAAAACGCAGGAGCACGCCGAGCGCCTCGCGCGGGGTGGCGCCTTCGAGCACGGCATCGGTGGTGACGATGGCGCCCGCGTTGATGAACGGATTGCGCGGGCGGCCCTTTTCCAGTTCCAGCAGCAGCATGGAATCGAAGGAATGGCCCGAGGGCTCGCGCCCGACGCGGTGCCACAGCCGGTCGCCCAGCCGACCCAGGGCAAGCGCCAGCATGAACAGTTTGGAGACCGACTGGATCGAGAACGGCACAGCCGCGTCGCCCGCCGTCAGCGTGGGTTGGCCGGGGCGGGCGATGGCGATGGCGAATTGATCGGGGTCGATGGCCGCCAGTTCCGGGATGTAGTCGGCCACCTTGCCGCGGTCGCGGCTGGCGCGGGCCTCTGCCGCGATCCCTTCGAGGATGGTCTGTAGCGGGTCGGCGGCCATTCAAGGCCGCCAGCGCAGGAAATTGGCGATCAGGCGCAGGCCGGTGGCCTGGCTCTTCTCCGGGTGGAACTGCGTGCCCAGAATCGTGTCGCGCCCCACCACCGCCGTGACCTGCGCGCCGTACTCGGCATGGGCGAGGAGGTGCGCGGAATCGTCCACGCGGAAATGGAAGGAATGCACGAAATAGGCGTGATCGCCGGTGGCGATCCCGTCGAATATCGGGTGGGCATGGTCGATCACCAGATCGTTCCAGCCCATATGCGGCACCTTGAGCGCCGGGTCGGCGGGGGCGATCGCCTCGACCGTGCCGCCGATCCAGTCGAACCCGGGGGTTTCCTCGTATTCCATGCCGCGCGTGGCCAGCATCTGCATGCCGATGCAGATCCCGAGAAAGGGGCGGCCCGCCCGCGTGACCGCGTCCTCTATGGCCTCAAAGACGCCGCGATGATCGTAGAGTTCGCGGCGGCAGGCGGGAAAGGCCCCGTCACCGGGCAGCACGATCCGGTCCGCGTGGCGGATGGTGTCGGGGTCGGCGGTGACGATGACCGCGCCCGTCCCCGTCTCGCGCGCCATGCGCTGGAACGCCTTTTGGGCCGAGTGCAGGTTGCCGCTCTCGTAATCGACGATGACGGTGGTCATTATTTACAAGCTGCCCTTGGTCGAGGGGATCGCGTCGGATTTGCGCGGGTCGCTCTCTATCGCGTCGCGCAGGGCGCGGGCCACCGCCTTGAACGCGGCCTCGGCCATGTGGTGGCTGTTGATCCCCGCGAGCGCCTCGACATGGAGGGTGATGCCGCCATGGGTGCTGAACGCCTGGAAGAATTCGCGCACGAGTTCGCAATCGAACGTGCCGATTTTCGCGGTGGGCAGGGTCATGTTCCACACCAGCCAGGGCCGCCCCGACAGGTCGAGCGCGGCGCGCACGAGCGCGTCGTCCATCGGCAGCAGGCAGGCCCCGTAGCGGCGGATGCCGCGCTTGTCGCCGATGGCGTGGGAGAGCGCCTGCCCGAGCGCGATGCCGACGTCCTCGACGGTGTGGTGATCGTCGATATGCAGATCGCCCTCGCAGGATACCGTCATGTCGATCAGCGCGTGGCGCGCCAACTGGTCGAGCATGTGATCGAAGAAGCCGACGCCGGTGCGGTTGTCGTAGCTACCGGTGCCGTCGAGCGCGATCTCGACGGTGATATCTGTCTCGGCGGTCTTTCGGGTGATCCGGGCGTTGCGCATGGGGCCTCCACTCTTGCGTGGGTGCTCTATACTGCGGGCCGCGCCCGCGCGAAAGGGGCAAGCGCCGACCGGGCAGGGCGGTACGCCCCGTCGTTCCCGTGATGTGGTCCTGGGAAAAATGGAGCGGGCGAAGAGATTCGAACTCTCGACCCTTACCTTGGCAAGGTAATGCT
>JADQCC010000275.1 GCA_016278295.1 Roseovarius sp. | reverse complement strand
CGCCTTCGTTGAAATAGGTCTCCTGCGCCTCGGCCCAGCCGCCGAACACCTCGCTCACCGAGAACGTATCGACCTTCGCATACTGATCGGCGAACTCGGCCAGCACATCCGGGTCGGAGGGACGATAGAAGTTCTGGGCCGCGATGCGCTGTGCCTCGGGGGTATAGAGCTTTTCGAGGAACGCGGTCGCCACGTCGCGCGTGCCATGGGCATCGACATTCTCGTCCACGATCGCGACCGGCGGCTTCACCTCGATGCTCACCGACGGCACCACGATCTCGAACTGGTCCGGACCAAGCTCCTGAAGCGCCAGAAGCGCCTCATTCTCATAGGTGATGAGGATATCGCCCACGCCGTTGCGCACGAAAGTGTTGGTCGCCCCGCGCGCGCCGCTGTCGAGCACGGGAACATTCTTGTAAAGGCGGGTGACATAGTCGCGCACCCTGGCCTCGTCGCCGCCGAATTCCCGGGCGGCCCACCCCCAGGCGGCCAGGAAATTCCAGCGCGCCCCGCCCGATGTCTTGGGGTTGGGCGTGATCACGCCGACCTCGTCACGCACCAGGTCATCCCAGTTCTGGATGCTTTTCGGATTGCCCTTGCGCACCAGAAACACCTGGACCGAAGTATAGGGCGACGATTCGTTGGGAAATTCCGAGCGCCAGTCAGGGTCGATCCGGCCCGTCTTGTTGGCGATGGCGTTGACGTCACTGGCGACGGCAAGGGTCAGCACATCGGCCTCGAGCCCGTCGATCACCGCGCGCGCCTGGCTGCCGGAGCCGCCATGCGATTGCTCGACCTTGACCGGCCCGTTGCCCTGTGCCTGCCACCAGTCGTTGAACCAGGCGTTGTATTCCCGGTAGAGTTCGCGTGTCGGATCATAAGAGACGTTTAGGATGCTCACCTCCTCCTGCGCTTTGGCCGCGCCGCTTCCGACCGGGCTGAGCATCAGGCCAAGCGCGGCGACGGTTGCGACAAGCCCGCCACGCAGCCTCGGTTTGGTCAAGAGGCGCGCGCCAATATCGGCCACCGCCCGCTTCGTCTCTATGGCTCGCCCGATCAGGCGCCGCTGGCCGGTCTCGATCTCGATGCGGCCATCGCCGAGACTTCGGATGAATTTGCCCTGTGCCTGCGCATATGCGCCCTGCTGGATCGTGCGATACATGGGGGTCTCCTTTGCTGAACCCTGTGTCCAAATCTCGTGTCAGACCGGCAGGGCCGGGGGGACGCGTGACCACTCACTCAGGGGCGGACCGGGCCGATGCCATCTGACACCCAAATAACGACAGAGTTAGTCGAGTATTGCAAAGGAAAAATCACGCCTATTTCCGTCGTGATTGGGGAATCCTATTCTCCGGCTGCTCGGGCGACGTCGGAAAACCGCGCCAAGGGATCGGAGTCGCGTTGCAGGTCAGCCAGCGTCAGGGATTCGATCATCAGGATATAAGTCGCGTAAAACCCGCCAAAGACGGCGCGCACGCGGCAGGTCTGTTCATCCTTGCAGTCCTCGCAACGCCGATAGGCGCGGCGCGAGAGGCAGGGCAGCGGGGCCATCGGCCCGTCAATCAGGCGCAGCACCTCGGCAATCGAGATGCGGCGCGGCTCCTTGATCAACTCATAGCCGCCATTGCGCCCGCGCCTGCTGCCGATCAACCCCGCGCGCTTGAGATCGAGCAGGATATGCTCCAGGAACCGCTTGGGCGCGCCGGATCGCTCTGCGATTTCCTCGATCCTCAACGCCTCGCCTGTGTCCGCCTTTTCGTCAGCCAGAACCATCAGGGATTTGAGCGCATATTTTGTCTTGTGGGTGATCATTTGCGATATGTGGCCTTGGATAGTGCGACTAACAAGGTCAACTTTATCAGGATATGTGCGGAAGGCGACGCCGAATCTCTCCTTTCGAAAACACTCAAGAATCTAAACTTGATTACGTTGATTTTTGTAGGCGTTGCAACGCCAGAAAACCTGTAATGCCCGGCACCGCCGCCGGGCGGGAGATATCTGCAATGGTGCGCATCATGTGCCGTTGTCATGACGCTTGCTACGCCCAGCGCCCGATCGCCGTCACGGTGACCTCGGGCGCGCCCGGCTGGCTTAGCGCCGCCATCGCGCGCAAGTGCCCCGCCGTCCCGTCCCCCGCGCGCGTGGCGATCCAGACGCCGGATGCGGTGGTGGCACTGGCCGAAACCGTGGGCCGCGTGCCCGGCGCGAAGGGGGCGGGATAGCCCCATGCCGTTTCCGCCGCCCCGGCAAAGAGCGCGCCCTGCGCGGTGTCGGGGGCATCAAGGGTGAGCGTGTGGCGACAGATCTGCGTGCCGTCAGGATAGCGCAGCGCCTCGCCATCTGGTCCGGTGCTGCGGGTGACGTTGTGCGCGCCCTGCACCGCCTGCCACGCGCCCCACGCCCCGCCCGAACGGGTGCGAAACGCCAGTGCCGCGCCATCCGCACCGATGAATATCTGCACGAGATCGTCGGCAGCGAGCCGCATCGACAGGCACAGCCCTGATGTCGCCCCTGTGGGGCGCGGGCCAAGGGTGGTGGCATCCACGGCAAAGCTGCCCGCGGGCTGCGCCGGATCGTCGAGATCGACCATCACCGGCACGGCCCCTGCCCCGTCCTGCCCCCAGCCGAACGCGCCTGTGGTCAGGAGCCGCCCCGGCGTGGCGTCGCCCGCGCCCGCCTGTACCGCCGCGCCGGTGGCGAGGCCGGTGGCGGCGTCAAGGCTCAGCGCCGTCACCCATGCCGCGCCATCGGCACTCACCTTGATGGCAAAATCGTCGTTGCCACTGGTGCCCATCTCGGCGCGCCCGCCAAAGCCCGTCTGAAACAAGAGGCTCGCGGTGTCGGCCGCGCTGGCCTTGTTGATCTTGAGCTGATGGCCAGCCCCCTCGTGATTAAGAAGCGTGGCCGGGGCCGAGACGGAGAGCCGGTTGGTGGTGTCAAACCCGGCGTTGATGCCCAGCCCGTCAAGGTTCTCCAGAACCGGCGAAGACAGCGGCACCCACTCGGTGCCCGCATGGCGAAAGAGCCGCCCGTCGCTCTTGTCGATGGCAAGCCAGCCCTCGCCCGGCGCGACGAACAGCCAGCTTTCGTTGACGAAGGCGGCGAGCATCCCCGCCTGCCCGGCCCAAACCCCGGAGGGCGAAGGCCCGAGCGCCCAGACCTGCCCGGCCCCGGGCAGGGCCGGTGGGGTGGCCGCGGCCATCCCTTCGACGGCCAATTGCACCGCGATATCGAGCCGGGTCAGCGCCTCGTTATGGGTGACGTGTTTCTGTGCCTGCGAGGGCAGGATGAAAGGCAGCGACAGGCGCGGTGAGGTATCTTGCATCGGGGCACTCCGGGTTTTGGGGCATCTCTCGGGACGCGCCCAATCTTGGAGCGATATCTTGCCAGTCCGTGAACGCCGCGCGCGCTGCTCAGCCCGTGAGCCGTGCCACCATCGCGCTTGCCGGGTCGCCCAGCGCCTCGATCACGTCGAAATGGTGCTTGCCTCTCGCGACCTCGAGCGGCGCGCCCCACGCTTCGGACAGCCAGCGTGCCTGGTCGAGAAAGGCGGGCAATTCATCGCCGCCGACCCAGACCGAGACCGGCACTGGAAGGGGGCGCATGAGCACCGGGCTCTCGGCCTCTGCCGCGGCCTCGTCGAGCCGGAACTGTTCGTTCATCGAGGTGCGCAAGAGCGGGCGCAGATCAGAGACCGGCGAGATCGGCACGACGTGGCGGAGCCGCGCCGCAACTGCGGCTGGCAGCACACCGGGCACCGCCATGCGCGCCACAAGGTGCCCGCCCGCCGAATGCCCGGCAAGCGCAACCGGGCCCGCCACCCGGTCTGCCGCCATCGTCACCGCCTGCGCGATCTGGCGGGTGATGTCGGCGATGTGCACCTCGGGGCAGAGATCGTAGGAGGGCATCGCCACTGCCCAGCCGCGCGCCAGCGGCCCAGCCGCGAGATGCGACCAGAACGAGCGGTCGAAGCGCAGCCAGTAGCCGCCATGCACAAAGACGCACAAGCCCCGCGCCGTGCCCTCGGGGTGGAAGAGGTCGAGCGCCTGCCGCGCGCTCTTGCCATATGGCAAGCCAAGTTCCGCCCGCCCCGCCTGCCGTGCGCGAAACGCCTCTGCCGCCACGGTCCAGCGTGCGGGATATTGTGCACCACCCGGGATGTTCGGCACGTTCGCATAGGCGTCGTCCAGTTCGCTCATCGTTCTGCCCCTCTCTGGCCCTAGACATTCCTAGCCCAAGCTGCTTTGGCTTTGCGAGAGCATTCGACATCGCAAGAGGACCGCGCCATGACCCCGACCAACCTGAAATCCATGCTGAACGATCCCGCCCTGCTGGCGGAGAAGGCCTATATCGGCGGGCAATGGGTGGATGGCGACAACGGCACGTTTCAAGTCACCAACCCTGCCCGCGGCGACGTGATCGCCAACGTCGCCGATCTGAGCCGCGCGCAAGTGGCCCATGCCATCTCCACCGCCGAGGCCGCACAAAAAGAATGGGCCAAATGGACCGGCAAGGAACGCGCGGCGGTACTGCGCAAGTTCTTTGACCTGATGATGGAGAACCAGCACGACCTCGGCGTGATCCTGACCGCCGAGCAGGGCAAGCCGCTGGCCGAGGCCAAGGGCGAGATCGCCTATGGCGCCTCGTTCATCGAGTTCTTTGGCGAAGAAGCCAAGCGCATCTATGGCGAGACCATCCCCGGCCACCAACGCGACAAGCGGATCACCGTCATCAAGCAGCCCATCGGCGTCGCCGCCTCGATCACGCCGTGGAATTTCCCCAACGCCATGATCACCCGCAAGGCCGCGCCGGCGCTGGCCGCCGGCTGTGCCTTCATCGGGCGACCCGCGGCGGAAACGCCGCTTTCGGCCACGGCGATGGGCGTACTGGCCGAGCGTGCGGGCATCCCGGCGGGCGTGTTCAACATCGTCCCGTCATCGAGTGCCTCGGACGTAGGCAAGGAGTTCTGCGAGAACCCGGGCGTGCGCAAGCTCACGTTCACCGGCAGCACCGAGGTGGGGCGCATCCTGCTGCGGCAGGCCGCCGACCAGGTGATGAAATGCTCGATGGAGCTGGGCGGCAACGCACCCTTCATCGTCTTTGACGATGCCGATCTCGATGCGGCGGTCGAGGGCGCGATCCTGTGCAAGTTCCGCAACAACGGCCAGACCTGCGTCTGCGCCAACCGCATCTACGTGCAATCGGGCGTCTATGACGCCTTTGCCGCCAAGCTCCAGGCGGCGGTGGAAAAGCTCAAGATAGGTGACGGGTTCGAGGACGGCACAACGCTGGGGCCGCTCATCAATGCCGACGCCATCGAGAAGGTGAAGGAACACGTGGCCGACGCCACCGCCAAGGGCGCGAAGGTGGTGATGGGCGGCGGCACGCCAGCACAGGGGCCGGGCCACTTCCTGCCACCCACAATCCTTGCGGATGTGACGCAGGATATGCTGATTGCCACCGACGAGACCTTCGGCCCCCTCGCACCGCTCTTCCGCTTCGAGGACGAGGATGACGTGATCGCCATGGCCAATGACACGATCTTCGGCCTCGCCTCGTATTTCTACGCCAAGGATCTCAGCCGCGTCGCCAAGGTGGCAGAGGCACTGGAATACGGGATCGTTGGCGTCAATACAGGCATCATCTCGACCGAGGTCGCTCCGTTCGGCGGGGTCAAGCAGTCGGGCCTGGGCCGCGAAGGCAGCCACCACGGCATCGATGAATTCCTCGAGATGAAATACATCTGCATGAGCGTGTAGAAAAATCGTCGCTTTGGCCGAACCCGGAGTGACGCTACGCTGTGCGCGTGGCGTCATCTCGAAAGAAGCGGTCATGATTCGGTTCCTTGCTCTTGCCCTTGGCCTGACGGTCGGCACGGTCGCGTCGTCCGCGGAAGAGGCGGCGGAATCACGCGTCGTGACCGGCGCGCTCACCTACAAGCAAAAGATCGCCCTGCCACCCGGTGCGCGGGCGATGGTGTGGGTAGAGGGCCGGTTTGGCGTAACGCTGGGCGAGGCCGGGTTTGCGGGCGACGGGCTCGACATGCCGCGCCGCTTCACCGTTGAGGTGCCGCCCGGGCTATCGGGGACGGTGCGGGCGCTGATCGAGGTGAACGACGCGCCGAGGTGGATCATCGAGGGCGTTCCCTTCGCCGCGGGCACCGAGCCGGTGGCGCTGGGCGATCTGTTCCTCGATCCCGTGAGCCCACTCGCCTTCGCCACGGATTTCACTTGCGGTGACGTGAGCGTGTCGATGGGCATGCTGGGTGACGAGGCGGTTCTGCGCGCTGATGGCCGCGACATTCCCCTGGTTCAGGTCGAGGCGGCCTCGGGGGGGCGCTATGACGCCGTGGACGAGCCCGGCACGAGCTTCTGGAGCAAGGGTGACGCGGCAATGGTGCAGCTCAACGGTCGCGACCTGCCTGAATGCCGCAAGGTGCTGCCGCCCGCCGAACGCCCCTACCGCGCACGCGGAAACGAACCGGGCTGGCACGTCTCGCTTGACGGACAAACCGCCGGAATCGTGGCTGACTACGGCGAAATCACGCGAGAGGCGCCCCGCCCCGAGGCGCGCGCCGTGCCCGGCGGCTATGAATTCGACCTGTCCGGGGCCGACGCCCGCCTGCGCATCGAAGAGCGTCTGTGTCACGATGACGCCACCGGCATGCCCTATCCCGATACCGCGCACCTCGCGCTCGGCGACCGGGTGCTGCGCGGCTGCGGCGGCGATCCTGCCGATCTGCTTACTGGCGGCGCATGGCAGGTCACCGCCCTCGGCGATGCCACACTGATAGAGCCGGAGCGCCTGTCACTGAACTTTCTCGACGCCGGGCGCGTGGCGGGAAGCGGTGGCTGCAACCGTATCGCCGGCGGGTTCAGCCTGTCGGGCGAGGGTCTGCGTTTCGGGCCGATGGCCAGCACCATGATGGCCTGCCCCGAGCCGCTGATGGAACAGGAACGGCGGATGCTTGACGCGCTTGAACAGGTCATGGCGTTCGATGTGGACGCACGCGGACGGCTACGGCTCTTGGCCGAGGATCGCCGCACCGTCCTGATCGAGGCCGCACGGCCCTGAACAGGATCGCGCCCATGAGGGATCACGGGTCGATATCGACGCGAAAGGTTTTATCGCTCCAGCCATCCACCGAACAGTGCGCGCGGATAAGGATCGTGAGCGTACCGTCGGGCAGGTCGAGATCGGTGAGCGAGCGCGTGAACGGCTGTTCATTCACGTGCGGATGATGCAGCAGCCGGTAGCCGATCCGGTTACCGTTGGTATCGAGCACTTCCCACCCGTCGGCATAGTGATCCCAGCCGGTATCGGGATGCTCCAGCGTGACATCGACGCGCCACGACATGCCCGACTTGGCAGCCACCGCCCCGAGGATATCGGGCTCGTGCGCGAGCGCCGGGGCGGCAAGGGGAACGGCGAGCGCAGCGGCGAGGGTAAACGCGATCTGTCTCATACGCGGCATCATACCCGTCCGTGCCGCGAATGCACTCACGTCCGCGTGTCTTTCCCATCGCCCTCGGGGCGCATCAGCACTGCGCGCGAATGCGAGGCGAATTCGCGCCGCAACAGCACCATGAGCGTGATCGCCACCGCGAGCAGTAACGCCGCCGCCCCGAACAGCCACGCCGCCGCGGCCAGCGCGAAATAGAGCGCGCGCAGCCCGCGGTTGAAGCCGCGCGCGGCGGTGATGTTGATCTCGGCCGCCTTTTGCGCGCGCGGCGGCGCCGCCGGGTTGGCGGAATCGTTCGGCACCGCCGCCATCATCACCGCGCAATAGCCGAACAGCCGGTTCGCCCACACGAACTTGAGAAAGGCGTTGGTGAGAAAGGCGACGATCACGAGGATCTTGACCTCCCACACGATCACCGGCGCCGTGCCTGTCAACAGGTCGTCGGCCAGCCCGATCAGCCGCTCCACCTCGCCCAGCAGCGCCAGCGTGCCCCCGATGGCGATGAGCGTCGCAGAGGCAAAGAAAGAAGTGCCTTGCCGCAATTGCCCGATGATCTGCGAATCGAAGATGCGCGGATCGCGGGTGACGAATTGCACCATCCATTCGCGGCGATACTGCGCCATGAGGTTTGAGGTCGAGGGAAACCGGCGCGGCGCGTGCTCGATCAGCAGCGTCACCCCCGACCATGCAAGTACGAGCATCAGAAAGGCGGCAAGATCGAGCGGCGTGAAATGCCCGAGCGCGTCGTTGAGGATCTCTGTCATGGCGTTCAAAACGGCCGCACGACCACGGCCCATAGAACCGCGATTGCGCCCAGAACGCTGATTTCGTTGAAAATACGCAGGAATCGGTCACTCTCTGTAAACATGCCCTTGCGTGCACGCAGCACCAGCCGCCCGGTCCAGCCGTAATGCACCGCCAACGCCAGCACCAGCGCCAGCTTGAGATGCGCCCAACCCGGCCAGCCCAGCCAGTTCGCGAGGTAAATCCCGGTGCCGATGGCAATGACGCCGAGGCCGAGCGAGAAACGATAGAGCCGGATGGTCAGGTCGCCCAAGGGACCGAATTCACCCAGGCGATCCCATTCACGACGCCAGTAGATGAGCGCACGCGGCACGGCGAAGATGGAGGTCATCCACCCCATGACACAAAGAATATGGATGATCTTGACCCACTCCATGTGCGATGACTGCCCGAGGCGGTGTGTCTGCGCAAGGTCTGCCACGCGCCTTGTGGCAAAAAAGGACTCGCGGATGGGCCAAATTGGTTATATAGATTTACCAATTTCAGGAGAAGCCCATGCAGATGCCCGAGCCGAACCCCGACATTCTCGCCCGCAAGGCGGAACTCGTGGCGCGCCTGCGCAAGGTTTTGCCGCGCGACTCCGTGATCGAGGATCCGGTGGAAACACGCGCCTATGAATGCGACGCGCTGACCGCCTACAAATGTCCGCCGCTCGCGGTGCTGCTGCCTGCGTCGACGCGAGAGGTCGCGGAGGCGCTGGCCATCTGCCACGAAATAGGCGTGCCGGTGGTGCCGCGCGGTGCGGGCACGTCGCTTGCCGGCGGCGCGCTGCCCACCGCCGACAGCGTCATCCTCGGCGTGGCGCGGATGACCGAGGTTCTGGAAACCGATTACGACAATCGCTTCATCCGGGTACAGACCGGGCGCACCAATCTCAGCGTCACCGGCGCGGTGGAGGAAGAGGGGTTTTTCTACGCGCCCGACCCGTCCTCGCAGCTTGCCTGCGCCATCGCGGGCAATATCGCGATGAACTCGGGCGGGGCGCATTGCCTCAAATACGGCGTGACCACAAACAACCTGATGGGCGTGACCATGGTGCTGATGGACGGCACGGTGGTGGAGCTTGGCGGCGCGCATCTCGATGCCGCGGGCTATGACCTGCTGGGGCTCGTCTGCGGCTCGGAGGGTCAGCTTGGCGTGGTGACCGAGGCGACGCTACGCATCCTGCGCAAGCCCGAGGGCGCGCGCCCGGTGCTGATCGGTTTCGATTCGAGCGAGGTGGCCGGGGCCTGTGTGAGCGACATCATCAAGGCGGGCGTGCTGCCCGTGGCGATCGAGTTCATGGACCGTCCCTGCATCCGCGCGACAGAGGATTTCGCCCATGCCGGATACCCCGATTGCGAAGCACTGCTGATCGTGGAGGTCGAAGGATCGGACCCTGAAATCGACGAGCAATTGGGCCTCATCGAGGCGATCGCGCGCCGCCACGACCCGGTGGAGCTGCGCCAGAGCCGTTCGGAAGAAGAGAGCGCGGCGATCTGGAAGGGGCGCAAATCCGCCTTCGGCGCGATGGGTCAGATCGGCGACTACATGTGCCTCGACGGCACCATCCCGGTGAGCGCCCTGCCCCATGTGCTGGGCCGGATCGGCGAGATGAGCCGCGAGTTCGGCCTCGACGTGGCCAACGTGTTCCACGCGGGTGACGGCAACATGCACCCGCTGATCCTGTTCGACGCCAACAAGCCGGGCGATCTCGAGACCTGCGAGACGTTCGGCGCGGAAATCCTCAAGCTCTGCGTGGAGGTCGGCGGCTGCCTCACCGGCGAGCATGGCGTGGGGATCGAGAAACGCGACCTGATGGCGCATCAGTACGGGGCCGACGACCTTTCCGCGCAAATGGATGTAAAGGACGTGTTCGACCCGAAATGGCTCTTGAACCCCGCCAAGGTGTTTCCACTCGACGTCTCCGGCGCGCGGCGCGCGGCCTGATCTTCGCCCCCCGGGGGTTTTACCCCCGGACCCCCAGAGTATTTTTACCAAGAAGAAGCCGCATGACACCCGAGACAGAGGCAGAGCTTGCCACGATCATCAAGAAGGCCGAGGGTCCGCTGCGCATCGAGGGCGGCGGCACGCGGCCCATCGGCGGGGCATCGAATGGCGCACGGCTCTCGACATCGTCGATGGCAGGGATCGAGCTTTACGAGCCCGGCGCGCTCACCCTCGTGGTGCGGGCGGGTACGCCGGTCTCGGAGATCGAGGCCGCGCTCGAGGCCGAAGGGCAGCGGCTCGCCTTCGAGCCGATGGACCATCGCGGGCTTCTCGACACGGACGGAACCCCCACCATCGGCGGCGTGGTGGCCGCCAATGTCAGCGGGCCGCGCCGCGTTCAGGCCGGGGCCTGCCGCGACTTCCTGCTGGGTGTGCGCTTTGTCGATGGGCAGGGGCGTATCGTCCGCAATGGCGGGCGGGTGATGAAGAACGTGACCGGCTACGACATGGTCAAGCTGATGGCCGGTAGCTACGGCACGCTGGGCGTGCTGACCGAGGTGGCGCTCAAGGTGCTGCCGCGCCCGCGCGCAACCGGCGTGCTCTTGTGCGAGGGGCTGGACGACGCCACCGCCATTCAGGTGCTGTGCCGCGCTCTGGGCTCGCCCTACGAGGTGAGCGGTGCCGCGCATCTGCAACGCGGTCTTGATGGCGCACCGGTGACGATGATCCGGCTCGAAGGGTTCGCGGACTCGGTCGCCTATCGGGCCGGGGAGATGCAAAAGCTGCTAGCGGATTCCGGCACCTTCACACTAGAGACCGACCCGGACCGCACCGCCGCCGACTGGCGGTATATCCGCGATGTCGAGCCGTTTCACGGGCGCGCGGGCGCCGTGTGGCGGCTGTCGGTCAAGCCCACAGACGCGCCCGGGATCGTCGCCGCCCTGCCGGGCGCCGAGGCAGTCTATGACTGGGGCGGGGGCCTTGTCTGGCTGCTGATGCCCGAGGGGACAGGCGGGACGGAGATACGGGAGACCGTGGCGCAGCGCGGCGGCCATGCCACGCGGGTGCGCGGGGCGGGAACGGACGCCTTTCCCCCGCTGGCCGCGCCGGTGGCCGCGCTTCAGGCCGGGCTGCGGCAGCGTTTCGACCCGCGCGGCATCCTCAATCCCGGCCTGATGGCCGAGGCGTAGGAGAGGGACGGAATGAAGACCGAGTTCACGCCCGAGCAACTGGCCGACCCGAAAATCGCCCGCGCCAACGAGATCCTGCGATCCTGCGTGCATTGCGGGTTCTGCACCGCGACCTGCCCCACCTATCAGGTGCTGGGGGACGAACTCGACAGCCCACGCGGTCGCATCTACCTCATCAAGGACATGCTCGAGAACGACCGCGTTCCCGATGACAAGACCGTCAAGCATATCGACCGCTGTCTGTCGTGCCTCGCCTGCATGACGACCTGCCCCTCGGGCGTGCATTACATGCACCTCGTCGATCAGGCGCGCGAGTATATCGAGGCGCGCTACAAGCGGCCCCTGGGGGACCGGGTGCTGCGCTGGATCCTGGCGCGCATCCTGCCCTATCCGATGCGGTTTCGCGTGGCGCTCCTGGGGGCCAGGATCGGGCGGCCCTTTGCCCGGCTGATGCCCGATGCGCGGCTGCGCGCGATGCTGGAGATGGCCCCCAAGCAGGTGCCACCCGTCAGCCGCAACGACGATCCGCAAACCTTCGCCGCGCAAGGCGCACGCCAGAAGCGCGTGGCGCTGATGACAGGCTGTGCGCAGCGCGCGCTCAACACCGACATCAACGACGCCACCATCCGGCTGCTCACCCGGCTTGGCTGCGAGGTGGTGGTGGCCGAGGGGGCGGGCTGTTGCGGGGCGCTGACGCATCACATGGGCAAGACCAAGGAGAGCCACGCAACCGCAGCCAAGAATATCCGCGCATGGGCGGACGAGATGGACGGCGAAGGGCTGGATGCCATCGTCATCAACACGAGCGGTTGCGGCACCACGATCAAGGATTACGGCCACATGTTCCGCCACGAAGCATTGGCCGACGATGCCGCGCGGGTAAGCGGGATCGCGGTGGACGTGAGCGAATTGCTGATGCAGCTAGACCTTCCCGAGGGCGAGGAAAAGGGTCTCACAATCGCCTACCACGCCGCCTGTTCGCTGCAACACGGCCAACAGATCAAGACCTTTCCCAAGGACCTGCTGAAGCGCGCCGGATTCAAGGTGGTGGAGCCCGCCGACAGCCATCTGTGCTGCGGC
This sequence comes from Roseovarius sp., assembly GCA_016278295.1. Lineage (GTDB taxonomy): Bacteria > Pseudomonadota > Alphaproteobacteria > Rhodobacterales > Rhodobacteraceae > Roseovarius. The sequence continues at coordinate 24,194 of JADQCC010000275.1, read as the reverse complement.
TCGGCGGGCACGTACAACCTCATGCAGCCGGCGATTTCCAGGCAGCTCAAGGACCGCAAGGTCCGCACGCTCGAGGCCAAGCACCCGGACATCATCGCCGCCGGCAATATCGGCTGCATGATGCAGATCGGCTCTGGCACCGGCATTCCGGTGGTGCACACCGTCGAGCTCATCGACTGGGCCACGGGCGGGCCGCAGCCACCCGCACTGACGCAGGCGGAAAATGGCATGGACGGTGTCCCGATCCTCCGCGCAACCCGGTCATAATCTGGCCCGAAACACCTGCTAGCCGATACCTGTTCGGACCGCCGGAGAGACCATGCTGCGCACCCTTGCCCGCCTTGCCCTGCTCGCCCTTTTCGCCACGCAGCTTGCCGCGCAAGACAGCCCGCTGCAGCGGCTCGACGCAGGCGACGCCGCCCGCGAATGGGAGGCCGTGGGACGGCTCGAACTCGCCGGGCGCGGCTTCTGCACCGGTGCACTGGTGGCCCCCGATCTTGTCCTGACGGCGGCTCATTGCCTCTATGACCGCACCACCGGAGAGCGGATCGATCCAGCACGAATCGAGTTCAAGGCCGGCTGGCGCAACGGGCGCGCGGCCGCCTATCGCACGGTGCGCCGCGCGGTGCTGCATCCCGACTACCTCTTTGACGCGGACGTGACCGCGGATCGCGTACGCAACGACGTGGCGCTGCTGGAGCTTCATCACCCGATCCGCAACACCCGCGTCACCCCGTTCGAGACCGACCGCCGCCCCCGCAAGGGCCAGCGCATCGGTGTGGTGAGCTACGCCAAGGGCCGCGCCGAGGCCCCGTCGCTTCAGCAAGAGTGCAACGTGATGGCGCGGCAACAGGGCGTGCTCATCATGTCCTGCGATGTGGATTTCGGTGCCTCCGGCGCACCGGTCTTCAGCTTCGAGGGCGGGCGCGCACGGATCGTCTCGGTGGTCTCGGCGATGGCCGAGGTCGAGGGCCGCAAGGTGTCGCTGGGCACGCAGCTCCTTGCGCCGCTCGACACCTTGCGCACGGCGCTCGAGGCCGGACAGGGGGTGTTTCAGGACGCCGCCCCCAAGACCTTCACCTCCGGCACCCGGCGCGACACCGGCGCAAAATTCGCCCGGCCATGAGCGGTCCGCGACGAATACTTGCACTTTTGGCGACGCTCTGCCTGTGGGCGGGCGCGACTGTGGCACAGCCGAGCGGGCTCACCCGTCTCACCGACCGCGACGATCTCTTTGGCTGGGAAGCCGTTGGCCGGATCGATATCGGGCGCGAGGGCTATTGCACCGGGGTGCTCATCGCACCGGATCAGGTGCTGACGGCGGCGCATTGCGTCTTTGACCGCTCCGGGCGGCCCGTGGCCGCCGATACGATCCGGTTCCGCGCCGGGCTGCGCGACGGCAAGGTGATCGCCGAGTCCGGGGTGATGGGCTACGTGGCCGCAGATGGCTATGACCCGCGCGGCGGCATGAGCGTCGCCAACATCCGCAACGATGCCGCCCTCCTGCGGCTCGCGACCCCGATCAACAGCGCCGTGGCGGCCCCTTTCGCCATCCATGACCGGCCCCGCGACGGCGCGCAGATTAGCGTCGTCTCCTACGGCCGTGACCGCGACCGCGCCCCGTCCTGGCAACGCCGGTGCAACATGCTGTGGCGCGCCGAGGGGATCATGGCGTTCGATTGCGACGTGATCTTCGGCTCTTCCGGCGCGCCGGTCCTCGCCCCACATGGCGGCCGTCCGCGCATCCTGTCGCTGGTGAGCGGCGGCAGCCGCGCGGAGGGCCAACGCGTTTCCTATGGCATGGACCTGCCCGATCTCGTCGCCGGTCTCAAGCACGACCTGCGCACCACCACCATCGGCATGGCGACCGCCAATCCCGGATTCAAACGGGTACAGGCGGGCGAGGGTCGGCGCGGGACCGGCGCGCGCTTCGCCCGGCCCTGAGCTGCGCCGCCCCCTCTTGACAGGCACGCGAGCGTTTCCCAAATCCATGATGCCCCGGAGCCGGATGACGGGCCGGGGCGCAACCGGCCTGGCTCCAACGGGAAGGCCACCAACATTGGTATCGCTCAAAGGAGGATGACCCATGCGCAATTTCGATCTTGCACCGCTCTATCGGGCCACCGTCGGTTTCGACCAGATCGCCGATCTTCTCGATCGCGTGATGGCCACCGACATGAGCCAGCCGAGCTATCCCCCCTACAATATCGAGAAAACCGATGACGACGCCTATCGTATCTCGATTGCCGTCGCGGGCTTTGCCCCGGACGACCTGACGGTCGAGGTCAAGGACGGGGCGCTCGTGGTCTCGGCCCGCAAGAGCGAGGACGACGAGAGCGCGCGCACCTACCTGCATCGCGGCATCGCCACGCGCGCGTTCGAGCGGCGCTTCCAGCTTGCCGACCACGTGCGCGTCACCGGCGCGAGCCACGCCGACGGCATGCTGCATGTCGATCTCGTGCGCGAGGTGCCCGAGGCACTCAAGCCGCGGCGCATTGCCATCGCAAGCGCCGACACGGCCCGCGAACAGGATGTGATCGACGCCGAAAAGGTGAACTGAGGCCTGCGCCTCGCAGTAGAGCGTGTCGCGTTCATTCGCATTCACGCGACACGCTCCCACTCCTTGATTTCGCATGTTCAAGGGGCTCAAAACCGGCTCCCGCTTTTGAGAGAAAACAGTGTCCAAGAAGACAAAAGTGAGGTGTGGGATGTTATCTAATTTATTGATTTATATGAAATAATAATCCCGCATAGGCCGCAGTTATGCGGCTTTGGCGAATAGGCTGTGTTTCCAGTTCCAGGGCAGAAGTTCGTGCATGCGCGAGACGGGCATGTCGGGCACCCGGGCGAGAACACCGGCGAGCCACGCCTGCGGGGCGATGTCGTTCATTTTGGCCGTGACGATGAGGGTATACATGGCGGCGGCCCGCTCACCGCCGCTGCCGTCTCATCGCCAAATCGTACCGCCCCGCCCGGTCCGATGCCTTCGATCTTTGGAACGGCCATGCACGCGAAATAGCCGCCTGACGGGTGCGGATCAGGCCGCATTCGAGCGGGTGAAAACAAGTTGGCAAGGCCGATTATTCGCCCAGGCTTTCGAGGATGGCCTTCGTCTCCGGCAAGCGCTTCAGCGAATTGCCAATGCGCTCGCGCCAGCGCGGGCCAATCTTCATTGCAGTGGTGTAGGCCCGAAACAGATCATCGGGCCGGTCCTCGGCCATCGCTTCGACCAGGAAGGCCGCCTGCTCCCGGTCCTTGGCGGATTTGAGGTTGCCAGCGCCGTCGCGCCGCCGATCGGCGATGATCAGCTTGTGGATCGCGTAGCGTTCCGGGCGCGGCACCTGTACGAGCACCCCGGACCGATAGAGGGCCGCGGCAAAAATCGGCTCGGCGATCAGGAAGTTGAGATAGTTGAGCGCCTGCGCACCCACGCCGAGGGCGGGCAGGTCGCGGATGGTCTCGTCCCCAAAGGCCGGTGTCAGGAACTCGACCAGCTGGCCACTCCCGCCTTGCGCCCACCGCCAGGTCCGGCCCTTGTCGAGCCCGGGGACCGGGTCGAACTTCAGCGCCGAGAAGGTTTCGGCCAGACCCGGATCGACCTGATCCTGCAACGCGACGCTGAGCTTCTCGAATTGCGCGATGTCGATATCGCCGGTGTTGGCCATACCGCCGAGAGGCAGGCGGATACCAAGCTCGCCTTCATAGAGCCGGAACGCATTCGTTCCGACGATGGTGCCGCCCAGCCGGAATGTCCCCGCGGCCGCCATGGCAGAGAGGATGGAGCCAGTCGCCCGGTCAGTGGGCGTCATGCCTTCGGCGCGCAAGAGCCGAACCAGCCGCGAGCGCTCTGCCTGTCGGTCCTTTGCGGTCGCGCGCAGTTCCTCGATACGGTCAATGCGCGCGCGCGTCTCATCGCTGTCTTCGCCAATATAGACAAACCGCATCTCTGTGCCGACACGACGGACCGCATACCAGTAGCCCTTTTCACCGCGCTCTTTCAGGGTCGGCTTGCCCTCCACACCGGACAAGGCGTCATCCTTCAGGAGCCGCACCAGATCGGTATAGGCGCTCATCGCGATGCTGCTGAGTGGGATCATGCCTATCATTTCCATGTTTTGATTGGCACGACTATACCTATCAAAATAGAAAATTGCTAGGCAAGACTGAAAACAGACTTCACCCGATATGCGTCCCGCACCCCAAGATCGCGCCAGAATGGAGCATCAGGCGCATGGCGCCCTGCGCCTTCTTCCGCGTCGGGCTGCGCGATCGGCCCGGTCCGCGCCCAAGCGCACGGACATGTACGGCAAGGCTCATTCCGCCGCCGCGCGCGTGGTCACACCTTGCAGCAACTCCGCAATTTCGGGACGGCAGGAGCCGCAATTCGTGCCTGCCCCCAACAACTCGCCTATCGCCTCGACGCTCACCGCACCCTTGGTTTCCACCGCCTCGACGATCGTGTTCACGCCTATCCCGAAACACGAACACAGAACAGGACCGGGATTGGGCACATCCATCGGCAGCCGCCCCGTCAGCGCATCGGGCCCCTCCGTCCCGGGCAGCGTGGCAAGGTAATCGCGCGTCACGACAACCGGCCCGGGCGCAATGAAAAGCACCCCGGCGATCACCCCCTTCTCATGCAGGACAACCCGCGCGATGCCGCGATGCACATCCGTGATCATGGCGGCCGCGGCATCCGGCGCGGCGAAAAGCCTGCGCGCCTCGACTTCCCAGTCCGCGACCTCCGCACACCCCGCCAATTCGGCGCGATAACCGGCCTGCGTCCGCGCCAGCGCCCAGTAATCGGCCCGCAAGGCCATCGGTTTGGCCGAAACGGCGAACCCGTACCACGCCGCGTCAAGGCGTGCCACGGCCACCACGCCCGCCTTGCTCTCAGGCTGTCCCGAAACGGGATCGGTGACGGCAGCGACAAGCGCGTCGATCCGGCCCGAGGGCGCGGTCTCGCCCGTCCAGTGCATGGGCGCAAAGACTTGGCCAGGTGTAACCGCGTCGGTGACCCGCGCCCGCAGGATGGCCCGGCCCGTGGGGCTGGTAACCGTGACGAGATCGGCGGTGTCGATCTCCAGCCGTGTCGCGTCCGCGGGATGAATTTCCAGGAACGGCTCGGCCAGATGCGCCGACAAGCGCGGGCTCAGCGCGGTGCGCGTCATGGTGTGCCACTGATCCCGCGTTCGCCCGGTATTGAGACGGAAGGGAAAGCGCGGGTCGGTCCGTGCGGCTGGTGGCCGCCACGTCACCGGCAGCAACCGCGCCTTGCCCTCGCCGTGAAAGAACCTCCCGTCGCCAAAGAACCGTCCACCCTTGCGCGTCGCGGTGATCGGCCAGCGTTGCGGCTCCAGCGCATCATAGGCCCGATCATCAATGCCCGATAGCGCCGAGATGTCGAAATCCCGCCCAAACTGCCCGGCAATGCCCGAAAGGGTGGCATATTCCCGAAAAATCTCGGACACGCTGCCATAGTCGAAGGCGCGGACGAAGCCCATGCGCTGCCCGACCTCCGCGAGGATATCCCAGTCCGGGCGCGTCTCTCCCGGCGCGGGCAGGACGCTGCGCTGACGGCTGATGGTGCGGTCGGAATTCGTGACCGTGCCTTCCTTCTCGGCCCACGCACAAGCAGGCAGCAACACGTCCGCCAGCCGCGCGGTATCCGTCTCGGCGGTGATGTCGCTGACCACGGTGAAGTCACACCCCGCGATCGCGTCCCGCACCGCATCGGCCTCGGGCATCGACACGGCAGGATTGGTGTGGATGATCCACAGCGCCTTGATCCGCCCGTCGCCCACCGCGCGGAACATGTCCACCGCCTTCAGCCCCGGCGCGTCGGGCATGTGTGGTGCGTCCCAGAAACTGCGCACGGCACCGCGATGATCCGGGTTTTCCAGGTCGAGGTGGCAGGCCAGCATGTTGGCCAGCCCGCCCACCTCTCGCCCGCCCATGGCGTTGGGTTGCCCGGTCACCGACAACGGCCCGCAGCCCGGCTTGCCGATCCGCCCCGTGGCCAGGTGGCAATTCAGGATCGCGTTGACCTTGTCCGAGCCAGTGATCGACTGGTTCACCCCTTGCGAATAAATTGTCACGACACGCTCCGTGCGCATCCAGAGATGGCAGAACGCGGTGATCTGCGCCTCGCTCAGGCCGGTGACGGAGGCGTCATCGCTCGCTGCGGCCTCCAGCGCCGCGTCGAACCCCTTCGTATGGGCCAGGAAGGCAGAGTCCACCGCGCCACCTTTCCCGATCTCGGCCAGAAGCCGGTTGAACAGCGCCACGTCCGATCCCGGCTCCAACGCGAGATGCATGTCTGCACCGTCGCAACTGGCCGTGCGGCGCGGGTCGATCACGATGATCCGCGTGCCGCACTTCTTCCGCGCCGCCAAAAGCCGCTGGTACAGCACCGGATGACACCATGCGAGGTTCGAGCCGACCAGTACGACCAGATCGGCCTCGTCGATATCCTCGTAGGTGCCCGGGACCGTGTCTGTCCCGAACGCCCGCTTGTGCCCGGCCACGGACGAAGCCATGCAGAGCCGGGAATTGGTGTCGATATTGGCTGACCCGATGAACCCCTTCATCAGCTTGTTGGCAACGTAGTAATCCTCGGTCAGCAGTTGCCCCGAGACGTAGAAGGCCACGCTGTCCGGCCCGTGCCGCGCGATGGTGTCGGAATAGCGGGCCGCCACCAGGTCCAGCGCCGCGTCCCAGCTTGTATCCTCTCCACCCACGCGCGGGGCCAGCAGCCGGTGATCCAGCCCGACCGTCTCGGCCAGGGCCGATCCCTTGGAGCACAACCGGCCCAGGTTCGCCGGATGGGCCGCATCGCCCTGCACCTCCAGGCCGCCCAAGCCGTCTGCGCGCAACAGTACGCCGCACCCCACCCCGCAATAAGGGCAGGTGGAGCGGGTCCAGGGCTGCTCCGCCCCGTCCATCACGCAGCACTCCGGCCCGAAAGGCCCGTCCCGTCTATCAGGACGCGCCCCGCCTCGACCCGCAGCGGAAAGGTATCGATCTGCCCGTCCTCTCCCTGCGCCTGGCCTGTATTGAGATCGAACACCCAATTATGCAGCGGGCAGGTCACGGATTGACCATGCACGATCCCCTCGGACAGCGGCCCGCCCTTGTGCGGACAGGTGTTAGACGCGGCAAATACCTCGTTCTCGGCCGTCCGGAAAACGGCGACACAGCCCAGTTCGGTCTTCAGCTTGCGCGCCCCGCGCAGGGGAATGTCGTCAATGGCGCAGATATCGATCCAGCTCATGTTCTGTCCTTTCCGGTGACAGCTTTGCGGCCCGCGTCCCGGGCTCGACCCGGGGCCTGAGTTCCGGGCGCGCTGCATTACTCAGCGGCCTCCAGTGTCAGGTCGGCCACCGGCTGGAACCGCTCGGCCTGTTTCGCATGCTCGGCCCAGGGATCCTTGCGATAGATCGACTGCGACAGCTCGAACGCCTCCACCAGCCGCGCGCGCTCCTCCGCGCTGGCCAGCGTCTCCTTGACCCAGTCCAGCCCGACCTTGGCGACCCACTTGTAAGGCCGGTCGAGATACTTGGCGTTCTCGCGGTAAAGCTGGACAAAGGCGGTGATCCACTCGATGGCCTCGGCCTCGGTCGCCACATCGACAAGGCGTTCGGTTTCCTTCACGTCCATGCCCGCAGCCCCAGCGACACCCACCTGGTATCCGCTATCGACACAGACGATACCAACGTCCTTGCAGGTGGCCTCGGCGCAGTTGCGCGGGCAGCCCGACACTGCCAGCTTTACCTTGTGCGGCGTCCAGGCCCCCCACAGGATCTGTTCCAGCTTCACACCCAGCCCGGTGCTGTCCTGCGTGCCAAAGCGGCAGTGATCCGTCCCGACACAGGTCTTCACCGTGCGCAGCCCCTTGGAATAGGCGTGTCCCGAAACCAGCCCGGCCTTGTTCAGGTCGTTCCAGATGGCGGGCAGGTCTTCGCCCTTGACGCCCAGCAGGTCGATGCGCTGGCCGCCCGTGACCTTGACGGTGGGCACGTCGTATTTCTCGGCCGCGTCGGCGATGGCGCGCAGCTCGGCCGCGTTGGTGACGCCGCCCCACATCCGGGGCACGACACTGAACGTGCCGTCCTTCTGGATGTTGGCGTGCTTGCGCTCGTTGACAAAGCGGCTTTGCGGATCGTCGCGGTATTCCAGCGGCCAGTCTGCCAGAAGGTAGAAATTCACCGCCGGACGGCAGATGTGACAACCGTTTCGGGTCTTCCACCCCAGTTCCTGCCAGATCGCCTCCTGGCTCTTCAGCTCCTGGCTCTTGATCAGGCGGCGCACATCCTCGTGGCTGAGGTCGCAGCACCCGCAGATCGGCTGCTCCGTGGGCATCTGGAAATCACCGCCCAGCGTCACCTGCAGCAATTGTTCCACCAGCCCCGCGCAGGTCCCGCAGGAGGCGCTGGCCTTGGTCTGCGCCCTCACCGCGCCGAGGTCGGTCGCCCCGCCCGCGATGGCGTCCACGATGGTGCCCTTGCAAATGCCGTTGCAGCCGCAAATCTCCGCATCACGCGACAATGCTGCAACGGCTGAGAGAGGGTCCGTGGCAGACCCTCCCTGGTAGGCCGGGCCGAATATGAGCGTCTCGCGCATCTCGCCGATCTCGGTGCCGTCCTTGATTAGCCCGAAGAACCAGTTCCCGTCCGCGGTGTCTCCGTACATGACCGCGCCGATCAGCCGGTCATCCTCAATCACCAGACGCTTGTAGATGCCCCGCGCCGGGTCGCGAAAGACGATGTCCTCGCGGCCCTCCGCCTCGGCAAAGTCACCGGCGCTAAACAGGTCGCACCCGGTAACCTTCAGCTTGGTGGCGATATCCTTGACGACAAAGGCGTCGGGCTGATCCAGCAGCGACCGCGCCAGCACCTTTGCCTGGTCGTAAAGTGGCGCGACAAGGCCAAAGAGATGCCCGCCGAACTCCACGCATTCCCCGACGGCGTAAATGTCCGGGTCACTCAGGCTCTGCATCTGCGCGTTCACCTCGATCCCGCGCGCGACCTCCAGGCCGGCATCGCTGGCCAGCCGCGTCTCTGGCCGGATACCGACGGCCATGACGACAAGATCGGCTTCAAACCCGGTATTGTCCTCCAGCAGCACGCCCTCCACACGGTCCTTGCCCAGGATGGCCGCGGTCGAGGCCCGGGTGCGAATGGTGATCCCGCGCTTTTCAATATCCCGCCGCAACAGGTATCCGGCAGCTTCGTCCAACTGCCGCTCCATCAGGTGGCCCATCAGGTGCAGCACGGTCACCTCCATGCCGCGTTCGGCCAGTCCCGCCGCGGCCTCGAGACCCAGCAAACCGCCCCCGATCACCACCGCCTTGCCGCCATGCCGCGCGGCCTCGATCATCGCGTTGGTATCGTCCAGATCGCGGTAGGTGATGACCCCCGGCAGGCCCTTGCCCTCGACCGGGATGATAAAGGGGGCCGATCCGGTCGCGATGATCAGCTTGTCATACGGCACACTGCTGTTCTGGCCTTCGACCATCTTGCGGTCGCGGTCGATGCCGACCACGTGCTCGCCGAACCGGCATGTCACGCCGTGGGTCTCGTACCAGTCCGCGTCATGGGTCACGATCTCGTCGTAGGTTTTGTCGCCCGACAGCACCGGCGACAGCATGATCCGGTTGTAGTTGCCCCGCGGCTCAGCGTTGAAAAGCGTTATGTCAAAGGCGTCCGGGCTCTGCTCGACCAGGTGCTCGATTACCCGGCCCGAGGCCATGCCGGCCCCGATGATAACCAGTTTCTGTCTCATGCGTTCACTCCGCCGCTATGGCCTTGGGGGCCGGTGACTTGGGCTTTGCTCCGTGTTCGTACTTTTCCAGGAAATCCAGCACGTCCTGCCGGTAGGCGTAATAATTCGAATGCTCGAGCAGGGCCTTGCGGGTCCGGGGCCGGGGCAGATCCACCTTGGTGATCCGCCCGATCGTAGCCTGCGGGCCGTTGGTCATCATCACCACGCGATCGGCCAGCAGGATCGCCTCGTCCACATCATGGGTGACGCAGATCGCGGTGACCTTGGTACGCGACCAGACTTCCATCAGCACTTCCTGCAATTCCCAGCGGGTCAGGCTGTCGAGCATCCCGAAGGGCTCGTCGAGCAGCAGCAGCTTGGGAGACAGAGCAAAGGCCCGCGCGATACCGACGCGTTGCTGCATACCGTTGGACATATCGCAGGCGGGCTTGTCCATCGCGTCCGCAAGGCCGACACGTTCCAGGTAGTATTCCACCACGTCCTGCCGTTCGGCCTGGCTCGCGCGGGGATAGACCTTGTCAACGCCTATAGCGCAGTTCCCGCGCGCTGACAGCCACGGAAACAGGTTGGGCGACTGGAAGACCACCGCGCGCTCCGGGTCGGCGCCCTCCACGTGACGGCCATCCAGCTTGATCGCGCCTTTGGAAATGCCGTTCAGCCCTGCGGCCATGGTCAGTACGGTGGACTTGCCACAACCCGAATGCCCGATCAGGGAAATGAACTCTCCCCGCTCGATCTTGAGGTCGAAATCCTCGACCACCGTCAGCGGCCCCTTGGGTGTGGGATAGACCTTGTGCAACTGGCTGAAATCGAGAAAGTGATCGTCGATCAGGCCCTTCTGCGCGTCCTTGATGGCAGCGGGCAGACCGTGGATCGGGGTCACGTCCGGCAGGTTGCGGGTGCCTTCGATTTTGGCCTCTATCCCGACATCCATCAGGTACTTGGTCACGTCGGCGCGCAGGCGCTTGAACGTGTCGTCGGTGTTCATCTCCATCCGGTTACGCGGGCGCGGAATGGTCACCATGAACTCTTCGCCCAATGTTCCTTCGGGGTTCAGCGCAATGATCCGGTCGGCAAGGATGATCGCCTCGTCCACGTCATTGGTGATCAGTACGCAGGTCTTCTGGTCCGCCTGCCAGATATGCTCGATCTCGTCGGCAAGATTGGCGCGCGTCAGCGCGTCGAGCGCCGACAACGGCTCGTCCAGCAGCAGCATTTCGGGGTTCATCGCCAAGGCACGGGCGACATTGACCCGTTGGCGCATGCCACCCGAAAGCTCTGCCGGGCGGCGCGTGGCGGCGTGGGACAGCCCCACCATGTCCACGTAATGCGCAACCTTCGCCGCCTTTTCGGCCCGCGACAGGCCAGGGAAGACGGCGTCCACCGCCAGGCCGACATTGCCGTTCACGGTCAGCCACGGCATGAGCGAGTAGCTTTGAAAGATCACGCCACGCTCCGGCCCCGGGCCGGTGACGGGCGCGCCCTTGAAAGTGATGCTGCCTTTGGTGGGACTTTCCAGCCCCGCCATCAGGCTTATCAGGGCCGTCTTGCCGGTCCCGGAGAACCCCAGCAGCACGAGGAACTCGCCTTCCTTGACGTCGAGGTCGATGTCCTTGAGCACGTGGGTGACGTGCAGGCCGGTGCCGAAGCTCTGACTGACATTGTCGAGTTTGAGAATGCTCATGAAGTTGTCCTTTTGCGCTACCGCTTCGCTGCTTGAGCGCGGCTCACCGGTTGTTCGTGAAGGTAAAGAGCGATTGCAGCGCGTACATCACGCGATCCAGCAGGAAGCCGATGATGCCGATGGTCAGCACGGCGACCATGATCTTGGCGAGGCTGGAGGAGGATCCGTTCTGGAACTCGTCCCAGACGAACTTGCCCAGGCCCGGGTTCTGGGCCAGCATTTCAGCCGCGATCAGCACCATCCAGCCCACCCCCAGGCTCAGCCGCAGCCCGGTGAAAATCAGCGGCAGGGCCGAGGGCAGCACCAGTTTGGTGATCTTGGTATAAGTATTCATCTTCAGCACCTTCGAGACATTCACAAGGTCCTTGTCGATGCTGGCCACACCAAGCGACGTGTTGATCAACGTGGGCCAGAGCGAGCACAACGTCACGGTCACCGCAGAAATGATGAAGCTTTTGGGGAATAGCCCGCCCTCCGTCGCCGCAAGTGCCGAGACGATCATCGTCACGATCGGCAGCCACGCCAGCGGCGAGACCGGCTTGAATATCTGGATCAACGGGTTGAGGCCGGCATTGGCCGTGGGCGAAAGCCCTGCGAGAATCCCAAGTGGCACGGCCACCAACGTCGCCAAAAGGAAGCCGAAAAAGACCGTCTGGATCGACGTCCATATCTGCTGATAATAACTCGGCGCACCGGTATAGGCGCGTTCCTTGGGTTCCTGCCCGTTGGCGACCAGGCGTTCGTTCAACTGGTCCACCTTGGCCTGGAACTCGGCACGCTTCCCGGCCTTGGCCCGGGCATCCTCGTGCAGGTTGACGGCCTCTTCCCAGACCTGCGCCGGCCCCGGCACCACGCCAAGCGAGGTTTCGACCTTGGGCGCAAGCATGCCCCAGAGCAGCAGGAAGGCCGCGATGGCCAAAAGCGGCACTGCCAGCAGGCGCCAGATTTCCTTTGCTTGTGCCTTCGGATTGTCGCCGGCGGCAGCCTTCAGAACCGGCGTCGCCCAGCTCAGCCCCAGCATCTGGAACCATTTGTCGGCAGCGTTGATGCGGGTGAAGAGCCGCGCGCGCCGCGCTTCGCGGTCGGCGGTCTCTGTGAAATTCGGATCGACGGTTGTCATCTGCGTTTCCTGGATATGAGGGGGAGGCCCCGGTCTTCGCCCGGGGCGCGCTGTCTGGGTGATACGCGCTTTGGTCAGCCCTCGACCTTGGTGCCCACGACGATCTGCTCGCCCTTAAGCCCAATGGGCAGGCTGTCGAGATAGGCGTTGGGTGCCTTGCCGTCATAGGCGATGCCGTCGATGATATCGCCCGCCGGGGTCGGGGCCTTGTAGCCATCGCTGTCCCAAGGGAAATCTTCTTCGTTGGCGAGGCCGTCATCGACCAGCAGCCGGGCTGCTTCGAGGTAGATCTCGGGCTTGTAGACCGATTTGGCGACCTCGTCGTACCAGCTGTCAGGTTTCGGCTCGGCAATCTGGCCCCAGCGGCGCATCTGGGTGAGGTACCAAACGGCATCGGAATAGAACGGGTACGTCGCGTTGTAGCGGAAGAAGACGTTGAAATCGGGAATGTCGCGCTTGTCGCCTTTTTCGAACTCGAAGAAGCCGGTCATGGAGTTGGCGATCACGTCGTAATCCGCGCCCACGTATTCCGGGCGGCTGAGGATCTCGACGGCTTCGGGACGGTTGGCGTTGTCGTTTTCGTCCAGCCACATCGCCGCGCGGATCAGTGCCTTGGTGATGGCCAGCGTTGTGTTGGGATAGTCCTCGGCGAACTTGGCGGTGATGCCAAACACCTTTTCGGGGTTGTTCTTCCACAGCTGGTAGTCGGTGATGACCGGCACGCCGATGCCCTTGAACACCGCCTGCTGGTTCCACGGCTCGCCCACGCAATAGCCGTGGATCGTGTCGGCCTCCAGCGTGGCGGGCATCTGCGGCGGCGGGGTGACGGACAGGTACACATCGGCGCCGATCTGCCCGGTCACGTTCTCGGGGCTGTAATAGCCCGGATGAAGGCCACCGGCGGCCAGCCAGTAGCGCAGCTCGTAATTATGGGTCGAGACCGGAAAGACCATGCCCATGTTGAAGCGCTTGCCCTCGGCCTTGTATTCCGCGACCACGGGGGCCAGCGCCTCGGCCGAAATCGGGTGCTGCGGGCGGCCATCATCCATCTTGGGGATATGTGGCAGCATCTTTTCCCAGACCTCGTTCGACACGGTGATGCCGTTGCCGTTCAGGTCCATGGAAAACGGCGTGACGATATGCGCCTCTGTGCCGAAGCCGATTGTGGCGGCCAGCGGCTGGCCGGCCAGCATATGCGCACCGTCCAGTTGTCCGTCGATCACGCCGTCCAGCAGCACTTTCCAGTTGGCCTGCGCTTCCAGCGTCACGAACAAGCCCTCGTCGAGAAAATAGCCCTGTTCATAGGCCACGGCCAGCGGGGCCATGTCCGTCAGCTTGATGAAACCGAAGGTCAGTTCATCCTTTTCAAGGTCGAGCATGTCGGCCAGCGCCGGGCCGACAAGGGCGGTGGAGGCTGCAAGGCCGAGAAGGAACTTTTTCATCATTTGTCCTTTCGATGTGCCCAAGTCCAGAGGAGGAGGAGCCGGGCAAAAATGCAAAAGGCCGTCCACTGTCCCCCAACATGCGTCGGCGGAAAGCGAGCGACCTTGCTCAGATTATCCCTGTCATTGGGAGGAATTCGGGACGGCACACCCCGTTGCGCACCGTCGGATATCTTTATGCCGCTTTGCAGCGAAGGCGGCCAGAGCTTTCGCCGGAGAAGTGGAAAAGGGCGGTGCTGGCGTTCTGAATGATTAAAAAGCGATCATTCCGGCGCATCCGGGTCGAAAATTGCACCATCAAAAAAACGGTCCGGCAGCAGGTTCAACGCTCCACGGGTGGAGGCGACGGCGGTGGGGTGGCGAATCGCGCCCTCCAGTTTTGCCGATGCACCGGGCAGGTCCGCATCGGTTTGGGTCATGTGTTGCCGGTAGAGATCCGCGCGGAACACCGAAGCCGCGGCGTCGGTGTCGGGGCCCAGCCCGTGGGCCTTTGCCAGTCGGTGGGCTATCCATTTCGCCTGACTGCGCCAGGGGAAGGTGGCGGCGGCGCCGTGAAAGCGCAGGAAACCGTCGCATTGCCGCTGCTCGCCGTGCCCCGACAGGATCATCCGGCCGGACAGCGCCCGATCGATCAGTTCCGGGGGAAGGTCGAGATATCCCTTGCGCGACAGGATCTCCGCCGCCGCGATCCGGCTGTCAGGTTTGGCGAGCCAGCGGCTGGCCTGCCAGACGGCGCGGATCAGTCGGCCCAGCAGGTCCGGTTCCGTCTCGGCCCAGTCGCTGCGAGTGGCCAGCACCTTTTCCGGGGCGCCCTGCCAGATCGCCCGGCCCGGCAGGAGCAGCGCACCGACGCCCCGGTCCACCGCGACCGAGCCCCAGGGCTCGCCTACGCAGAAGGCGTCTATATCGCCGGCCTCCAGCGCCTCGGCCATGAGCGGGGGCGGGACGGTGCGGATCTCAATGCTGTCGACGCCCAGGTCGGTGCGTTCCGCCCAATAGCGCAGGAGCTCGACATGCATGGAAAAGGGGAAAGGCACGCCAAGGACCAGCTTGTCCCGGCGCGCGTTCTGCAACGCGGTGGCGGCGGTGCGGGCGTCCTCGAAGTCGAAGCCGAATCCAGATGCGCGCAGCTTCTCCTCCAGCGGGCGGCCGATACCGATCACGTCGCCATTGACCGACAGCACGCAGACCGCCGCAAGCGAGACGCCCATGCCGCCCAGTCCCAACCGCATGGCCACGGGCACGGGCGAGAGCATATGCGCCGCGTCGACGCGGCCAAACCCCAGCATGTCGCGCAACGACGACCATGATGGCGCGGCGATGAGGTCAAGCCCGATGGCCTCGGCCTCGGCAAAGCCCAGTTCCTGCGCGATGATCAGGGGGGCCGCGTCCACGAGCGGCATGTAGGCGACGGGGATGGTGACGCGTCTCATCCCAGAAGGCCCGCCGCGGTGACCAGCGCCTCGGCCACGTCGGCCACCTTGCGGCCCTGGTCCATCGCCGTCTTTCGCAGAAGGGCATAGGCCGCGTCCTCGTCGATGCCCTTGGCCTTCATCAGCAAGCCCTTGGCGCGGTCGATCACCTTGCGCTCCTCCAATGCGCGGCGCGTTTCGGCCAATTCATGCCGCATCTGCCGGACCATGCGGAACCGCGCGATGGCGGTGTTCATAACCGGCTTGACCCGCTCGGGTGCAAGCCCGTCCACGACATAGGCGGACACGCCCGCCTCGATGGCCTTCTGTGCCAGCCCCCCCGCGGCGCCGGAGACGAACATCGCGACGGGACGGTCCAGCGGACCAGAGGCCAGTGTCAGTTCCTCCATCATGTCGCGGGTGGGGTTGTCGATGTCGATCAGCACGATGTCTGGGGCGTGTTCGGCGATCTTGCGGGCGAGGCCAGTGTAGTTGCCGATCACGTAGACATCGCAGTCGCCGGTCTCGCTGAGAGCATCGACGATCCCGATCACGCGGTCACGATCTTCTTCCACCACGACGACTGTAAGCCGATTCTGCATGAGCCGTTTCTGCAGCGCAGCAACACAGCGCGCAATAGAACAGGTTCCTTTTATGACGAACCTGCCACGTTTGAGGTCTCCTCCCGTTCCCTCGTCCAAATTTTAAGCAACGATACGGCTTGACCTTCCAGTTACGGGAATCCCTATGTGAGGAGGAACCTTGCAATACGGAAGGCCGGGATTATGGGTACGACGCATCTGAAGATCGCCATTGACGGCATGACCTGCGCCTCTTGCGTGGGGCGGGTCGAGAGCACATTGGCGGGTGTTGACGGGGTGGCGAATGTCTCGGTCAACCTTGCCAGTGAGTCCGCGCAATTGGATGTCGCGGAAGGTGTCGATTTCAATCAGGTCGCTACGGCACTTGACGGCATTGGCTATCCGCTGCGCACCCGGACCGTGAAACTGACCCTGACGTCGATGTCCTGCGCCTCTTGCGTGGGCCGGGTGGATCGCGCGCTCGGCGCGCTGCCCGGCGTTATGAATGTCAACGTGAACCTCGCATCCGAGAGTGCAACGGTGACGATTGCCGAGGGCGCGGTGACCCCGCAGGATCTTTTGGCCGCGACGCGCGCGGCCGGCTATCCGGCGGAGCTTGCAGAGACGGGCGAGGGCCTGTCGGCAGCGGCCCGCAAGGAGGAAGACGCCCGCCTGATCGCCCGCAAGACCATGATCGCCGCCTTGCTGGCGCTGCCGGTCTTTCTGATTGAAATGGGCGGCCATCTGATCCCCGGGGTGCATGAGCTGATAACTGGGACGATCGGGCAGCAGTCGAGCTGGTATCTCCAGTTCGCGCTGACGACGATCGTTCTTGCAGGACCGGGGCGGGTGTTCTTTGCCAAGGGCATTCCCGCCCTGTTGCGCGGGGCACCGGACATGAACAGCCTCGTTGCCGTGGGCACCGGCGCGGCCTGGGCCTATTCGGTGGTCGCGACATTCCTGCCGCAGCTTCTGCCCGAGGCCGTGCGCGCGGTCTATTTCGAGGCGGCGGCGGTGATCGTCGTACTGATCCTTTTGGGCAGGTGGCTCGAGGCGCGCGCCAAGGGCCGGACCGGGGCGGCGATCGAGCGGCTGTTGGGGCTTCAGGTCCGCACGGCCCGTGTGATCCGCGATGGCGAGGCGGAAGATGTCGATATTGACGATATTCTTGTCGGAGAGACCCTTTTGGTGCGCCCCGGCGAACGCATCGCCCTCGACGGCGAGGTTTTGAGCGGCGAGGCCTATGTCGACGAGAGCATGATCACCGGCGAGCCGGTGCCGGTAGCCAAGGCCGAGGGCGACGCGGTGACGGGCGGCACGGTCAACGGATCGGGTAGCCTGCACATTCGCGCGACGCGGGTCGGCGCGGATACGACGCTGGCACAGATCATCCGCATGGTCGAAGAGGCGCAAGGCGCGAAACTGCCGATTCAGGGGCTCGTCGATCGTATCACGCTGTGGTTCGTGCCAGCGGTCATGGTCGTGGCCGCGATCACCGTGGCGATATGGCTGGTGCTGGGGCCGGACCCTGCCGTCACATTGGCGCTTGTCGCCGGAGTGTCGGTGCTGATCATCGCCTGCCCCTGCGCGATGGGGCTGGCGACGCCGACCTCGATCATGGTGGGTACCGGGCGCGCGGCGGACATGGGCGTGCTGTTCCGCAAGGGCGACGCGTTGCAGGCCCTGGCCTCCGTCGATGTGGTGGCGCTCGACAAGACCGGCACGGTCACCGAAGGCCGCCCCGAGATGACCGATCTGGTGCTGGCCGACGGGTTCGAACGGGCCGAGATCCTGTCGCTGATCGCCGCGGTCGAGAGCCAGTCCGAGCATCCCGTTGCAGAGGCGATCACCCGTGCGGCGCAGGCCGAAGGGGCAGCGCGCGCCGAAGTGGACCAGTTCGAGTCGATCACCGGCTACGGGGTGCGTGCCCGCGTGTCGGGCCATGATGTGCTGGTCGGGGCGGACCGCTTGATGGCGCGGGAGGGGCTGAACCCCGGCGATCTTGCAACGGTGGAATCTGATCTCGCTGCAAAGGGCCGTACCGCGCTCTACGCCGCGATCGACGGACGGGTCGCCGCCGTCATCGCCGTGGCCGATCCGGTCAAATCCGCCAGCGCCGAGGCAATCCGCGCCCTGCATGCGGCGGAATTGCGCGTGGCGATGATCACCGGTGACAAGCGCGAGACGGCGGAAGCCATCGCCCGCGAGGTGGGGATTGATACGGTCATCGCGGGCGTTTTGCCGGACGGCAAGGTCGCGGCGCTCGATGCGCTGCGCGAGGGCGGCACGCGCGTGGCCTTCGTCGGCGACGGGATCAACGATGCGCCCGCGCTGGCCCATGCGGATGTCGGCATCGCGATCGGCACCGGAACCGACGTGGCCATCGAATCCGCCGATGTTGTGCTCATGTCGGGCGATCTGCGCGGCGTGGCGAACGCCGTTCAGGTCTCGCGCCACACGATGCGCAATATCCGGCAGAACCTGTTCTGGGCCTTCGGCTACAACACCGCGCTCATTCCGGTGGCGGCGGGGGTGCTTTACCCGGCCTTTGGGCTGCTGCTGTCGCCGGTTCTGGCGGCGGGGGCGATGGCCCTCAGCTCGGTCTTCGTGCTGTCGAACGCGCTGCGCCTGCGCCGGGTGCGCCCGACGCTCGATGAAAGCGTGCGCGCAGGCCCCTCAAACACTACGCACACGGCCCCCCGACCGGCCCCGGCGGAATAGAAGGTGCGTGCATGAATATTGGAAATGCCGCGCGGATCACGGGACTGCCCGCAAAGACCACCGAACTGAAGGCAATGCGCACCACGTTCGGCCACCTCATCAAAAGCCGCGCAGGCGGTCATCGGCCAGATTACCCGATCCGCGAGGATCGGGCTGTTGTTCCACATAATGAGCCTGGCTGATGCACGTCATCCCCTCCAATGTTCCAATTGTCGCAGCGCGAAAGGTCGCAGGCTCCTGGCTGGACAGCTCTCCCTCTTCAGCCTATCTTCTCCGTATGCGCCGCCTTTCATCCATCCTGCTACTGGCATTTCTCGCGGTCTTTTCCGTCAGCAACATCGCGCATGCGATGAGCGCCAATGATATGGCGCTGGACATGGCCGCGATGGATGGCGGCGCGATGGCACTGGAGGACTGCCAGGGCTGTCCGACAGATGACGAAGGTGCTGCGGACCGGGCGTTGTGCCAACTCGATTGCACTGCACCCGGCGCGATGGCCCTGACGGCGGCTGCGTCTTTTGAATATATGATGCCGGCCCTCCGTCACGACCGGCCCCTGAGCGTGAGCGTGCCGCATGGTCTGCGTGCCCCGCCAGATCCGTTCCCACCTCGCCCCCTCATCTGATCCGACGCCACGGTCGCTGAGCACAGCGTCTCCGTGACCGTCGGCCTGTGTCTGCTGGACCTGAACGGTTTCGGGACACACTCGATCGCACAAACCCTGCGCAAACCCCGATGGTAGAGATCAGATGAGACAGACACATGAAATCGACATTCACACCGGCGCTGTCGCGCCGCGGCTTTCTGGCCGGTAGTGCTGCGGCTGGTGCGGCAGTTTCCATGCGTCCCACATGGGCGGGCAGTCCGAATTTCTTCACTCTGCGCGCCGCACCGGGGCGGGCGAGGCTGGTCCCGGAGCCCTGGGGCGAGAGCGACGTCTGGTGCTATGGCGGCACCGTGCCCGGCCCCGAAATCCGGGTTCGGCAGGGCGACCGGTTGCGCATCGACGTCGAGAACGCGCTGGTCGAGGAAACTACTGTGCACTGGCACGGGCTGCGTGTGCCGAACGTCATGGACGGCGTGCCGCATCTGACGCAGGCCCCGATCGCGCCCGGTGAGACCTTCACCTACGAATTCGACGCCGTGGATGCCGGCACCTTCTGGTATCACCCGCACCAGCGCAGCTTCGAGCAGGTCGGGCGCGGGCTCTATGGCCCTCTGATCATCGAGGAGGCGGACCCGCCGCGTGTGGACCGCGAGATGGTATGGGTGCTGGACGACTGGCGGCTGACCCAGGAGGCCGGGATCGCCGAGGATTTCGGCGGGTTTCACGACATGAGCCATGCCGGGCGGCTGGGCAACACGGTCACGATCAATGGGCGCGTACCGGATGCGGTGCCAGTACAGGCGGGCGAACGGATCCGGCTACGCCTGATCAACGCCGCCAATGCCCGCATCTTCGCGCTGGACTTCGGCGATCTGGCACCGCAGGTCATCGCGCTTGACGGGCAGCCGGTCACGCCGCACACGCCGCAGGATGCGCGCGGATGGGTGGTGATCGGCCCGGCCATGCGGGTCGATCTGATACTCGACATGACGGGCGCACCGGGCGAGACGGTGACGATCATCGACCGGTTCTTTTCGGACCGGAATTTCGAAGTGGTCGATCTGGCCTGTTCCGAGACACCCCTGCGCGATGCGCCACCCGACTGGGGCATGGCGCTGGCACCCAATCCGCTGCCCGAGCCCAACATCGCCCGTGCCCGCCGTCACGACGTGACCTTCACCGGCGGCATGATGGGCGGGATGGTCGAGTCCGAGATGGGCCTTGGCGATGGCGGCGGTGGCATGGGCGGCATGATAAACCGGATGCACGATGGCGGCATCTGGTTCGTCAACGGCATCGCGGCCGAAGGACATATCCTCGACCCGATGCTGGTGCTGGAACGCGATGTCCCCCACGTCATCGCCATGACCAACGCCACGGCGTTTCACCACCCGATCCACCTGCACGGCCATTCCTTCCGCGTGATCAGCCGCAACGGGACGCCCACGGCGCATCGCGAATGGCAGGACACGGTGCTGATGGCCCCGCGGGACCGCGTCGAGATCGCCTTCGTCGCCGACAATCCGGGCGACTGGATGTTTCATTGCCACATCCTCGAGCATCAGGCGGGCGGGATGATGGGCGTGATCCGTGTGGCTTGAGGGGAACGCGATGATGAACGTGTACACAGAGACCGGATCGCCGCTCGGACGGCGCAGCGTTCTTTTCATGCTTGGCGGTGTGGCCGCCACCGGGCTGTTGCCAATGCGGTGGGCGCGGGCCGGTGGCACGTCAGCCTCTGCTCTGACCTTCGACGGTGATGCGCTTGTCGTCACCGGTGCGCAGCTCCGGCGGTTTGATCCGTTCGGCGACGCAACCCTCCTGCCCGAACCGCGTAACCCGGTCCGGGTACTGGCCTGTCACCCCGACCGTCCGGGGCGGCTTTTCGCAGCGTTGGAGGGCAGCGGGCTGGACCGGTCCGAGGATGGTGGCCGGACATGGGCTACTGCCTCGGGCGGCTTGCCTCGAACTCAGGTCACGGCGCTCGCCGTTGCGGCGGGTGCACCCGACACGATCTATGCCGCGCTCGCGGAGGACGGGCTATGGCGCAGCGAGGATGCAGGGACCAACTGGTCTTTCGTCATGGACCGTCCCTGGCTTGCCGAGGCCGAGCGCGAGATTCTGACCCTCGCTTCGGTCAATCTCGCCAGCGGTATGGGCGGTATCTGGATCTACGCCGGGACCGATCAGGGCGTGACCCGCGTGCCCGACTGCTTCTGCCGCTGGCAGGACGTGGTGGCGGGCGACGCGATGGATGCGCTGGTCGCGGGCACGCCCTCCGCGCCAGAGGCCCCGTTGCCAAAGGGCGAACCCGTCAGCGCGCTGGTCTCGGCTCATAGCGCGCCGGAACGGCTCTACGCGGCCCTGCCTTCGGGATTTTGGGTCTCCGCCAATGGCGGCGTTGCCTGGGAAAACAGGTCCAGTCTGCACGCACAGGCGCTTGCCGTTGATCCGGCAGACCCCGACCACATCGCCGCCGCCACCAATACCGAACTGAAACACAGCCGGGACGGGGGCACCACCTGGGCCACCCTTGCCGTGCTCTGAGAAAGGAACACCGATCATGAAAAAGATACTTGCCATCACGCTGGGGATCACAGGCGCGGCCACGGCCGCCTATATCGCGACCGATCGCGAGACCCCGTCACCTGTCGTCGCATCCGCCGTCGCGCAGGGCGCGGAGCCGGTCACCATCTGGCGCAGCCCCGGCTGCGGCTGCTGTGACGCCTATGCCGAATACCTGCGCGCCGAGGGCTTCGCGGTCAACGTGATCGACGACCGGGATTTCGACCAAAGGTCGGTCGAGATGGGTGTGCCCGAGCGTGGCATCGGCTGTCACCTCGCCATGATCGACGGTTACGTCGTCAGCGGCCTCGTCCCGTCCGAAATCATCGAGCGGCTGCTGGACGAACGCCCCGACATCACCGGCATCACCCTGCCGGGCATGCCCGCCAATGCGCCGGGGATGGCACCGTCAAAGACAGGTACCCTGCGCACCTATGCCTTCGGGCCGGACGGCGTGGCGGTCTATTCCGATGAATGACCGGCGGCGCGCCGGTTTCACCACGACCACCAAAAGGAGACAGACATGAACGGAACTGTAGGCGGCCCCGGCACGGGCTTCATCGGCGATTGCATTGGCCAGATGATGGGTGGCCCCATGATGGGATTGATGATGGGCGGAGGCCTTGTCATGCTGCTGTTTGTCGCGGTACTCGTCCTCGCGATGGTAGCGCTGGTCAAGTATCTGCGGCAGCCTGCATGACCCGCCCCGGTCTCTTCGCGGCGGGGCTCGTAGCGGCGATTGGCTCGACGGCCTGGGTGGTCACTGCCGACGGCCAGGATGTGCCGGACGGGCTGAGCTTTCTCGGCGCGCCGGTGACGGCCGGACAGGTCGCGCGCGGGCAAGAGCTTTACGCGGCCAATTGCGCGTCCTGCCACGGGGCCGATCTGGGGGGTGAACCCGACTGGAAACGCCGCAAGGCCAGCGGACGAATGCCCGCACCGCCGCATGATACGAGCGGTCATACCTGGCACCACGCCGACCGCCAGCTGTTCACGATCACCAAGCTGGGCGTCAGCGCCGTCGTGCCCGGCTACGAGAGCGACATGCCGGGCTTCGAGGGGGCCCTGTCCGACGACGGGATCGCCGCTGTGCTGGCCTTTATCAAGAGCACCTGGCCCGAGCGTGCACGCGGCTTTCAGGCCGAGGTGACAGCCAATGACGAGGGCGGGTCATGAGCCCGCAGACGACATCGCGGAGAAACCGGGCTTCCCCGCTGATGGTGCTGCCCGTGGCGATCTTCGCCGGGCTTGGCGCCGCCTTCTACTGGGGGCTCTGGAACAATGACGATCGGCTGCCCTCGACCCTGATCGGCAAGCCGGTGCCGGAATTCGATCTGCCGCCCGTCGAGGGGCGCAGCGACGGATTCGCCACCGCCGACCTGACGGGACAGGTGTCGCTGGTCAATGTCTGGGCGTCCTGGTGCGTGCCGTGCCGCGCCGAGAACCCGCTCTTGGTGGCGCTTTCCGAGACCGGCGAAGTGCCGATCTTTGGCATCAACTACAAGGACGCACCGGGCGCCGCGCTCGCGTTTCTTGACGAGCTGGGCAATCCCTTTACCCGTATCGGGGCGGACCGGAATGGCCGCGTTTCCATCGACTGGGGGGTCTATGGCGTGCCCGAAACCTACGTGATCGACGCCGAAGGCCGCATCGCGATGAAACATGTCGGCCCGTTCAACAGGCATATCCTGGAAACCGAAATCATGCCCGTGGTTCGGGCGCTACAGGCGGAGGCAACCCAATGAAACGCAGGGACTTTCTTGTCGCCACGGCCGCGGCGGCCCTCGCCACCCCGGTCGCCGCGCGCCCGGTCATGCCGCTACGGGGCAGCCCGCGAGACATGCTCTCGCCCCCCTTCGTGGACGGCGACGGGCGCGACCTGACGCTCGCCGATTTCCGTGGCAGGGTCGTGTTGCTCAACATCTGGGCCACCTGGTGCCCGCCTTGCCGCGACGAGATGCCGACGCTGGACAGATTGCAGGCGCGTCTTGGCGGGGCGGATTTTCATGTTCTGCCGCTCTCCATCGACCGGGCGGGGCTCGGCCCGGTGCGCCGCTTCTACGACGAGATCGGGATCGCGCATCTGGGCATGTATCTCGCCGAGGACATCCGCGTCATGGCGGCCTTTGCCGTGGCGGGCCTGCCGACGACCATCCTGATCGACCGGCAGGGCCGCGAACTGGGCCGCCTCTCCGGTCCGGCCGAGTGGGACAGTCCGGAAAATATCGCACTCTTTGAAACGACCATAGCAAAAGGAAAAGGCAAGCCATGACCAACAT
>JADQCC010000173.1 GCA_016278295.1 Roseovarius sp. | reverse complement strand
GCCAGGCCACCTGCGCGCGCAGGTGCTCGATCTCGCGATCCTGCCGGGCGATGACGTCCGACAGGTCGTCCACCGCGCGGATAAGATGGGCCAGGCGTTCCTCGATCTCGGTCATGGCGCGGGCTTACGCGGCCCGCGCGTAGCGGTCAACCTTGCCCCGGCGCGCCCCTTGGGCTAGACCCCGCCGCGAATTGCCCGCGAAGGATCGCTGACCGATGGCCAAGCCACGCAAGACCCCGCGCCCGAGGGCCGAAACGCCCAAGGGCTTCCGCGATTATTTTGGCGCCGAGGTGACCGAACGCGCGGCCATGCTCGACAAGATCGTCGGGGTCTATCACCGCTACGGCTTTGATGCGCTGGAATCGAGCGCGGTGGAAACGGTCGAGGCATTGGGCAAGTTCCTGCCCGACGTGGACCGGCCGGGCGGGGGGGTCTTTGCCTGGCAGGACGAGGACGAGAAATGGCTCGCCCTGCGCTATGACCTGACCGCGCCGCTCGCCCGCGTCTATGCCCAGCACCGCAACGATTTACCGACACCTTACCGACGCTATGCAGTGGGCCCCGTCTGGCGCAACGAAAAGCCGGGACCGGGGCGATTCCGGCAGTTCTATCAATGCGATGCGGATACGGTGGGCACAAGCAGCATGGCCGCCGACGCGGAAATCTGCGCGATGCTAGCCGACACTCTGGAGGCCGTGGGAATCGAGCGCGGCGACTATGTGGTGCGGGTGAATAACCGCAAGGTTTTGAACGGGGTTTTGGAGGCAGTGGGAGCCATTAAGGCGCCACCTAACGGCAAGCCCTCAATGGATAACTTCGTAGCGGCTGGTGATTTAGACAATGAACTAGCAGCACAGGTGCTCCGCACCATCGACAAGTTCGACAAGGTCGGCGAGAGCGGCGTGCGCGAGTTGCTGACAACTGGTCGTAAGGACGCTTCGGGCGCATTTATTGATGGCGTAGGACTCTCGCAAAACCAGTCGGAAATTATTCTCAGATTTCTAACCGCGAAAAACAACATACAAAGTGAAGACGATATTCGATTAAATCTAACGGAAAGTGACTTCAAGACTGACCCAAGTTCGGTAAACGGCGCAACGCTCAGCGCTTTGATTGAGCTCGTTGAAGGATCGGAAATTGGTTTGTCAGGACTGCGCGAGTTAGACGAGATTGCCGACCTTTTAGACGCCCAAGGCTATGGCCCCGACCGCATTGTCATCGACCCCTCCGTCGTGCGCGGTCTCGGTTACTATACCGGCCCGGTCTTCGAGGCCGAACTGACCTTTGAAATCCTTGACGAAAAGGGCCGCCCCCGGCAATTCGGCTCGGTCGCGGGCGGGGGGCGGTACGATGATCTCGTCAAGCGCTTTACCGGGCAGGCGGTGCCCGCCACGGGCGTCAGCATCGGGGTGGACCGGCTGCTTGCCGCGCTGCGGGAAAAGGGGCGCACGGGCGGCGAGGCGCAGGGCCCCGTGGTCGTGACCGTGATGGATCGCACCCGGATGGCGGACTATCAGGCGATGGTCGGAGACCTGCGCCGCGCGGGCATCCGCGCCGAGGTGTATCTCGGCAACCCCAAGAATTTCGGCAACCAGATGAAATACGCCGACCGGCGCGGCAGCCCGGTGGCGATCATCGCGGGCGAGGACGAATTCGCGCGCGATGTCGTGCAGATAAAGGATTTGATCCTCGGCGCGCAGATCGCCGAGAACGCGACCCTCGAAGAATGGAAGGAACGGCCCAGCCAGATCGAGGTGCCGCGCGCGCAACTCGTTGAAAGTGTACGTGAAATCCTGTCGAGGCAAGGCTGATGCCAGAGCGCGCCGCGACCCTGGCCGAGGCCGCGCGCCTGCGTGGGCTGTTCGAGGCGGCGGGCGCGCAGCCGGTGGAAACCTCCGTGCTGCAACCCGCCGAGGTGCTGCTCGATCTCTATGGCGAGGATATTCGCGCACGCGCCTACGTGACCTCCGACGCCCTGCGCGGCGAGCAGATGTTGCGCCCGGATTTCACCGTGCCGGTGGTGCAGATGCACATGGAGCATGGCGCGGAACCGGCGCGCTATACCTATTCCGGCGAAGTGTTTCGCCGGCAGGAAGAGGATGCGCGGCGGCCCAACGAATACGTTCAGGTGGGCTTTGAGATATTCGAGCGTGACGCGCCGGAGGCTTCGGACGCCGAAGTTTTCTCTATGTTTTTCAATATCCTGCATCCCCTTCGCCTGCGCGCGGCGACGGGCGATACCGGCATCCTGATGGCCGCCGTCGACGGGCTGCGCACGACCGACAGGCGCAAGGCGGCGCTGCGGCGGCATATCTGGCGGCCACGCCGGTTTCGCGCGCTGGTCGAGCGGTTCTCGGGCCGCGCGCCCGTGCCCGAAACGCGAGCGGCGCTGTTGTCCGCGCGTGACCCGATGGCGGGGGCATGGCCGCTGATCGGATTGCGCGGAGAAGATGAAATAATACGCCGGATCAATGCGTTACGTGAAGATGCACAGACCGCTCCGATCTCCGAAACCGAAGTTGACCTGCTGGACGCCATCCTCGCCGTGCGCGAAACCTCGCCCAACGCGCTGGAACGGCTGCGCGACATCGCGGTGGACATGGCCGCGATACAGGGCGCGGTGGACCGGCTGGCCCGGCGTCTGGAGGCGCTGGATAGGCACGGCATCGACATCGCGGCGCTTGATTTCGAGGCGAGCTACGGGCGCACGCAAATGGAGTATTACGACGGCTTTGTCTTTGGTTTTCATGCAGAAAATCGCCCCGACCTGCCACCCGTCGCGACCGGGGGGCGCTATGACGCGCTGACCCGGCAGCTGGGGCAGGGGCGCGAGATACCGGCGGTGGGCGGGGTGATCCGCCCGGGGCTGGTGCTGGATCTCGGGGGGGTGTCATGAGCCTAAAGCTGGGTGTGCCCTCCAAGGGGCGGCTGATGGACAAGACCGTGGAGTGGTTTGCGCGCCACGGGATCGCGCTTGGCCGGAGCGGCTCGGACCGGGAATATGCCGGGTATGTCAAAGGGATAGACGGTGTCGAGCTGGTCCTTCTGTCGGCCGGGGAGATCCCCCGTGAGCTGGCCGCCGGGCGCATCCACCTGGGCGTGACAGGCACAGACCTGATCCGCGAAAAGCTGGGCCAATGGGAGCAGCAGGTCGAAGAACTGGCGCCGCTCGGCTTTGGGCAGGCCGATCTGGTGATCGCCGTTCCGCACGCATGGGTCGATGTGAATACCCTCGACGATCTCGATGCCGCCGCCGCTGCGTTTCGGCTAAGGCACGGATTTCGCTTGAGAATTGCCACGAAATACCACCGGCTTGTGCGCGAATTCCTGCGTGAGGCGGGGGTGGCGGATTATCAGCTTGTCGACAGCCAGGGTGCGACCGAAGGCACCATCAAGAACGAGACCGCCGAGGCGATTGCCGACATCACCTCTTCGGGTGACACCCTGCGTGCCAACCATCTGAAAATACTGGAAGATGGGCTGATCCTGAAATCACAGGCGACGCTCTGCCGCGCCCGCGCCGCGGTGTTGGCGGATGATGAACGCGCGACGCTCGCAGACCTTCGGGCGCGGCTCGAAATCGACTGAGCGGACAAGAAAACGGGCGGCCCCGGAAGGAGCCGCCCGCGCGCGAACCTACAGGTTCAGGCTCAGAACCGATAGGTTGCCCGCACCTGAGCGGTCGTTGCTTCAACGTCGGTGTTAACGTTTCCGAAGTTGTCGAACTGGTGATAGAGCACCTCGCCGCCGACCGAGATATTCTCGGTGACGAGATGTTCGTAGCCGCCGCCGAGGAACCAGCCATCGCCGTCGCCGATATTGTCGGTATCAGCCCAGGCATAGCCGCCGGTGCCATAGGCGAGGCCCCGCCCGATCTTGTAGCCGCCGCGCAGCTTGGCGCGGGCCATATTCTCGACGCTGGCAGTGGTGCCCGAGAGGCCGATGTCGGCGAAATCATAATCGAGGCCACCGCCCACGACCCAGTTGTTGCCGAGGTCATAGTCGTAGCCCGCGACCAGGCCGCCGATGAGATCGTCGCCATCCACGCCGGCGATATCGGTATCGACCCAGGACCAGCCAAGCTGACCCCCGCCGTAAAATCCGGTCCAGTTGGGAGTGAGCGGAGCGGCAGGAGCCGGGGCCGGAACCTCGACCACCGGTTCCGAGGTGGGCTTGGTCAAGCCGCCTGCCAGAGCGGGCATGGCGGTGAGAGCCGCGGCTGTCGCGATCGCCGTTGTCGTCTTGAACATGTTGCGTCCTTTCCTTGTCATCTACTCGTGACCAGGGCCTTGCGGCCCCTGTCCGGCGGTCATTGTCCCGACCGTCTCCGAGAATATTGTTGCCATCCTGAATATGGACAAGGGGGGTGTAACACGATCCGGCTCATGAGCCGGTGATGGGTGGTTTTTCGCTGAAGTTTCAGAGCCTTTGGGCGAATTTCCGCGCGCCGGTGTTGCCCGTGCGCAACGGCTCTGGATCATCTGCGCCCGCTCGCTTGAAGGCAGCGGCATCCGGGCGGCGATCCCGGTCAGAAGCGGAACGTGGCGCGCACCTGCAATGTCGTGAAGTCGATGTCGTTGCCGGTGCCGTTGAAGCTGTCGAACTGATGGTAGAGCGCCTCGGCGCCGACCGAGAACCGGTCGCTGACCATGTATTCGTAGCCGCCGCCGATAAACCAGCCATCATCGTCGCCAAGGTTGCTGGTATCGGCATTGGCCCAACCCGCCGCCCCGTAAAGCAGGCCCCTGTCGATCTTGGGGCCGCCACGGACCTTGAGGCGGAACACCTCTTCGAGATCGGTTCCGGGGGCGACATTGGCATCGGCGAAATCATAGTCGAGCGCCCCGCCCAGCACCCAGTTTCCGAAATCGCGGTCATAGCCCAGCGTGACGCCGCCCATGAAACTTTCATCGCTGCTGGTGAGGTCGGACTCGGCGAAGCCGTAGCCAAGCTGACCGCCGACGTAGAAGCCGGTCCAGTCCGCCGACCCGCCGATCGCGATGCCCTGCGAGGACAGGATCGAGCCGCTGCCCGTCGCGGGGGCGTCGGCCTCTGTGTCAAAGCTCAGGTCGGGCTGCGTACCGAAAATGGGCGGCAGGGCCGCGGTATCGGTGCCCTGGGCCAGCGCCGGGACGGCAGCGAGGGGAAGCGCGGTGGCGGCAACGAGCGCGAGAGTGGTGGAGCGCATGATCCTGTCCTTTCGTTTCCGTGTCTCTGACAGGATGGGGACAGGGGGGCGGGGCCGCAATGAACATTGCGGTCGCGCGTCGTCAAGTGACGGTGAGTGACGCGAGAGGCGCTCAGATCACGCCGATATCCGCGAGCGCGCTCGAAAGCTCCGGTGGCAGGCTGTCGTCGTTCTCGCGCGAGCGCGAGAGATCGGGGGGCGTGTCGCCGGGCGGCAGATAACGCCAGCCCTGGAACGGGCGCTTGCGCGCGGTGGCGGTGCGGGTCAGGGCAGCGTCGAGCACGATGGCGCAGCGGCGGATACCGTCGCTGCCGATCACCTCGTCAAGCCGCAGGATGCGCTGGCGGCATTGCACCAGCCCCTGAATGACCCAGTAGATCGAGCCACCGTCGAGCAATTCCTCGGCACGACGGGGCCACATGCGGGTGACATGCCGGGGGAGACCATCCGGCCCCTTGGCACGGGCCGAGCCCTGCCACGCGGCAAGATCCTCGACCGAAGAGGTGCCGACGCTCAGCTTGATCAGGTTCAGTGCCACGCGAATCCCCTTTTACACGACATATCGTAGCGCCCTGATCGCCGGGAGCAAGGGATGGTGGCGCAATCGCGGCCGGTCGCGAAACATCCCGCCAAGAGAAGCCCCCCATCGAGCGTACAGGGGCACGACCGCCCGATGCCCCGTGTCGCTTTCTGCAAAAGCGTTTCGCAAAGCTGCACGCGGTGCGCGCGGCGCTTCCGCATCATGGCAGGCAGAAGGAGACACGCCATGACAGCCATGACCAAGCCCCGCAGCCGCTTGGGCGGGCGCGCCGCAAGACGCACCAGCCGCAGCACGCCCAAGTTCGACATGCTGCCCGGTCTGACCCGTGCCCTGCCCACCTGCGAGGTCATGGACCCCGACCAGATCGCGCGTATCGACGCGGCGTCGATGGATATCCTCGAAAACGTGGGCGTGGTGTTTCGTGACGAGATCGCCCTTGCGGACTGGAAGCGCGCGGGCGCCAGGGTGGCGGGCGAGCGCGTCTATCTCGACCGCGGCCTGATCCGCGACCTGATCGCCACGATCCCGGCGGATTTCACCTATCACGCCCGCGATCCGCGCAAGAACGTGGCGCTCGGCGGGCCGCATTCGATCTTTGTGCCGATGACCGGCGCGCCCTATCTGCGCGACCTCGACGACGTGCGGCGCAACCCGATGATGGCCGATCTGGCGATGTTTCACAAGCTGAGCCACATGATGCCCGCCCTGCATTCCAGCGCGCATCACATCGTCGAACCCTACGATCACCCGATCAGCCAGCGGCACCTGCGCATCACCTATTCGTCGATGAAGCACTCGGACAAGACCTTCATGGGGATGACGACCTCGCCGAAGAACGCCGAGGACGTGATGGAGATGTGCGCGATCCTCTTCGGCGCGGATTTCATGGAGGAGCACCCGGTCACCACCGGCAATTGCAACGGCAACTCGCCGCTGGTCTGGGACGAGACGATGCTGGGCGCGATGCGCGCCTTTTGCCGCCGCAACCAGCCGGTGCTGTGCTCGCCTTTCGTGCTGGGCGGGGCGAATACTCCGGCCTCGGTGCCCGCCACCGTGGCGCAGCTCAACGCCGAGGCGCTGTCGGCGCTGGCCTACACGCAGGTGATCCGGCGCGGCTGTCCGGCGATCTATGGCCACTACCTCTCGACCGTCAGCATGAAATCCGGCGCGCCGATGGCGGGGACGCCGGAAATCAGCCTGATGAATTTCATGATCGGGCAGATGGCACGGTTCTACGGCGTGCCGTGGCGCACATCCAACACGCTCGGCGGCGCCAAGACCTTCGATGCACAGGCAGGCTACGAGAGCGCCACGACGCTGTCGGCGGTGATCCATGCCGGGGCCAACTATATCTGGCATTCGGCGGGCTGGAACGAGGCGGGGATGCACTGTTCCGTCGCCAAGTTCGTGGTGGATGCAGAGCAATGCGCGATGGCGCATCGCATGGCCTCGGGGCCACAATGGGGCGATTTCGAGGAGGCGCTCGCGGCGATCCCCGATGTCGGGCCGGGCGGGCATTACCTCGGGCATCCGCACACGCAGGAGAATTTCCAGACCGCGTTCTTCATGCCCGAGCTGTTCGACAACAACTCGATCGAGCAATGGGTGGCGGATGGATCGAAAGAGATCACCGAACGCGCGCTGGCCCATGCGCGTCGGATGCTCGATGCCTATGAGGAGCCCAGGCTCGACGACGGTGTGAACGAGGCGCTGCTCGACTATATCGCGCGGCGTGAGCGCGAGATCCCGGCCGCCGACGCGCTCAACCAAGAGTACTGAGACATCCTCGCTGACCTGGCCCGCCCCTCGCGGCGGGCGTTTTCCCTTGGCTTCATCTTGCCCCAAATATCCCGGGGGAGTCGCCCGCAAGGGCGACGGGGGCGGCGCCCCCGTCACTCTGCGCCCGCGCGCCATTCCTTCCAGCGCAGCACCGCGTTGGCCCCGATCTCGGCGAACGGCTGTGGCGGCAGGCGTTTGGGCGGGTCCTCTGCGGTGAAATGACGGGTGATGGCGCTCGTGGTGCCGCAGGCCAGCTCTGCCGCGCCCATCCCCGTCAGCGTGCCGCGCGCGGTGCCCAGCCCGTTCTGCACGCAGCCCGCGTAAAGCCCCGGCTCGATCTCGTGCATCACCGATACGCCGTTGAGGCTCAGGCACAGGTGCCCGGCCCAGGCGTGCTCCATCCGCAGCCCGGCAAGCTGCGGGAAGCGCTGGTCGAACTTGCGCTGCATCACGCGGGCGGCGCGGGCCATATCCGCCTCGGTCGCGCGCAAGCCCGGACGCAGCGCGGCGCAGGTGCGGGTGACGATCCGGTTGCCGCCCTGGCCCGTGTCGATCCGGCGCATGGTGGTGCCCATCGGGTCGGAGGGGGTGACGCCCCATCGGGATCGGCCACCGAGGCGGGAAAGCGTGTCCGCATCGAGGTCGGGCGTCATGGTGGCGAAGAGAAACACCTGCATCAGCCGTCCGCGCGCGATGCCGAAACTTTCCAGATGGCCGTTCACCGTCAGGATCACCTTGCCCGCGCTCAGCCGGCCCTTGGCGGTCTCTACCCGCCACGCGTCGCCCTGCCGGGTGAGGCCCGTGACCGGGCTCTGCTCATGGATCGCGACGCCCGCGCGCCGTAGCCCGCGCGCCAGCCCACGCACATAACCCGCAGGCTGCAACATGACCGTGCCGGGGGTGTAGAGGCCCGAGCGGTAATGCGGGCTGCCGGTCAATTGCTGCATCGCCTGCGCGTCGAGCATCTTTGAGGGCTCGCCGAGGCTGGCGAGGTGGCGGGCGTAGCTTTCGTTATGGGCGTGCGCCGTCTCGCTCGCCGCGCCGTTCACCTTGCCGCATTGGTCGAAGAACGCGGGGTCTATGCCATACTCCATGACCGCGGCGCGCCCGAATTCCTGCGCCATGCGGTTGAGCGCGATCATCGCGCGATCATCGCCGGTCCCGGCGTAATCCTCGCTGGTCAGCTCGTGCGGCAGGTCGATCATGAAGCCCGAGTTGCGGCCCGCCGCGCCCTCGGCCACGCGGCCCGCCTCCAGCACCGCAATGCGCGCGCCGGGGGCAAGCTGGGTCAGCCGCCGCGCCGCCGACAGCCCGGCAAACCCCGCGCCGATCACGGCAAAATCGGCGGTGGCGGTGCCGTCGAGCGGATGCGCCGCCCCTTGCGCGGGCAGGATCGCGTTCCAGGCGGCGGGCCCGAGGTGGCGCGGGGTGGTTGTGGCGCGGTAACCGCTCAATCCACCGCCTCGTCCGCGTCGTCGGCGAGATCGAGCCAGATGGTCTTGATCCGGGTGTACTGATCATGGGCGTGCAGCCCGTTGTCGCGCCCGCCGAAGCCCGACTGCTTGTAGCCGCCAAACGGCGTGGAGATATCGCCCTCGCCGAAGCTGTTGACGGTCACGGTGCCCGCCCGCAGCATCCGCGCGCCGCGGATGGCGCGCTTGGCATTGGCGGTGAAGAGCGCGGCGCAGAGGCCGTAATCGGTGTCGTTGGCCACCGCGATGGCCTCGTCGAATGTGCTCACCTCGATCACGCTCAGGATGGGGCCGAAGATTTCCTCGCGGGCCAGGGGGTGGTCGTTGCCGGGGAGCATGACCACCGTCGGCGCGACGAAGCCGTTCTCTGCCTTGCCGCCGAAAACGATGTTTTCGGCCTGATCGAGATAGCCGCAGACCTTCTTGTAGTGGCCTTCGCTCACCAGCGCGCCGACGCGGGTTTCGGGGTCGAGCGGGTCGCCCACGACCCATTCGCGGGCGTGGGCCTCGATCCGCGCGAGCAGCGCGTCCCTGACGCCCCGGTGCACGATGAGGCGCGAGGTGGCGGAACAGTTCTCGCCCATGTTCCAGAACGCGCCCTGCACGATATGCGCGGCGACGCGGTCGAGGGTCTCGGCATCGTCCATGACGATGGCGGGGTTCTTGCCGCCCATTTCGAGCACGACCTCCTTGGCGTTCGACTCGCCCGAATAGCCCAGGAACCGCTTGCCGGTGATTGTGGAGCCGGTGAAGCTCACCATGTCCACATCCATGTGGCGGCCCAGCGGCTCGCCCACCTCTGGCCCGCTGCCGGGCAGCACATTGAGCACGCCGCGCGGCAGCCCCGCCTCATGCGCCAGTTCGGCCACGCGCAGCGCGGTGAGCGAGGTTTCCTCGGCCGGTTTCACGATCACCGAGCATCCCGCCGCCAGCGCCGGGCCGATTTTCCACGCCAGCATCAGCAGCGGGAAGTTCCACGGCAGGACGAGGCCCGCCACGCCGATGGGTTCGCGCAGGACCATTGCGATGTGATCGTCCGAGGCGGGGGCGACCTGATCGTAGATCTTGTCGATCGCCTCGGCGTGCCATTTCAGGCAGTGGATGGTTTCGGGGACATCGACCGTCTCGCAATCATAGATGGTCTTGCCCGAATCGAGGCTCTCCATCACCGCCAGCTCGCGCGCATTGCGGGTCATCAGCTTGGCGAGGCGGATCAGCACGTCCTTGCGCGCGGAGGGATGCAGCCGCGACCAGCGGCCATCGTCAAACGCCTCGCGCGCCTTGGCCACCGCGAAATCAACGTCACCGGCGCCGCAGGCGGCGATTTCAGCCAGCGTCTCGCCGGTGGCGGGGTTCAGCGTGGCGAATGTCTTGCCCGAGATAGCCGGGCGATAGCCGCCGTCGATGAACGCGCCCGAAGGCAGGTCGAGCGTCGCGGCAATGGCCGCGTATTCGTCGCGTGTCAGTAGACCCATGTCTCAGCCCTCCGCCGTGATGGTTGCGATGGTGGTTTTCAGCACGCGCACCACCTGTTCCAATGCGCGCTTGTCATCCTTGTTGAGCCCCTTGAGGGGCGGGCGCACGGCGCCTGCGTCGATGCCGGTCATGGTCACGCCGTGCTTGATCGTCTGGATGAATTTGCCGCCCTGCTCCAGCACCCGCATCAGCGGCAGCATCGCCGACATGATGCGCCGCCCCTTGGCGAAGTCGCCCTCGACCACGCAGGCGTTGTAGAGCGCGATATGCTCGGCGGGCAGGAAGTTCGACCCGCCGCAGACCCAGAACGGCGCGCCCCAGGCAAAAAATTCGAGCGCCTGATCGTCCATCCCGCAGCCCATCTGGATATGCGGGTAGTCGCGCGCCAGCAGGTGGACGCGATTGATATCGCCAGAGCTTTCCTTGATGCCGCAAAAATTGCGGCTGCGGCCGACCCGGTCGAGAAATTCCTCGCCCATCATCGTGCCGGTGCGGCCGGGATAGTTGTAGAGCATC
Organism: Roseovarius sp.; assembly: GCA_016278295.1. GTDB lineage: Bacteria > Pseudomonadota > Alphaproteobacteria > Rhodobacterales > Rhodobacteraceae > Roseovarius. The sequence goes on along the minus strand of JADQCC010000173.1, from coordinate 26,219 downwards.
ACCGGCAGGCCCGCCGCGCGGTCGATGGCGAGCGCGTTGAGGGCGTTTTCGCGATCCGTGGGCACGGCATAGGGCGGCGAGGCGAGCAGGATCGCATCGGCGCCGATCTCGCGGGCGGCCTTGGCCAGGGCGATGGAATCGCCGGTCAGCATCGCGCCGGTACCGATCACCAGCGGCACGCGGCCCTTGATCATCTCATGGGTCAGCCGCGCAAGCTCCACCCGCTCGGCCACGGTCTGGGCATAATTCTCGCCGGTGGAGCCGCCGGTGATGAGGCCATGCACGCCGCTGCCGATCAGGTGGTCGATCACCTGCCCGAGCGCGTCGCGGTTCACCGTGCCGTCGGCATGGTAGGGGGTGATGACGGGGGTATAGATCCCGTCGAAGCGAAAGATCGGGGTCATTGCGGTCCTCATTCGGGTCTAGGGGCGGGCGAGGCGGCCCATCGGCACGTCGATGGCGGCTGGCATCACGAAGCGTTCGATCTGGTGGCGCGAGAGGTTCCAGTGATCCTCGGCCAATTGCGCCGCCGCGGCCTCGTCGCGCGCGGCGATGGCGTCGATGATGGCATCGTGCTGGCGGCTGGCCTCGGCCACGTTGCCGACCATGTCGGCGGCATCGGCGCGGTAGAAGGTCATGGAAATGCGCGCGTGGTCGATCAGCAGGCGGTGGAAGGAGGGCAAAAGGTAGATATTGCCCGCCATATCGCCGGTGATCTCGTGAAAGCGGTTGTTGGCCAGCGTTCGGTCGGGGGTGGACCCGGCGCGCAGGGCGGCGCGGAACGTCTCTTGCGCGGCGCGCAGGGCGGCGATCTGCATGTCGGTGGCATTCTGCGCCGCGAGCCGCAGGATCGCGCCATAGACCATCGGCGCGGCGAGGAAGAAATCGCGCAGCGTGGTGTGCGACAGGTCCGAGACGCGCGGGCCGCGATTGTCGCGCAGGTCGATATAGCCCTGCCCCGCCAATTCACGGAACACCTCGCGCACCGGGGTGCGCGAGAGGTCGAAATCAGCGCAGATCGCGGCCTCGTCGAGATCGGCACCGGGGCGCAGCGCGGTGGTGAGAATCGCGTGCTTGAGATGCGTCAAGAGCGTGGTCTTGCGGTCCCTGGCGGCCATTTCCGGGCCTCCTTCATCGTGAATTATCGCTTGCCTTTTACTTAATACAAATTGTATACGCAATGAATAAATTCTGACTCGCACCCGTTTTGTTGCCGATCAGGATGCAGCCACCCGCCGATGGGCCCGCCATGAAGACGCCGCAGCACTTCGTTTTTGTTCTCGTCGAGGACTTTTCGCACCTCGCGTTTGCCTGCGCAGTCGAGCCGTTGCGCATCGCCAACCTGCTGAGCGGCGAAACGCTCTATCGCTGGTCCTTTGCCTCTGAGGACGGGCAGAGCGCCACCTGTTCCAACCGGTCGGTGACGCTGGTGCATCACGGGCTCGACAGGCTGCCCGGATGCGACCGGCTGTTCATCCTGTCGGGGATCAACATGCGACTGCACGTCACCCGCCCGCTGCTGAACATGCTGCGGCGCGAGGCGCGGCACGGCACGCCCATCGGGGCGCTGTGCTCGGGGGCGTGGGTTCTGGCCGAGGGCGGGTTTCTCGACGGGATGAAGGCGGCGATCCACTGGGAATTTCACGACAGCTTCATGGAGCGGTTTCCCGAGGTGAACCTCGTGCGCAATGTGTTCGTCGCCGACGAGCCCCATCTCACCGCCTCTGGCGGGACGGCGACGGCGGACCTGATGCTGCACCTGATCGAGCGCGACCACGGCCATGACCTGTCGATGGCGGTGGCCGACCAGATGGTCTATAGCGCGGCGCGCGAGGCGACGGCGGCGCAGCGCGTGTCGTTGCAATCGCGCAACGGCATTCGCAACGCACATCTCACCCGTGCCATCGAACGCATGCGCGAGAGCATCGAGGAGCCGATCAGCCCCGCGGCCATCGCCGCCGAAATCGGCATTTCAACGCGTCAGTTGGAGCGGCTGTTCGGGAAGTTTCTCAATACCTCGCCCAAGAAGTACTTCATGGATCTGCGGCTCGACCGGGCGCGGCACCTGCTCATCCAGACCGAGGCGCCGGTGATTGATATCGCGCTCGCCTGTGGATTCGAAAGCTCGGGCCATTTCTCGCGGGTCTACCGGGCCGCCTATGGCGTGGCGCCAACGCAACAGCGCGGGCGGCTGAGCTGAGTCAGACGTCGTGATAGTCGCGATACCATTCGACAAACCGGCGCACACCCTCGCGAAACGGGGTCTGGGGCCGATACCCGGTGAGCGTGTACAAGAGCGTCGCGTCGGCCCATGTGGCGGGCACGTCGCCGGTCTGCATGGGCATGTAGTTGCGGATCGCCGCGCGCCCGGTTTCGGCCTCGATGGCGTCGATGAAATCCAGCAGGCGCACCGTGTCGGAATTGCCGATATTGACCACCCGGAACGGGGCGGCGGAGCTGAGGCTGTCGCCCTCCACCGCCGTCTCGGGGCCGCCGGGCACGACATCGACAAGCAGCCGTATGGCGCGCACGAGATCATCGACATAGGTGAAGTCGCGCCACATCTCGCCATTGTTGTAGATGTCGATGGGCGTGCCTTCGAGAATGCCCCTGGTGAACTTGAACAGCGCCATGTCGGGCCGGCCCCAGGGGCCATAGACGGTGAAGAACCGGAACATCGTGACCGGCAGCCCGTGGATATGCGCCCAGGCATGGCCCATCGATTCATTGGCCTTCTTGGTGGCGGCGTAGATGGTGAGCTGCGTGTCGGCCTTTTGCCGCTCGTCAAAGGGCATGTCCTCGTTGGCGCCATAGACCGAGGAGGTCGAGGCCATAAGCAGGTGCCGCACGCCCGCGGCGTGCGCGGCCTCCATCACGTTGAGCGTGCCCACGACATTGGCATCGACATAGGCGCGCGGGTTTTCAAGGCTGTAGCGCACCCCCGCCTGCGCGGCGAGATGCACGATCACATCGGGGGCGAAGGCCGAGACCGCCGCGGAGAGCGCGGCCTCGGCCTCGAGCATCGCTTCGGTGCGGTAAAGCCGGGGGTCTGGTGCAGCATCGCGTGGCGACGCTGTTTCAGGCGGACATCGTAGTAATCCGTCATCCCGTCGAAGCCGGCCACCTGATGCCCCTCGGCCAGCAGCAGCCGGGCAAGGTGAAAGCCGATGAACCCGGCGGTGCCGGTGATGAAGACGCGCATCAGCGCCCCACCCCCTCGTACCGCTCGAATCCGGCGCGGCGGGCATCCCGCGCGGAATAGATGTTGCGCAGATCGGCCATGCGGGGCGTGGCCATCTTGCGCGCCAGCTTCTTCAGGTCGAGCGCGCGGAACTCGTTCCACTCTGTGAGGATCACCAGCAGATCGGCGTTGTTCGCGGCCTTGTAGGGATCGTCCGACCAGACCACCCCGGGCAGCAGCGCCTCGCCCTCGCGGCGGCCCTGTGGATCGACCACGCGCACCTTGGCCCCGCCGCCCACCAGTGCGGGTACGATGGTTAGCGAGGGCGCGTCGCGCATGTCGTCGGTGTTGGGCTTGAAGGTCACGCCCAGCACGGCGACCACCTTGCCGTTGAAACTGTCGTCGGTGAGGTCGCGCAGCTTCTCGATCATCCGTGTCTTGACGCCCTCGTTGACGCGGATCACCGTCTCGACGATGGTTTGCGGCACCGCGTGCTCCTGCCCGATGCGGGCGAGCGCCGTGGTGTCCTTGGGGAAGCACGATCCGCCATAGCCGGGGCCCGCATGCAGGAACTTGTTGCCAATGCGGCCGTCGAGACCGATGCCCCGCGCCACTTCCTTGACATCCGCGCCCACCCGCTCGCACAGCGCGGCGATCTCGTTGACGAAGCTGACCTTGGTGGCGAGGAAGGCGTTGGCCGCGTATTTGATCATCTCGGCCGATTCCAGATCGGTGTAGACGATGGGAAACTCGCGCAGGAACAGCGGGCGGTAGACATCGGCCATCACCTCCTGCGCGCGGCTCGATTGCACGCCCACCACCACGCGATCGGGCTTCATGAAATCCTCGATCGCCGCGCCCTCGCGCAGGAACTCCGGGTTCGATGCCACGTCGAACTCGGCCTCGGGGCTGGCCTTGATCACCGCCTGCTTGACCTTGCGGTTGGTGCCCACGGGCACGGTCGATTTCGTGACGATCACGGCATAGCCGGTCAGCGCGCGGGCCACCTCTTCGGCGGCGGACATGACGTAGGTAAGATCGGCGTGCCCGTCGCCGCGGCGCGTGGGCGTGCCCACCGCGATAAAGACCGCGTCGGCGCCGTCGACCGCCGCTGCGAGGTCGGTGGTGAAGGATAGCCGCCCGGCCTCGACATTTTTCGCCATCAGCGCGTCGAGCCCCGGCTCGTAGATCGGCACCTCGCCGCGCTCTAGCATCGCGATCTTTTCGGGCTGCTTGTCCACGCAGATCACGTCATGCCCGAAATCCGAAAAGCACACCCCGGAGACGAGCCCGACATAGCCCGTGCCGATCATCGCGATTCTCACAATCCTGTCTCCCCGATGTCCGCACCCGCCCGGCAAGGCCGGCTACACGATCGTCCGCACCCCGTTGTCTTACACATCCGCTTCGGGCTTGAGAAGGCAGGAGGGGGCGCGGACCGAGACAAATACGGCCGCCAGGCGTCTCGGGGACGTATCAGAGACCGAGCTTTGCCGTCACGATCTGGTTCACCGCCTTGGGATTGGCCTTGCCGCCGGTCGCCTTCATCACCTGGCCCACAAACCAGCCCGCGAGTTTCGGATTGGCCTGTGCCTTTTCCACCTGCGCGGGGTTGGCGGCGATGATCTCGTCCACGGCGGCCTCGATGGCGCCGGTGTCGGTGACCTGGCGAAGGCCGCGCTCTTCGACAATCTGCTCGGGGTCGCCCCCTTCGGTATAGACGATCTCGAACAGGTCCTTGGCGATCTTGCCGGAAATGGCGTCGGACTTGATCAGTCGCACGATGGCCGCGAGTTGCGCCGGGCTGACCGGGCTTTCCTCGATGGAATGGTCCTCTTTCTTGAGCCTGCCAAAGAGTTCGTTGATGACCCAGTTGGCTGCCAGCTTGCCGTCGCCTGCACCGGCCGCTACCTGCTCGAAATACCGGGCGTTGGCGAGATCGGCGGTCAGCACGCTGGCGTCGTACTCGCTGAGGCCGAACTCCAGCACAAACCGCGCCTTCTTGGCGTCCGGCAATTCGGGCAGGTTGGCCTCGATCTCGTCCACCCAAGCCTGCTCGATCTCCAGCGGCAGGAGGTCGGGATCGGGGAAATAGCGGTAATCATGCGCTTCTTCCTTGGAACGCATGGAGCGGGTCTCGTTCTTGTCCGGGTCGTAAAGGCGCGTCTCCTGCACCACCTCGCCGCCCGATTCGAGGATCGCGATCTGGCGGCGCGCCTCGTAGTCGATGGCCATCTGGATAAAGCGCATGGAGTTCATGTTCTTGATCTCGCAGCGCGTGCCGAGATGCGCGAAGTCCTGGCTGTCCTGGTATTTCTCGTACTGCCCCGGACGGCAGACCGAGACGTTGACGTCCGCCCGCAGGTTGCCGTTCTGCATGTTGCCGTCGCAGGTGCCCAGGTAACGCAGGATCTGGCGCAGCTTGGTGACATAGGCCGCCGCCTCTTCGGGGCCGCGGATGTCGGGGCGGCTGACGATCTCCATCAGGCAGACGCCGGTGCGGTTGAGGTCGACGAAGGACATTGCCGGGTCCATGTCGTGGATCGACTTGCCCGCGTCCTGTTCCATATGAATGCGCTCGACCCGCACCAGCCGTGCGACGCCCGGCTCCATATCGACAAGGATTTCACCCTCGCCCACCAGCGGGTGATAAAGCTGGCTGATCTGGTAGCCCTGCGGCAGGTCGGGGTAGAAATAATTCTTGCGGTCGAAGGCCGACCAGAGGTTAATCTTTGCCTTCAGCCCCAGCCCGGTGCGCACCGCCTGCTCGACGCAGAACTCGTTGATGACGGGCAGCATGCCGGGCATCGCGGCATCGACGAAGGAGACGCAGGAATTGGGCTCGGCCCCGAATTGGGTGGAGGCGCCGGAGAACAGCTTGGCGTTTGATGCCACCTGCGCGTGCACCTCCATGCCGATGACCAGCTCCCAATCGTGCCTGGCGCCGGCGATCACCTTGGGTTTCGGCGCGTCATAGGTGAGATCCAGCATGCTCGGGCTCCGTGTCTTGGCTCGGCCTGCGTTCTACGCGGCGGGCCGCGGCGGGGCAAGAGGGCCTAGCGCGCGAAGGACAGCCCCATGTCCCAGAAGCCGACCTCCAGCCGGGTTGCGGTGGTGAAGCGGTGGCAGAGCCTGTGCCAGCCCGGCGTGGCCTCGGGCACCGGGCCAAGACGCCGCGCCACCGCCCCGTCAAGGAGCGCCCCCGCCTCGCGGCAAACCTGTTGATACTCGTCACCGGCATAGGTGGCGATCCAGTCGGCATAGGGATGACCGTCGGCCACGTCCTGCCCCAGCCGCGCGCCGATCTCGCCATAGCCCATGACGCAGGGGGCAAGCGCCGCCAGCAGATCGAGAAAATCGCCCGAATGCCCGGCATCCAGCACGTAGCGGGTATACGCGAGGTTGGCGGGGTGTTCCGCGGTCTCGAACAGGTCGGCCTCCGACAACCCCGCTTCGGCGCAGGTGCGGACATGCAGGCCGATCTCGGTATTGACCAGCGCATCGACGGTGGCCGCGCAGGTGCGCATCTCGTCCACCGTTTCGGCCTTGGTCACCGCCAGCGCCCAGGCTCGCGCGAAATGGACGAGGAAGATGTAGTCCTGCACGAGGTAGCCGCGAAACGCCGCGCGCGGCAGGCCCGCGTCGCGCAGCCGCTCGACAAAGGCGTGGCCTGTGTAGTCACGCCAGACCGCCCCCGCCGCATCGCGCAGGCGGGGGAAGGTCGTGCCGTAACCCTCGGTCATCGCGCGTTCAGGTCCAGCGCGAGGCCCGAGACCGGCGTCTCAGTCTCGATCATCCCTGCGTCGAGCAGAAAGCGCTCGAAGCGGCGATAGCGCGCGTGATCGAGCGCCGCGGGACGGGTGGCAAAGCGCGGATAGGTATCGGCCCATGCCTTCTCGTTCAGTTTGTCCTGCAACTCGGCCGAGGTGCCGGCGAATATCTCCCAGCTTTTCTGCGGATGGTTCATGATGTATTGCGTCGCGCGCTCGGTGGCGCGCAGGAAGCGGCGGATCATGTCCGCATTCATCGTCTCGGGATTGGCCACGTAGATGAGCTCGTCATAGGTGGGCACGCCCTCTTCCTCGACGTAGAAGCAGCGCCCCGGTACGCCCTCGATTTCCATCTGGTTCAATTCGAAATTGCGGTAAGCGCCGATCACCGCGTCCACCTGTCCCGACATCAGCGAGGGCGAGAGCGACCAGTTGACGTTGACCAGCTCGATATCGTCGAGCGTCAAATCATGCTGGGCGAGAATGGCCGACAGCAGCGCCTCTTCGACCCCGGCGACGGAAAAGCCCACCTTGCGGCCCTTGAGATCGGCGGTGGATTTAATGGGTCCATCCTCCAGCACCAGAAGGCAGTTGAGCGGCGTCGCGATGAGCGTGCCCACCCGGCGCAGCGGCAGCCCCTCTTCGACCTGAAGGTGAAGCTGCGGCTGATAGGCGATCGCCAGATCGGCCTTTCCTGCGGCGACCATCTTGGGCGGGTCGGACGGGTCGGCGGGGGCCACCATTTCGACCTCCAGCCCGGCCTCTTTGAAATAGCCAAGCTCCTCGGCGAGGATGATCGGCCCGTGGTCGGGATTCACGAACCAGTCGAGCATCAGGGTCATCTTGTCCTGGGCCATGACCGGGGCGGCCAGGAACGCGAGGATCAGGGTCAGGTATCGCATGGGGTTCTCTCCTCTGGGGTGCCGCCTAGGGCGATCAGGGCAATCTCTCCGTCCCAATGGCCGCGCAGCCGTGTCGCGGCCTGCCAAGAGCGCAGACCCGAGCGGCAGGCCAGCACGGCGCGCCCGCCCTCGGGGCGAAGGTCGGAGGTGTCGAAATCGCTGACGGTGTGCCGGGTCGCGTGCGGCAGGGCCGGGCCGCTCTCATCCCTGGCCCGCAGATCCACCAGCCAGTCGCCGGGGGCGACCTGTCCGGGCGCGATGAAGCCGAAGCCGCCTTTGGGCTCGGGCGCATTGTCAAACCGGAAGCCGCCAAAGCGGTGGCCGGTGGCCTCGAAGGTAATGAGCTGACCAAGGGATTGCGGCTCTGTTTCCGCCAGAACCGCCATCGCCATCTGCGCCTGAAGGCTGCCGATGATGCCCACCGACGGCCCGAGTACGCCATCGGCCTCGCAACTTCCCAGCCTGTCGGGCAGGTCGGGGAAGACCGCGCGCAAGCTTGGCGCACCGCCGCAGAAGCCGCCGACATAGCCGGAGGTTCCGACCACCGAGGCGCTGATGAGCGGCCTGCCCTGTTCAAGGCAGGCGTCGGACAGAACGTAGCTCGCCGCAAAGCTGTCGGCGCAGTCGAGCGCCAAGTCCGCTGTGGCCACGTGGCCGGGGGCGTTCATCGGGTCAAGCGGCTCTGTTATGGCGGAAATCGTACATTCCGGGTTGAGCGCGGCCATGTGGGCGGCGGCGGCGGTGGCCTTTGGCTGGCCAATATCAGCCATGCGAAAGAGGGTCTGCCGATGCAGGTTGCTCAAGGCGACGCGGTCGCCGTCCATCAGGGTGATCCGTCCCACGCCCGCGCCGACAAGGTATTGCAGCACCGGCACGGCCAAGCCGCCGGCACCGATGATCAGCACATGCGCCGCCGCCAGCCGGTCCTGACCGGCGCGCCCGAACTCGGGCAGGGCGATCTGGCGGGCATAGCGGCTCATGTTGTGGCCCCGATCCATTGCCGAACCCGCGCCTCGGGGTCGTCGTTGAGCGTGATATCCGTCACCGCCGACACCACATCCGCCCCGGCATCGAGCGCCCCCTGCGCCCGCTCCACCGACATGCCGCCAATGGCCACGAGGGGGATGTCGCCGATCAGGCGCTTCCATTCGGCAACCCTCGAAAGCCCCTGTTCGTGCCATTTCATCTTTTTCAGGATGGTGGGATAGACGGGGCCGAGGGCGATGTAATCGGGATCGTGCGACAAGGCGCGATCCAGTTCGGCATGGTCATGGGTGCTGAGCCCGATCTTGACCCCCGCCCGCCGGATGGCGGGGATGTCGGCGGTATCGAGATCCTCCTGCCCGAGATGCACCCAGTCGCAGCCCAAGTCGATGGCCGTCTGCCAGTGGTCGTTGACCACGAGGATGGCGCCAGCCTCCCGACACAGGCCCTGTGCTTGCGCAATCTGCTGTTTCAGCATTTCGCCGGTCAGCTCCTTGATGCGCAACTGCACCAGCTTCACACCGAGCGGAAGGGTGCGGCGGAGCCAGTCCGCGTCATCGAAGATCGGGTAAAACCGCGGCAGGGCCATCAGGTGAACGCCCTCCCCAGCACCGGCGTCGATGGCGCGGCCATGTCGCGCGGTTCCATCGGGTCAGCCTCGAACCCAAGCCGCCCGGCCTCCAGCGCGCGCGCGAAACCCTCGGCCATCGCCGCCGGATCGCCCGCCTTGGCCACGGCGGTATTGAGCAGCACCGCGTCATAGCCCAGCTCCATCGCGTGGGCCGCCTGAGAGGGCAGGCCCAGCCCTGCGTCGATCACCAGCGGCAGGTCGGGGAAATGGGCACGCAAGCTGCGCAGCCCGTAGATATTGTTGAGCCCCAGCCCGGTGCCGATGGGCGCGCCCCAGGGCATGAGCACCCGGCACCCGGCCTCTACCAGCCGCTCGCAGAGCACGAGATCCTCGGTGCAGTAGGGAAACACCTTGAAGCCATCTTCGGTCAGGATGCGCGCCGCCTCGACCAGTCCGAAGGGGTCCGGCTGCAAGGTGTCCGCATGACCGATCACCTCCAGCTTGATCCAGTCGGTCTCGAACAGTTCCCGCGCCATCTGCGCCGTGGTCACCGCCTCGCGCACCGAATGGCAGCCGGCGGTGTTGGGCAGGACGTGCGCGCCCAGATCGCCGATCATGTCCCAGAACGCCTGCCCCGCGCGCGCCCCCCCCGCCTCGCGGCGGACCGAGACGGTGGCGATGCCCGCGCCGGAGCGTTTGAACGCCTCGGCCAGGATCGCGGGCGAGGGGTATTGCGCGGTGCCGAGCATCAGGCGCGAGGGGATATCGGTATCGTAGTAGCGTGGCATCTCAGCCCCCTTGCCGCGGCGCGACGATCTCGATCCGATCGCCGTCATTCAGTCTCTGTTCCGGCCTTGATGCAGCCGGAACGAAGCTCTCGTTTACCGCGGTCGCCACCTTGGCCGTGCCATAGCCCAGCTCGACGAGCAACGCATCGAGCGTGGTGGCCGCGCGCTCTTGCGTGGTGCCATTAACCGTGATCTTCATGGTAAAACTCCGGTTTCTCGTTGCTGCGCATCACCAGCCCCGCCGTCATCCGCGCAACAGCGGGCGACAAGAGAAAGCCGTGACGGAATAGGCCGTTGACGTGGATCGCGCCCCCTTGGCGCGTGATGCGCGGCAGGTTGTCGGGAAAAGCGGGGCGCGCGTCGGCCCCGATCTCCATCACCTCGGCCTCGCCGAAGGCGGGGTGCAGGGCGTAAGCCGCCGAGAGCAATTCCATGACCGAGCGCGCCGAGGCGCGCCAGCGTTCCTCGCTCTCGATCTGCGTCGCGCCCAGCATGAAAACGCCATCTCCGCGCGGCACGATGTAGAGCGGAAAGCGCGGGTGCAACAGGCGAATGGGCCGATTCAGGCTCACATCACGGGAATGCAGCACGACCATCTCGCCCTTGACGCCGCGCAGGTCAGGCAGGCTGTCCTGCGCCGCCAGGCCACGACAGTCGATCACCGGGCCATCGGGGGCGGCGCCGGTCTGCTCGAATCGCGCGCCCGCCTGTTGCAGCCGTTTGCGCAGGTGCATGAGCGCGGCCCGCGGGTCGATATGCGCCTCGTCCTCGAAATAGAGCGCGCGGTCGTGGCGGTCGGCCAGATGCGGCTCTAACATGGCTAAATCCTCGCCACGCACCAGCCGATGCCCGGTGGTGCGCCGCGCGAATTGGTCCAGCTCGCGCCGGTCGCGTTGCAGCGTGACAACGAGTGAGCCGCGCCGAACCACCTCGACGCCCTGCGCTTCCCACCAGTCGGCGGCCTGTTGACCAAGGCGGACCACCGGTTCCTCTGCCGTCATCCCCTCGCAGAAGGGCGCAAGCATACCGCCCGCCCACCACGAGCAGCCATGTGCGCCGGGCTCCGGTGCGGGATCGCGAAGGGTAACGTGGACGCCCCGCGCCATGAGTTCGGTGGCCACACAGAGCCCGACGATGCCCGCGCCGCGAATGGTGATTGCGTCGGTCATGTCCAGACCTCGTGAAAATGATGTACCGGGCCGTGGCCGTGCCCGATTTCCAGCGCGTCGGCGGCCAGGATCGCCCGATGCAGCCAGCCATGCGCGCGCGCGACCGCCTCGCGCAAGGTCAGCCCCTGCGCCAGCCCCGCCGCGATGGCCGAAGAGAGCGTGCACCCGGTGCCGTGGGTGTTGCGCGTGGCGATGCGGGGGGCGTCGAGGCGCGTCACCTCATCGGCGATCAGCCAGTCGGTGCAGGTCTCGCCCTGCCCGTGACCGCCCTTCATCAGCACCGCACCCGCGCCCATCCCGCACAGCCGTGTGCCCTGCGCCTGCATGTCTGCATTGCTCAGGGCCTCGGCACAGCCCAACAGCGCCGCCGCCTCGGGCAGGTTGGGGGTGAGCAGGTGGGCGCGCGGCAGAAGATGCGCGATCAGCGCCGCGCGCGCCGCCTCGGGCAGGAGCCGCGCCCCGGATTTCGCCACCATCACCGGGTCGAGCACCACGGGGCCGTCATAGCCCAGGAGCGCCTCGGCCACCGTCTCGATCAGACCGACATCGCCGAGCATCCCGATCTTTATGCAATCGACCCTGATATCGCCCAAAACGGCCGTGATCTGAGCGGCCACGGTGGCGTTTGGCACCGGGTGCACATCGGTCACGGCACAGGTGTTTTGCGCGGTGACAGCGGTGATCACGCTCGCGCCATAGACGCCCAGCGCCGAGAATGTCTTGAGGTCGGCCTGAATACCCGCGCCACCGCCGCTGTCGGAGCCTGCGATTGTCAATGCGGTCGCCACCATGCGCGTCTCCCTCAGTTGCAGGGGAACGGATGCAGGGCGCGCGCGGGCTTGCTGATATCCGTTTCCTACGCCGGTATCACCCGGATCAGGTTCGATGGGTTGGCGCATCGCCTCTCAGCCCGTGCATCCCGGGCACCCCAACGGAGCTATCCAAGAGGTAACAGTGGTGCCGGACGCTCGCAAGGGGGGAAAGCGGGACAGGATATGTCGCAAACCGGCCGCACGCCGGCGGCTTCGCGGGTCAGGATGGGGCATGATCCCGGGAGGTGCGCCCATGTCCTATGCCGCCGATCCAGACCGGTTCGCGCCCATCGCGCGGTTTGCGCTCGATCCCGCCTTGCCCGTCCCCGAGGAGGTGCTGGCGCGAACCGCGGTGCTGCTCATCGACACGCTGGGCGTTGCGGCAGGGGCCGCGTCGCTCGATGCGGGGCGGATCGCGCGGGACTTCGCCTGCGATTTTCACGAGGCGGCGCGCGAGGACCACCGCGCGACGCTGCTGTTTGACGGGCGGCGCTGTGCCATGCCGGGGGCAGCCTGGGCGCTGGCCACGCAGATCGACAATCTGGATGCGCATGACGGGCTGAACGCCACCAAGGGGCATATCGGCTGCGCGCTGGTGCCCGCGCTTTTCGCCTTTGCGGAGCGGTGCCCCGGCCTGACGGGCAGGCAGGCGCTCACCGCGCTGGTGATGGGCTACGAGGTGGCCGCGCGCGCCGCTGTCGCACTGCATGCCACGGTGAGCGATTACCACACCTCGGGGGCGTGGAACGCGCTGGGCGTGGCGGCGCTGGGGGCGCATCTGCGGGGGGATGGCGCGGAGGTGCTGCGCCACGCGCTGGGCATCGCCGAGTATCACGGACCACGCAGCCAGATGATGCGCGAGATCGCCAACCCGACGATGCTGCATGATGGCTCTGGCATGGGGGCCCTAGTCGGAGTTTCGTCCCTGTTACAGGCCGAACGCGATTTCACGGGCGCGCCCGCGATCACCGTCGAAGGGGCGGAGGGGGCGCATCTCTGGGCCGATCTGGGGCAGGGCTGGACGGTGATGCGCAACTATATCAAGCCATATCCGATCTGCCGCTGGGCGCATGGGGCGCTCGAATGTCTGCGGGCGCTGGTCGAGGAACAGGGCGTTAGCCCGGATCAGATCGAGGCCCTGGAGGTGGCCACCTTCGCGCAATCCGCCGCTCTCTTTCCGGGGATGCCCGAGACGACGAGCGAGGCGCAGTATTCGCTGGGCTTCGCGCTGGCGGCCTATCTCGTACATGGCCGCCTCGGCCCGGCGGAGATAACCGGGGACGCGTTGCGCGATCCGCGCGTGGCGGAAATGCACGCCCGCATCACCGTGCGCGAGGAGCCGCGCCATTCCGCGCGGTTCCCCGAGGGGCGCTGGTCTGACGTGACCGCGCGGCTGAAGGGCGGGCGGGTGATCCGGTCGGGCGATTGCAACGCGCGCGGCGGGCCGGAGGCGCCGATGCCCGAGGCCGATATCCGCGCCAAGCTGTCGGTGATGGCCGGGGGTGCGCTGTCGGAGGCGCGGATCGGCGCGCTGTGGGAGATGCGCGAGCGGCTGCTTGACCACGATGCCAAATTCTCGCAGCTTGCCGGGCTCGTATACCCCGAACCGGACAGGCCATGACCGACGCCCCTCGTATTCTCGTCCACACCAGCGACCCCGCGCCGATGCTGGCGCGGCTGGCCGAGGCCGCGCCGGGGATCGAGGCGCGCGGGCATGACGGCTATGACGGTCTTGACGCGGTATTGGGCGATTTCCGGCCCGATATCGTCTATTCCGTCGCGTTTCACGGGCGCACGGGCTATCCGCGCGAGGCGCTGCTTGGCCCGCACGGCCCGCGCTGGATCGCCGTGGGCGGGGCCGGGGTGGATCATCTGGCGCCGTGGGACGCGCAGGCCGTGACGGTCAGCAACGCCGCCGGGGTCGCAGCACCCATGATCGCCGAGTACGTGTTCGGGTCGGTGCTGCATTTCACGCTCGACATCGACGGGATGGCCACCGACCGCGCAGCGCGGCACTGGGACAGCACGCGGCTGATGACGCCGCTACAGGGAAAGACCCTGCTGATCGTGGGGCTGGGGCATACCGGCCGGGCGGTGGCGGCGCGGGCCAAGGCGTTTGGCCTCAACGTGATCGGCACCCGCGCCCGGCCGAAACCGATGGAGAACGTGGACGAGGTGCACCCGGCCGATGCGCTGCCCGAGCTGTGGGGCAAGGCGGATATCGTGGTGTTGTCGGTACCGCTTGTGCCCGGGACGCGGGGTCTTGTGAATGCACGGGCGCTGATGGCGATGAAGCCGGAGGCGATCCTCGTGGACGTGTCGCGCGGCGGCGTGCTCGATGGGGCCGCGCTCGTGAATACCATGCGCGCGGGGCATCTGCGCGGTGCCGCGCTGGACGTGTTCGAGACCGAGCCGCTGCCCGGCGACAACCCGCTCTGGAGCCTCGACCGGGTGATCCTGTCGCCGCATTGCTCGGCGGTCTGGGAGGGCTGGGCGATGCGATCGTTCGAGCTGTTTCTGGACAATCTCGGACACTGGCGGCGGGGCGAGCCGCTTTTCAACATCGTCGATCCGCAACGCGGCTATTGAGACCGAAAAATGTCCCGCCACGAGGGGCGGGACAAGGCAAAGGGTGTCCGGTCAAGCCAGGCCCCGGACACCGGCGGTATGGGTATCAATTGGGACGGTCGGCCATCTCGGCGCGAATCTGCTGGCGCAGCACGTCGATGGGCACGGTCTTGCCCTCGCGGCGAAAGCACCAATAGGTCCAGCCGTTGCAGGACGGCGCGCCCTCTAGATGCGCGCCCACCTTGTGGATCGAGCCGTTGATCCCGTCGGCCACCAGCGTGCCGTCGGCGCGGACCTTGGCGGCGGTCTTGCCGTTCACCGAGGTCAGCACCTCGCCGGGGCGCAGCATCCCCCTCTCGACGAGCTGGCCGAAGGGTACGCGCGGCTCGGCGCGTTTGGACGTGGAAACCTGGAGCGCGTCACGGTCGTACTTGCGGATATTGGCGAGCCGCTTCTCGGCCACGCGGCGATAGCTCTCCTCGCGTTCGATCCCGATGTAATCCCGGCCCAGCATCCGGGCCACCGCGCCAGTCGTGCCGGTGCCGAAGAACGGGTCGAGCACCACGTCGCCGGGGCTGGTGGTGCCGACGAGCACCCGGTGCAGCAGGCTCTCGGGCTTTTGCGTCGGGTGCGCCTTGTCGCCGTTCTCGTCCTTGAGCCGCTCATGCCCGGTGCAGAGGGGCAACACCCAGTCAGAGCGCATCTGGATACCGTCATTGAGCGATTTCAGCGCCTCGTAATTGAAGGTGTATTTCGCGCCCTCCTCGCGGCTGGCCCAGATCATCGTCTCGTGCGCGTTGGTCAGCCGCTTGCCGCGGAAATTCGGCATCGGGTTGGACTTGCGCCAGACCACGTCGTTGAGGATCCAGAAGCCCGCATCCTGCAGCGCCGCGCCGACGCGAAAGATGTTGTGATACGAGCCGATCACCCAGATCGCGCCGTTGGGCTTGAGGATGCGCCGTGCCGCCGCCAGCCATTGCTGCGTGAACCGGTCATAGGCGGCGAAGCTGGCAAAGCTGTCCCACGCATCGTCCACCGCATCGACCTGGCTGTTGTCGGGACGGTGGAGATCACCGCGCAGTTGCAGGTTATAGGGCGGGTCGGCAAAGATCAGGTCGATGCTGGCCTCGGGCAGGCCATTCATCACCTCGATACAATCCCCGGCGAGAATCGTGTTGAGAGGGAGCGCGGCGGGGCGCCCGGTCTTGGTCTTGATTGTCATTTTCTGCCTCTGTCCCGGCGCATTGGGCGCTCTGCTCATTGGCAAAAGAATGAGTCAAAGCCGATTCGCGGTCAATTTCTTTTTTGAATCAGAGGGTTAGTTATTTTTCTTGATACAAGATATTGTGCACCGGTTTGAAAGAACGCCTATGGTGAGGGGTGACACCAAGATTTAGGAGCGCGGCACGATGCGCTTTTGACGGGTAGCCGGCGTTGCGCTCCCATCCATAGCCGGGAAACTGTTGCGCCAAATCCCGCATGAGGCGATCACGGCAGGTTTTTGCCACGATCGACGCGGCGGCGATCGACAGCGAGACGGCATCGCCCTTGACGATGGCCCGCGCCGGGAGCGCCAGGCCATGCGGCAGCATGTTGCCGTCGATGAGCGCCATGTCGGGCGAAGGATCGAGCGCGGCGATCGCCCGCTCCATCGCGAGATGCGCGGCGCGCAGGATGTTGATCTCGTCGATCTCGGCGACGGTAGCATGGGCAATCGAGACCTGCGCCGAGGCGAGGATTGCCTCGGTCAGCGCCTCGCGGCGCGCCGCGCTCAGTTTCTTGGAATCGTTCAGCCCCTCCGGGATGGCCCCCGGATCGAGGATCACCGCCGCCGCCGTCACCGGCCCGGCGAGCGGACCGCGCCCAACCTCGTCCACTCCGGCAATCCGGGCGTGACCCAAGGCGCGCGCGGCGGTCTCGTATGTGAAATCGGGGCCTGTCATGCGCCCTGATGGCATGGGCCTGCCGCGAATGCAAAGGGAGGGGCTCATTCGCCCCTCCCCGCGTGCCTGCTCGATCGCCTGCCGTTCAGCGATATCCGTACCGATTGAGGCACCGGTCGCGATAGATCGTCCCGTGACGCCCGCCCACGCGGACGGCACAGGCCGAGGGCAGCGCGTCATAGCCGTAGTTGTATCCGCTCAGGCAGCGCCCGGAATAGCCCGACCGATAGCCATTGTAGACGCGGCAGGCACCGGGCAGGCTGACGCGCCGGGAGCCGTATCCGCGGTTGTAGCCGCGGTGACGATCCTGGTTGGAGGAGTACCCATAGGCGTCATAGCCCTGGCGCGAGACATATCCGTCATCGTACCTCCGCTTCTTGTTGTCGTTGGCGATCGCCGCACCGATGATCGCACCGATGGCGAGGCCCGCGACAATCTTGCCGGTATCGTTCCCGGCGCGCACCTCTGTCGGGGCGGCCGCAGAAGCGAGCGCGAGGGCGCCGGCCATGAGGGCTGCGGTGAACTTGGTGAACATGGGTCTGATCCTTTCCTTGACTGGGACGGAGTTGCCGGGGTACTCCGGGTTCCGTCACTTGCCGTAGCGGTCGCGCAGATAGTTCTGTCGCGCGTCGTATCCGTGACCGCCCCGATAGCTGTTACGTTGGCCAAACACCGGATACCGTCCGCGATGGCCGTACCGATAAGCCCGGTAGTATCCATGCCGGGGGCGCTGGTACCCGCGCCCGCGATAGCGGGGCCGCGCGTCGCGATAGCCGCGACGGTATCCGCGGGCATCATCGCCGCGGTGGGTGCGGTGGCCGACGAGCGTCACCTCTGCACCGATGGCCGGGGCGCCCTGCGAGGCCGGGATGGCGGCGGCCGCTTGCGCGCCACCGGCACCGAGGGCCATGCCAAGGGCGAGAACGAGAAGCTTGCGAAACATGGTGTCTCCTTTCAGGTTTGCGTGGCAGCGCGGTGCGAGAGGTGTGTCAGACCGCCATGACCGCAGGTCGTGCCCCGAAAGATGTGCCCGGTCCCGGAGGACAGGCAATATCGCCTCTATGATATCTGATAACGCGGGCTTTCAGGGTCATTTCACGTCACGGGATATTGAATAGCCGCGTGCGCTGGCGCATCTTGGCTTCATGACACGGATCATTCACACCCTCGCCCCGGTCCTCGCTTTCACGCTCGTTGCAGAGGCGGCGGTGGCGGCCTGCCAGATCGAATACAAGGCCAAGCGGGAAAACCCGTTCGAGCTTTTCTATGACGTGACCACGGTCAGCGCGCCCTGTTCGGCGGCCGAGGCGGCGCTCAGGGCGCAACTGGCGCAACAGGGGCTGACCTTGCTCAAGGTCATGTCGAAAAAGGAAAAATAATGTGACTATGCGAGCATGATGACGCCGCGCGGGCAGAAAGCATCCGCCGCAGACATGCGCCGGTCGGGAACCCGCGTCGTGGTGATCGGCGTGATTGCCATTGTCGCGATCCTGACGCTTGCCGCCGTGTTCCTGTTTCTCAGCCTGCCAGACGCCAACGCGTTCAACGCGCGGGTCGAGCGTATCTTTGTCGAGAATGACGCGCTCACCGGCGCGGGGGAGATCAAGCTGCTGGAGATCCTCGCGCTATCGGGCACCGCCTTTTCCGAGACACTTGTCAGTTACCGGATGGTGATCTTTGTGTTGCTGGTGTTCTCCACGGCGCTGCTGGTCGCGTCGCTGGTGTTCCTGGTGATGCTGGTCGCGCTCAACCGCCGCATGGCACAGATCGAGCGGACGGGCATACAGGTCTCATCCCTGCATATCAGCCGCGACGAGCGGACCGTCTATCTCAACGACATGGGCTTCAAGCTGACCGATGCCGCGCTCGAGACGCTGAGCATTCTGGCCGAGGCGCGGCTCGACGATGATGTGCTCAGCGGGGCGGAAATCGAGGCGATGATCTCGGGCCGGCGACCCGAGGACTGTGAAGAGGCCGCAGGTGCCACGCGGATCAAACGGCTGCGCGACGCGCTCGGCAATCAGCTTGTGAGCGAGATGCTGGTCAAGAACATCGCGCGGCGCGGCTATGTGCTGCTGGTGGACAAGTCGGTGATCCGGGTGCAGTGACGAGACCCCGGCGGCGCAACCCGAACGGGGGATGCCCGCCCTATCGGCCGACACCCCCCGCTACCCCACGTGCTCCCTACGCACCACACGTGTAACTCTTTGGAAGGTCCCGGCCATCCTGGCCCTGACAAGATGACCTTACCGCAAATGCGCGGCCACTCCAAACCCGGAGTGCCGCGCATTCGTTTCAAATTGATGGGGGCCGCGCTCAGGCGGCCTGCTTGGGGATTTGCGCCACCGCGCCCTCGATCAGCACCCGGTGCAGCGCGGTGATCGCCGGTTCCATGTCCCTGGAGCCGAGAACGAATTGCACGTCCACGCCGCGCGGCGTCTGGTGCGCGGCGATCACTTCGATGCCCGCATCCTCCAGCGCGGACAACCCGCGGCTCAGGACCTTGAGCCCTTGAAGGTTGCGCCCGATGGGTGACACCACCGACAGCGTGCGCGCCGAGACCTTGGCCGAGGGGAACACCTCTTCGAGATCGTGCGCCACGCGCCGCACCGTCTTGAGCGAGGCGTGCACATAGTGGGTGATCGTGTTGGCGTTGGAGGTCTTGGACACGATCCAGACATTGTGCCGCTTGAGCGCGTCGAGAATGGCCGCGTCATAGCCCTTGACGCCCACCATGTCCTGCTCGAACAGCTCCAGCGCCACGACCTTTAGCCCGGTCACGATCTCGACATTCGCCTCGTCGGTTGGCTGATCGTCGATCAGCGTGCCGGGATCGCCGGGGTCGAAGGCGTTGGTCACGCGCAGCGGCACCTCGGCCTGGCGCAGGGTCTTGGCCGCCTTGGGGTGGATCGCTTCCATCCCGAGGTTCGAGAGCTGATCGGCCACGTCGTAATTGGTGTGCCCCAGCTTGCGCACGGCATCCTCGCCCACGAGGTTGGGATCGGCGGAGGACAGGTGGAATTCCTTGTGGATGATCGCCTCGGACGCGCCCGTCCAGGCGGCGATGCGCGCAAACGTCACCTCGGAATAGCCGCGGTCGAATTCGCGCATCAGCCCCTCGGTGCATTGCGCATAGCCGGTGACGATGGGCAGCTCGGTGGCAAGATCCACATCGCCCAGCCCCTGCGCGATCCGCTCGGCCAGCGTGTGCTCGGCCTCGTCGCGCCAGCCGCTGAGGTCGATGAACCGCGCGTTGACGCCCGCGCGCTGCAACAGCAGCGTGGTGACGAAGGCGGAATGCGCCTCGCCCAGCCCGGAGAGAAGTTCGCGGATGACCAGCATGTGATCGGCCAGCCGGAAATGCCCGTAAGAGCACAGCCGCTGAAGATCGAACAGGCACGAGCGCGCGCCCTCGATCCGCTCGCGCACGAATTCGTCGGCCATGCTGCGGTCGCCCGGGTGTTCGAGTATCTCGGTATGCGCCTCGCGCATGGCGTGGCCCACCTCGGTCAGCGCGTCGAGCCAGCCGTGATCGTCATCGTCGTTGGCAAAGCGCGCATAAACGCCGGGCGTGCCGGACTTCTTGTGCTCCAGCAGCTTGTTGGTGATCCCGCCAAAAGCCGAGACCACAAAGACCCGGTGATAGAGCGATGCGCCCTCGCGGTTCCCGATGAATAGCGTGTCCAGCAACTCGGCCACGCGGCTCATGGATGTGCCGCCGATCTTCTCGACGGTGTGCTGTGGAAAATTCATACCCTCTTTTCCGGGGCGCGTGGCCCCGAACCTTTCTCAGCTGTCTTCCAGAGCGTAGGAGCCGTCTTCCTGATGGACTTCCTTGCCGGTTACCGGCGGGTTGAAGCAGCAGGCCATGACAAGCTCTTCCTCGGCGCGCAAGATGTGGCGATCATGCTTGTCGAGCGCATACATCACGCCGGGCTTGATCTCGTGCGTCTCGCCGGTGGCCAGATCGGTGATCGAGCCCTTGCCTTGCATGCAGTAGACGCTCTCGAAATGGTTCTTGTATTCGAACGTGTGCTCGGACCCCGGCTCGAGGAACGTGATGTGGAACGAAAACCCCATCCCGTCATCGGCCAGGAGCATCCGCACGCTCGACCATTGCGCATCCGAGACGACGCGCGTGCGCTCTTCCTCGACGATCTTGTTGAAGTCTCTCACGATCATTGCTGTCACTCCGCTGCGATTTTCTGCGTTTCGGTCACGTCGCGCACGGCCTCGGCAAGGATGTCGAGCCCCTTGGCGAATATGTCTTCGGGCGTGGTGAGCGGTGCCAGCACCTTGACCACCTCGTCATGCGCGCCCGATGTCTCGATGATGAGACCTTTTTCAAAGGCACGCGCGCAAATCCCGCCCGCGAGATCGCCATTTCCGACATCGACGCCCTGCATCATGCCGCGCCCCTTGAGGCGCGCGCCGGGAATGCCGTCGGCGATACGCGTCAGCGCGTCGCGCAGCATCCCGGCCTTGGCGGCGATTTCCTTCTGGAACGTGTCGTCCTTCCAGAACTTCTCCAGCGCCACGCGCGCGGTGACAAAGGCATGGTTGTTGCCACGGAAGGTGCCGTTATGTTCTGCCGGGCCCCAGATATCGTGTTCGGGCTTGATGAGCAGCGCGGCGAAGGGCAGGCCCATGCCCGAAAAGCTCTTGGCCATCGGGATGAGGTCAGGTTCGATCCCCATCTCCTCGAAGCTGAAGAACGTGCCGGTGCGGCCACAACCCGCCTGAATGTCATCGACAATGAACAGCGCGCCATGCTCTTTCGCGAGCGTCGCCACCCCCTGCATGAAGGCGGCGGAGGCGGCGTTGAGCCCGCCCTCGCCCTGCACCGGCTCGATGATGAACGCCGCCGGCGCTTCTACGCCGCTCGACGGGTTGCCAAGCATTTCCTCGATGATCTTGAGGCTGTCCATGTCATCGCCGAACGCGCCCTCATAGGGCATGTGCGTGACATCGTTGAGCGAGACAGGCCCGGCACCGGCACGCTTGCCGGCGTTGCCGGTCGCGGCCAGCGCGCCCATGGTCATGCCGTGGAACCCGTTGGTGAACGCGATGATGTTGCGGCGCCCGGTGATCTTGCGCGCCAGCTTCATCGCGGCCTCGACGGCGTTGGTGCCGGTCGGGCCGGTCATCATCACCTTGTAGTCCATGTCGCGCGGCTTGAGGATGATCTCCTCGAACGCGCCCAGGAAATCGGCCTTGGCACCGCTATGCATGTCGAGACCGTGGGTGATCCCGTCGGCGGTGATATGTTCGATCAGTGCCGTCTTCATGTCTGGGTCGTTATGCCCGTAGTTGAGCGACGAGCACCCGGCGAGAAAGTCGATATAGGTGCGGCCCTCGGCATCGGTCAGCTCGGACCCCTGCGCCTTGACAAAGGACGTGGGGAAGCTGCGGCAATAGCTGCGCGCCTGCGATTCGCGGCGCGCATAGATTTGGAGATCGGCTGACTTGTCAGTCGGCATGGCGTGTTCCTTCATGTGATTGGGTATCGGCGCAGGCGACGGCCGGGATCAGGCCGCCTTCTTCGTCCGCGCCTTGAGCGAGATCGTCACCATGTACTCGGTGTCGTGAAGCTCGTCGAAGTGATCGTTCTTCGAGAAGTAGGGCGCGCTCGACAGCGCGGCATCGTTCATCTCGGTGAACTTGCGGAACAACGCCCAGCTTGCGGCGTTGTCGCGGGTGATCGTGGTCTGCACGCGGGTCGCGCCCTTGCAGATGTCGCGGGACAGCAGGCCACGCAGCATCAGCGTGCCAAGACCGGTCCCGCGCGCCGTTTCCGACACGGCGACCTGCCAGACGAACAGCGTCTCGGGATCGTCGGGCAGCTTGTAGCCCGAGACCCAGCCCACGATCTCGCCATCCATCTCTGCGACGATACAGGTGTCGCGGAAATGATCGCACTGCACGAGGTTGCAATACATGGAATTCTCGTCGAGCGGCTTGCAGGCACGAACGAGCCTCCAGATATCGGCCCCGTCCTCGGCTGCGGGCTTGCGCAGCGACGGCATGGCTTTCCCGAAAATTTCCCTTGCATGGCGCATGGATCATTGGCCCTCTGTTGTTTCGATTGACTAACTATATTGCTTAGCCTATGAAATCAACCTTGATCCGTAAAATAGTTCTTTTACGCATTAAACCGCCGACAAAGCCAAGGAAGCTGCGCGGAAAATATTAGTTTTTTTGACTACCGAGGCAAGGCAGATGAAGGAGGGAAGAATTTGCAATTGAGTGATAGCTTTGCAACCATCGCGTCCATCAACGGGAGAGACCGCATGGATCGCACCGATCAGAGCCTCATCGCGCTCCGGCGCATCCTG
This sequence comes from Roseovarius sp., assembly GCA_016278295.1. Lineage (GTDB taxonomy): Bacteria > Pseudomonadota > Alphaproteobacteria > Rhodobacterales > Rhodobacteraceae > Roseovarius. The sequence goes on along the minus strand of JADQCC010000173.1, from coordinate 3,196 downwards.
CGCGCTACCGAAATCTACGGGCGCAAGCTGGCCAATGCCGCCGGGCTTACCGCCGTACAGTTCCGCGTGCTCCAGATCGTGGCCGAGCGCGGCCATAGCACCGCGACCGAGATTGCCCGGCGGATGCGCGTGAGCCAGGCGACCGTCACCTCGCTGGTCGATAAACTGGTCAAGCACGGCATGGTCAACCGCGAGAAATCACAGACCGACCGGCGCCAGATCAACATCCTCATCACCGAGCGCGGCCACGACACGATCAACCTCGCGCCTGACGCGCTGCAACAGCGCTACGTGCGAAAGTTCGAGGCGCTGGAGGACTGGGAACAGGCGCAGCTTGTCGCGTCGCTCGAACGGGTGGCGGCGATGCTCGACGCCGACGACATCGACGCCTCGCCCGTGCTCGATACCGGCGACCTGCGCAGCGCGTCCTGAGCCGAAACGCAAACGCCCGCCACGAGGGGCGGGCGCTGTCGTGAAAATGACAGCCTGTCAGCCGTAGATCGATTCCCTGCCGAAATGCTTGGTCAGCATGTAGTAGACCACGGCGCGATACTTGTTGCGCTCGGCGCGGCCATACGTCTCCAGCACCTGGTTGATCGCGTCGGTCAGCGCGGGGCTGTCGGCGAGGCCCAGCTTCTTGACGAGAAAATTGTTCTTCACGGTCTCGATCTCTCCGGGCTGGCCCGCCGCCACCGTCGCGGCATCGGCGTTGTAGATCGCCGGGCCGCAGCCGATGGTCACCCTGGTCAGCAGGTCCATGTCGGGCTCCAACCCGCACTTGTTGCGCAGGTCGTCCGCGTAGCGTGCAATCAGATCGTCACGTTTTCCCATCAAATTATCTCCCAAATACCCGGCCGATGCATCGGCACCTCGTTTCACCAAGCCCCGAAAATGGCGCTTGGCGAACGATAGCGGCTGTTTTTCCGCGGACAAAGGGAAAATTCCCCCCACCCGCCCCACCGACGAAAACGCCCCCAAGGCCGGGGGTCGCGCTCGGTTTTGTGGCACCACGCGGGCGGGTGTGCGTCGGTGCGGCCCGAGCGACCACGGCCACGCGATCAAGCGTGCTTCAATTCTCGCGCACCCAGGCGATGGCGGCATCCATTTCCACCGGGTCGAACTGGCGGAGTTCGGCCCTGGTCAGAACATTGACGAACTTGGTACCCCACTCCAACACGATCCCCTTGCCCACCACGGCAACGCGATGGAAGTCGTTCACATGGGTTGTATCGATCTTCAGATCCTCGAGCAACGCGGACGGTCCCTCGTATCCGCCGAACCTCGTAAGATCAACGACGAGGCCAGGCCCCTTGGTGTCTTGCAACCGCTCGTGAAGCAGGGCGTGCATCCGCTTCAGGTCGCTTTCGCTGAGTTTGCCCTCGCAGGCGAGGCCGATCACGTCATCGTGAGCCGTCTGCATCTCCGTGAACATGGTTTTTCTCCGTTTGGTCTGATGTGCCATGACCAAAAAGGTCGGCGTTCTCATGCACGCGATCTTCATGCTCGAACTCGAGGCTGGAGTGACCGATGCCGAAATCGTCCTTCAACCTGTCCTTGATCGCGGTCTTTATACGTTCGATCCGGCCCCAACCCTCTGCCGCCAGCACCACGTGGCAATCGAGCGCTGCCTCATGCTCCTGCATCTGCCACAGATGCACGTGGTGAACGTCTGAAACGCCATCGATATTCCGCATTGCCTCAACAACGGCGCTGCCGTCGATGTTCGGCGGGCTGCCCAGCATCAGCGTCCGGATCGGACCGCCGATCTCGGTAAAGGCCAGATAGAGGATGTATAGAGCGATGCCTATGGTGATTGCCGGATCGACCCACCGCATGTCGTAGAGAATGATCAGCGAGCCGCCAATGATGACCGCGACGGAAGCCAGCGCATCCGACAGGTTGTGCAGGAAAAGCGCACGGATGTTCACGCTGCCCTTCTGCATCGAGTAGGTCAGCAGCGCCGTCAGGGTATCGATCACCAGCGCCACACCGCCCAGGATCACCACTGTCCAGCCTTGAACCTCGGGCGGGTCGATCATCCGCATCCCACCCTCGTAGATCAGGTAGAAGCCGATAAGAATGAGCGTGGTGTAGTTGATCAGCGCCGCGACGATCTCGATCCGGCCATAGCCGAAGGTCATGCGCGCGTCCGCGGGCCGCCGCGAAATCTTCCGCGCGCCGAAGGCAATGACCAGCGACGCCATGTCAGAGAAGTTGTGCAGCGCGTCCGCGATCAAGGCGAGGCTGCCGGAAAGAAGCCCGCCGACGATCTGTGCGACTGTCAGAAGGCCGTTCGCCCAGATGGCGATGGAGACCCGCCGGTCGCCCGACTTGGGGTCGATGTGGGCCTGCCCGTGATCATGCGGCACGGTTTTTCTCCTGATGGCTATGGTTCGGCCGGTCGAGCCCGGGGACCCGCGGCAAAACACCCCGTCGGATCGCGCGCACCCGGGCATTCATCCAGTGCCGGATGAGGTGACGATAGAGCACATCGCGCGCAAAACCGAAGTTCTGGCGATGCTTCGAGTAAAATTCGTCGGGCGAGTCGAAGGCCCCGAAATCACGGACGATCCCGGTTTTCTGAATGTAGGTGCTGTCGCCGGTCCAGTTGACAGGCGGACCACTCAGGCATTCCGTTCCGACTCCATAGCCGCACAAACTCTCGGTATCGCTGAATTCCTGTTGCAGCGTCTGCAGAAAAGGCGCGTCCAGAATGAAGCCTTCAAGATTGACCCATCGACCGTCCGTCTCCACCTCGACCCAGGAATGGAGGATTTCGGAGGGCGCGAGGGGATAGACGAGTTCCGGAACAACGCCCCTCTGAAGCGCCTTGTGGATGGTGAAGCCGTGCAGCCGGCAATGGATGCCGACACCGCGCAGCAACGCCATCAGAAGCGTGCCCTTGGTGTTGCACTGCCCATAGCCGTCAGCAAGCACCTCGGAGGCCGGGATGTCGTCGGCGCGGTTGTAGCCGAACGCAATTTCGTTGCGAACAAAGTCGTAGACCGCGCCAATCCGGTCGCGTTGGGGAAGACCCTTCCAGCCGCGATCCTCGATCAGTTTCGAGACTGACGGTGAGTCAAAATCCAACAGCCGGGTTTCGGTCAAATGAGGGTCGGCGTGGGCCATCGGTGTCTCCTCGAATCATTAACGAGAGGCTCGTAGGTTCTACAGGGCCCGGGGTTTCAAGCCCTTC
>JADQCC010000174.1:2485-4051 GCA_016278295.1 Roseovarius sp. | reverse complement strand
CGGGGCTGTTGGCCGAGGGCGCGCGCGCCGATGCGGTGGCCGCCGCCGGGGACGCGGTGCAGGACGGGCGCACGCCCGACCCCGCCGGGCTCGACGCGCTCGAACAGGTCCGCGCCGATCATCCCGACAGCTATCCCATCGCGCTCGTGATCGCGCTCACGCATATGGATATCGGCCGGGCGTGGCGCATGTGCTCCGCGAAAGGCACCGCCACGCTGGACCGAGAGGCGCATTTCCTCGACCACTTCCGGCGCGCCGAGGACCTGCTTGCCCCCTTCGACGCCGAGACCCACGACGCCCCCTCTCTGGCGGTCGCGCAATGCGCCCTGCTCGCCGCGCGCCCGGCGCCCCGGCGGCGCGTGGCGGACGATTATGCCCGGCTCATCGCGCTCGACCCGGGCAGCGCGCGGCACCCGCGCGCGCTTGGCGAGGCGCTGCTGCCCTCGCGCTTCGGCACCTTCGCCGAGCTTGAGCTGGAGGCACGGCGCATGGCGGCGCAAACCGGCGCGCACCACGGGGCGGGGGCCTATACCTGGGTCTGGTTCGACGCGCTCGCGATCGAACCGGGCGGTCTCGGCACCGTCGATGCGGAGTTCTTCATCGACGGTCTGCACGCCATCGCCGCGCAGACCCCCGACCAGCACATCATCAACGAAATCGCCGCCTTTTGCGGCCTCACGATGGCCCCGCGCACCGGCGCAGCGCGATTGCCCGCCACGCAAGAGAGGGCACGCGCCGCGATCCATGCCTGCCTCGACTGGCTGGTTGCGCGGCACCTGCACGAGCTGCATCCGCTGATCTGGTCGCAGGCCCTGATCGGGCCGGGCTCCGGCCCGTCGCTGCCGCCGCGCCGCGCACTGGTAGCCAGGGGGCGGCAGGCGGCGCTGCGGGTGATCGCAGAGCGCTTTGCCGACGAGATCGCCGATGGCTGCGCGCTCGGCTTCTCGAGCGCGGGAATGTATCGGCTTCCCACGCTCTGACCGGGCTGACCCCGCATCTTGTGGGGGATCGCAGCCTTGCGGCCCTGTCCGTGCACACGCCCCGATGACGGATGCTGACAAGCGCGTGAAGCCCGGGGTTGGCGCATTGTTTGCGCCACTTGCCATGCCAATCTCGGAAACGTGGGGAAACGAAACCGTTCGGAGACCGCGCGCGATGCAATTTTCTGGAAAGATGATCCTTTTCGCCGCCCTGGGCTTTGCCCTGCCCGCCCATGCCGCCGACCCCGAACGCGGCGAGCGCCTGTTCCGGGCGTGCACCGCCTGTCATTCGGTCATCGACGAGACCGGCTCGACGCTCGTGCGCGGCGGACGCACCGGCCCCAATCTCTACGGCGTGATCGGGCGCCATGCGGGCAGCGTGCCGGGCTTTCACTATTCCCCCTCCATGACCGAGGCCGGGCAGCGCGGGCTGCGCTGGAACGAAGCCGATTTCGTGGTCTACGTGCGCGACGCGACCGCGTTCCTGCGCGGCTATCTCGACGACCCGGAAGCGCGCGGCAAGATGGCCTACAAGCTGCGCGACGCGGACAAGGCGCGCGATGTCTGGGCCTACCTGGAACGCATC
>JADQCC010000174.1:0-2385 GCA_016278295.1 Roseovarius sp. | reverse complement strand
CCGGCATCATCCGCCGCTGTCGGCCCTGGCCCGCCGCCCGGCGGCGCCCCGTCCCGCGCGGCGTGGAGCCTGTGGCAGCCGCGCCCGGCGGCCTTTGCCGCGTATAGCGCGCGATCGGCGGCATTCATGATCCCGGCGGGCGTGCGGTTCGGGTCATCACGGCTGAGCGTCGCGCCGATGCTGGCCGAGATACGGTAGGTCAGCGTGCCGTCGCTCACCGGCGCCTCCAGCGCCGCGACGAGGCGCCGGGCGACGGTGTCGACCGCGCCGGCGGCGTCGATACCGGGCAGCAGCAGCACGAACTCGTCGCCGCCCACGCGCGCGATCACGTCCCGGGCACGCACCACCGACAGCATCCGCCGCGCCGCCACGCGCAGCACGAGATCGCCCGCCGCATGGCCATGGGTATCGTTGACCTGCTTGAAGAAATCGAGATCGAGATGCAGCAGCGCGAACGCCCCACCCTCCTGAACCGCCTGCGTCAGCAGCGCGTCAAAGGCGCGCCGGTTGCGCAACCCCGTGAGCGTGTCGGTCAATGCCTGTTCCTGCGCCACGCGCCGTGCCCCTTCGAGACGGCGGTTGAGTCTGCGCGATTCCTCCATCGCCACGGTCTTGGCCTCGAGCAGGTAAAGCATCTCGGTGGCCAGATCGGTCACCGCGAAATCCGCGCCGCTGAGGCCGAAATCGCGCACCGCATCGACCACCGAGATGCCAAAGGAGAGGTTGACCACCATCGCCCCGTCGCCAATGTCGGGATCTCCGCCCGGTAGCATGCAAAGCTGCCCCTTGAGCGCATAGCGCGGGCGCGACCGCAGCCGCAGGCGCAGCCGCGTCCCGTCTAGCGCGCGCAGCGCGGCAACGTCCTGCACCGCCCTTGGCCGGGTCAGTTCGAACAATTCGAGAAACCGCCGGCCGATCATCGGCTCGGGCGCCACGATCTTGGCCAGCGTCGGCCCGCCGCCGGTGACATGCCCGGTCGGGCCGATGACCACGTGCATGGGACAGAACCGGTCAAGCATCGCCGCCTGCGCCTGCGCGGCCGCGCCGCTCATGGCGCGGCCCGCCCGCTCGCGAGGTCAAAGTCCCGCCCGTCGGCAAAGGCCGCGTCGAGCAGGTGCACCTCGATGATCTCGCGCGTGGCGTCGCAGCCGCGGTAATCGAGCAGCACCAGCGCCCCGTAATCGTCGGCCATCGCGCGCAGCATTCCCAGCAGAACCGGCCCGAATCGCAGCCCCGCGCCGTCTGCGCGCGCCATCTCCACGCGAAAGCTCCCCGCGCCCTGCATGTACAGGCTGATGGCGGGCAGGTCGAGCTCGGACATGGCGAGCCGCGCCCGGTCGGGCAGGTCCTCGAGCGATTCGAGGAACTCGGCGAAGTCCACCCCGCCGAAGCGCAACAGCCGCCGGACCGCCTCGGACCGGGGCTGCGCCACGAGATAGGTGCCGAGATCCTCCAGCAGATCGGCGGATGACCGGGAAAACCGCACCGCGACCGCCCCGACCAGCCGCGCCGTCACCTCCGGGTCGCAGGGCATCAGCGGCTCGAACGCGGACTCGTCGATCCCGAGACCCGCTGTCACCTCTTCCCACACGGGATCGCCGTAGCTGTCCCTGACGAAACACGCGATCGCGCGGTTGATCAGCCCGTTCATGGCCCTCTCCTTGCCGGTGCGCGCAGTCTGGCAACCAGAGTTTAACATTCCCTGAACGCGCGCTGCTTGTCAGCGCACCGGGGGCCTGCTACCACCGCCGCCATCCGTTGGGGTGCCCTGCAAGGGGCGTCGATGCCGCGCCAACCCATCGAACCTGACCCGGCTTGCACCGGCGGAGGGAACGGCGATACGCGCAAGCGGCCTGCCCTGTCCCCTGCCCAACCAAAGGACCGGCCATGCAAGCCGCCACGCCGCCCGCGCTCCTTATCGACGGCACCGCAACGATCGGCGGCGCGCCGCTCTTCGGCCCGCTCCGGCTCGAGGCGGCGGCGGGGCGGATCACCTGCCTTCTCGGTCCCTCCGGCATCGGCAAGACCACGCTCCTGCGGCTGGTCGCGGGGATCGACGAGGTGACGCGCTTCGACGGCCGCATCACCGCCTCCGACGGCGCGCCGGTGCCCGGGCGCGTGGCGCTCATGGCGCAGGGGGCCGACCTCTTGCCCTGGCTCGACGTGACCGGCAATGTCACCCTCGGCGCGCGGCTGCGCGGCACGCGGACCGATCCCGCCCGCACCCGCGACATCCTCGCCCGCACCGGGCTGTCGGAGCACGCGCACAAGCGGCCCCACGCGCTCTCGGGCGGGCAGCGGCAGCGCGTGGCGCTCGCGCGCACGCTGATGGAGGACCGCCCCCTGGTGCTGCTCGACGAGCCGTTTTCGGCGCTCGACGCGGGC
>JADQCC010000064.1 GCA_016278295.1 Roseovarius sp. | reverse complement strand
GCCAGCCGCGTCTGGCCCGCGCACCTGCCCCGCGTGCCGCAGGGCCAGGGCGATCTCGGCGACCGGATGGCGCGCGTCTTCCGCAGCCTGCCGCCGGGGCCGGTCTGCATCGTCGGCGCGGATATTCCCGGCATCGACCGGCCCCACATCGCCCGCGCCTTTGCCGCGCTCGGGGGGCATGACGCGGTGATCGGTCCCGCGCCCGATGGCGGCTACTGGCTGATCGGGCTCAAACGGACGGCGGCGGTGCCCGCACGGCTGTTCAAAGGTGTGCGATGGTCGGGCGCGCATGCCCGCGCCGATACCGTCGCAAGCCTGGGGCATTGCCGCGTGGCGCTCGTCGATACGCTGAGCGACGTGGATGAGGCCCGCGACCTCAGCCCCGCGCCCCCCCAAACACCAGCCGCAGGATTTCCGCCAGTCCCTGCGCGTCCGCCCCGGTAAAGGCCGCGGGCCGGTCGCTGTCGATATCCAGCACGGCGATGATATCGCCTGACCCGTCTCGTACCGGCAGCACGATTTCCGAACGGGTCGAGGCGGCGCAGGCGATATGGCCGGGAAAGGCATCCACATCATCGACAAGCTGCACCTCGCCGGTGCGCGCCGCCGCCCCGCAAACCCCGCGCGAGAACGGGATCACGAGGCAGCCATGCTCGCCCTGGTAGGGCCCGATCTTGAGCATTTCCGGCCCGGTGACGCGGTAAAAGCCCGTCCAGTCGAACCGATCATCGGCATGGTGCAATTCGCAGACCACGGTCGCCATGAGCGCGACCGTGTCGGTCTCGCCCTCGGTCAGGGCCGCGATGGTCTTGGTGATGCTGTCGTAATCTATGGTCATTGCGGCGGTATGCCATGCCGCGCGCGGGGGCGCCAGTGATCCGGTTGCATCCCGGTCGGCTCTTGTGGCAGGCCCACGGCCCAGGAAACAACCCGATGCCAATCCGAGGAGCCCCCATGTCCCGGCTGACCCTGCACCGCAACGCGGACCGCGATCTCGCGCCGCTGGCCCGCCTTCTGACCGACCCCGACGACCTGGCCCTCGTCAACCCACATGCCGCCCACCCCTTCGATCCGGGCGAATGGGCGATGAAATGGGTGGGCGAGCGCGACGACGAAACATTCTACCTGCTCGACGAGGACGGACGCGAGGTGGGCTTCTTCGCGCTGCGCGTGGGCATCGGCCCGGAGGTGCGGCACCTGACCTACGTCTTCGTCGAGGAACGGATGAGGGGCGGCACGGGCGAGGAACTGACCCGCGCCGCCGAGGCGGCGGCGCGGGACCTCGGCGCGCTTTCGATCACGCTCAAGGTCGAGTTGGAGAACGAAGTGGCGCTCAACCTCTACCGCAAGGCAGGATACGAGGAACTGTCGCGCCGCGGCGGCATGGCCACGATGCGGCGCGATCTCGACCGTTAGACCCGCTCGATGGCAATCGCCGTGCCCTCGCCCCCGCCGATGCAGATGGCGGCCACGCCGCGCTTCAGCCCCCGCTTTTCCAGCGCATTCAGCAGCGTCACCATGATCCGCGCACCCGAAGCGCCGATCGGATGGCCCAGCGCACAGGCCCCGCCGTTGACGTTCACCCGCTCGCGCGGCAGCCCCATCTCGTGCATGAACGCCATCGGCACCACGGCGAATGCCTCGTTGACCTCCCACAGATCCACGTCCTCGACGCCCCAGCCGAGCCGCTTGAGCAGCTTCTGCGCCGCCGGCACCGGCGCGGTGGTGAACCAGCCCGGCGCCTGCGCGTGGCTCGCGTGGCCGAGGATGCGCGCGCGAATGTTGAGCCCCTGTGCCTCCGCCGCATCGCGCGAAGCAAGCACCAACGCCGCCGCTCCGTCGCTGATCGAGCTTGAATTGGCGGCCGTCACGGTGCCGCCCTCGCGGAATGCCGGCTTGAGCTGCGGGATCTTGTCGGGCCGCGCCTTGGCGGGCTGTTCGTCGGCCGAAATCACCACCTCGCCCTTTCGGGTCTTGCGCGTCACCGGAGCGATCTCGCCGTCAAAGGCGCCGGATTTCTGCGCGTCGAGCGCTCCTTGCAGCGAGCCGATGGCGTACTCGTCCTGCGCCTCGCGGGTAAACTGGAACTTTTCGGCGCAGTCCTCGGCAAAGGTCCCCATCAGGCGGCCCTTGTCATAGGCGTCCTCAAGCCCATCGAGAAACATGTGATCGACCACCTGCGCGTGTCCGATCCGCGCACCGCCGCGCATCTTGGGCAGCAGGTAAGGTGCGCAGGACATCGATTCCATGCCGCCCGCGATCATGGTTTCGGCATGACCGAGGGCGATCTGGTCAAAGGCCATCATCGCCGCCTTCATCCCCGAGCCGCACATCTTGTTGAGCGTCGTGGCAGGCACCTCCTGGCCCAGCCCCCCGGCAAAGCCCGCCTGCCGCGCCGGGGCCTGTCCCTGCCCCGCCGGCAGCACGCAGCCCATGAGCACCTCGTCCACGGTCTCCGCCCCCGCCCCGGCCAGGGCGGCCCGGATCGCGGTGCCTCCCAGTTCGGCGGCGGGCACCCCGTCGAAATCGCCCTGAAATCCGCCCATCGGCGTGCGCGCCGCACCGGCGATCACAACTTCGCGCATTGTCACTCCTCCTTGGAACCTCGATCCGTGCTTACCGGATCGAAAGGAATCGGGTCTAGCCTCCCGTGTATTACTACGTAGCGTACCGGAGGCACGATGGAACTTCACGAAACCTGTCATGACGGGATCAAGATCGTCACCGTCCCGGAGGCGCGGATCGACGCCGCCGCCGCCATCCGGTTCAAGGACGCCATGCGCGCCGCCACCGCCGACGGCCCCGACCACGTCGTGCTCGACCTGTCGAACGTGGATTTCGTCGATTCCAGCGGGCTCGGTGCCATCGTCGCGGCGATGAAACAGATGGGACAGGGGCGGCGGCTCGATCTCGCTGGGATGACGCCGGACGTGGCCAAGGTCTTTCGCCTGACGCGGATGGACACCGTCTTTGTCATCCACGACCGTGCCGATGGCGCGGCACGGCGTGATGCGGGCTGAGCGGCGCGGTGCGGCGGGGGACGGCAACACGACGCGCGCCCACGCGGCACCGGGGCCGGACCGGCGCATGAACGCGGGGTTTCACCTGAACGCGAAGGCCGACGAGATGTCGGTGCGCTCCCTGCTGTCCGACACGCGCGCGCGGCTCCGCGCGCACGGCCTGACCGAGACCGCGTGCAGCACGGTGGAAATCGTGCTCGCCGAGGCCCTCAACAACATCGTGGAACATGCCTATACCGGCTCGGATGCAGGCGAGATCGGCCTGCACGCCGGGCTCGGCGCCGCCAGCCTCACTTGCACGCTGAGCGATCAGGGCGCGGCGCTGCCAGCGCCGCACCTGCCCGCGGGCCGCCTGCCGGATATGGGCGCGGGCGCGGATGCGCTTCCCGAGGGGGGATTTGGCTGGTTTCTGATCCGCAGCCTGACGCGCGACGTGCGTTACGCGCGCGAAGGCGACACCAACCGGCTCACACTATGCTTCGACCTGCCGGACCCTGAAGACGGGTATCGCTGACGCCCCGACCCTGCGCAACCGGCGCGTGTGCCTGTCTCAATATCACCTTATTCAGACCCAACTGCCGCCGCACGCGGATCGGACAAGGACAGGGTAGCTTCAATGGCTTCCCTCGGCGTCGCGTGTCATTGCCCCCACCCAGTGCGCGGCGCCGAGGTCTTCACTCTCCCGACACGGCATTGGCATTCCCCGCGACCCATCCTAGGGTACGTCCGAATCGCAAATTCGGGGGGCAGACCATGCGCGACTTCCATCTTCCGGGGCGCTCGGGCACCTATGCGGCCAACGGCATGTGCGCGACCTCGCACCCGCTCGCGGCGCGCACCGCCATCGACATTCTCGAACGCGGCGGCAACGCGATGGATGCCGCCATAGCCGGCGCCGTGCTGCTGGGGATCTGCGAGCCGCAGATGACCGGGATCGGCGGCGACTGCTTTGCACTCTTCACCAGCCCCGGCGACCCGCGCATCCGCGCGCTCAACGGCTCCGGGCGCGCGCCCGCCCCCTTTTCGGGCAATTTACAGAGTGAAGCATGGATTTACGAGACTTCGCT
>JADQCC010000075.1 GCA_016278295.1 Roseovarius sp. | reverse complement strand
AGGCCGCTGTCGCCCGCGGCGTCGCCTCTGCCGCGCCGGTGTTTGCCGACCGCGCCGAGAATGCCGAGCTCTGGGATGTCGAGGGCCGCCGCTACATCGACTTCGCCGGCGGTATCGCCGTGCTCAACACCGGCCACCGTCACCCCGCCGTCATCGCCGCCGCCAAGGCGCAGGAGGACCGCTTTACCCACACCTCCTTCCAGGTGGTGCCCTACGAGCCCTATGTCGCGCTTGCCGAGCGGCTCAACGCGCTTACCCCCGGCGACGCACCCAAGAAGACGCTGCTCGTCACCACCGGCGCAGAGGCGGTGGAGAACGCGGTCAAGATCGCCCGCACCGCCACCGGCCGCTCCGGCGTGATCGCCTTCAACGGCAGCTATCACGGCCGCACCCTGCTCACCCTCGGCCTGACCGGCAAGGTCAGCCCCTACAAGAAGGACGCAGGCCCGTTCCCGGCGGATATCTTCCGCGCGCCGATGCCCGACGCGCGCACCGGTGTCACCGTGGACGATGCGCTCCGCGCGCTCGAGATGCTGTTCCTCACCGACGCCCAGCCCGACCGCGTGGCCGCCATCATCATCGAGCCGGTGCAGGGCGAGGGTGGCTACATCCCGGTGCCCTTCGAGATGCTGCGCGCCCTGCGCGCGATCTGCGACCGCCACGGCATCCTGCTCATCGCCGACGAGATCCAGGCCGGGTTCGGTCGCACGGGGGCATGGTTCGCCATCGAGCATTCCGGCGTCGTGCCGGACCTCGTCACCGTCGCCAAGTCGATGGCGGGGGGCTACCCGCTCGCCGGGGTGATCGGCCGCGCCGAGGTGATGGATTCGGTCGCGCCCGGCGGGCTCGGCGGCACCTATGGCGGCAACCCGGTTGCCTGCGCCGCGGCGCTCGCCGCCATCGACGCGATCGAGGGCGAGGGCCTGCTTGCCCGCGCCACCGCGATGGGCGAGACGTTCCGCACCCGCCTGTCGGAGATGGGCGCGCGCACGGCACCGTACCGGATGTGGGACATCCGCGGCCTCGGCGCGATGCTCGCGGTGGAGTTCGTGACCGATTTCGACACGGCACAGCCCGACGCGGCGCTGGCCAAATCGGTGATCACCCACGCGCTCGGGCGGGGGCTGATCCTGCTCGGCTGCGGCATGCACGGCAACGCGGTCCGCATCATGGTGCCGCTCACCGCATCGGATGCGCTGATCGACGAGGGGCTCGACCTCTTCGAGGCCGCGCTCGCCGACGCCATCGCCGCCGAGGGACACGCGGCCTGAGGCTTCTTCCTGGCCGAAATACTCCGGGGGTCCGGGGGCGGCGTCCCCGGTCTCTCCGCCCCGCGCGGACCTCAGTTCAGCCGGCAGAGCGCGCCGCCGCGCAGGACCGAGGTGACATAGGCCCCCTCGGCATCGTCGCGGATGGCATAGCCATAGCCGCGCAGCCGGTGGTGCCATTCGCGCTCGGACACGGCCTTGGCGCGTTCGTCCATGACAAAGGCGTGGAGGTCGTCGGTGCTCTCAAGTCTCATCGTTTCCGTCCCTGATACGGTTTCTCGATGATCCAGCGATATCCCTCCGACATGGCAACAATCGCGCGCGATTGTGGCGCGGGCGCGGAATTCCCGGGGCCAATCGACCCCTCCGTTCCATCGCGCGGGGGCCGATACCGGGCCGCGCCTCGGGCCTATAGCGCCCGCCAGCCGATATCGCGGCGGCAGAAACCCTCGGGCCAGTCGATCCTGTCCACCAGCGCGTAGGCGCGCTCCGCCGCCTCGCGCAGGCTTGCCCCGCGCGCCGTCGCCGCGAGCACGCGACCCCCGCTCGCCACGAATTGCCCGCCCGCGCGTGCCGTCCCGGCGTGAAACACCTGGTGAAAGCTGTCCTCGGGACAGTCCTCCAGCCCGCCGATGACGCTGCCCTTGTCATAGTCCCCAGGGTATCCGCGCGCGGCCATCACCACCGTCATGGCATGGTCTGCGGCCCAGTTGACCGTGCAATCCGCCAGCCGCCCCTCCGCTGTGGCCTGCATCAGGTCGAGCGCCTGCCCCCCGAGCCGCACCATCAGCGCCTGGCATTCCGGGTCGCCGAAACGGACGTTGAATTCCACCAGCCGCGGCGCGCCCGCCTCGATCATCAGCCCCACGAACAACACGCCGCTATAGGGCGTGCCGCGCCGGGCCATCTCGGCCAGCACCGGGCGCACGATCTCGTCCAATGCCCTTTGTGTGACCGCGCCGGTCATGACCGGCGCGGGGGAATAGGCCCCCATGCCGCCGGTGTTGGGGCCGGTGTCGCCCTCGCCGACGCGCTTGTGGTCCTGCGCGGTGCCGATGGGCAGCGCCGTCTCGCCGTCGCACAGGACGAAGAAACTCGCCTCCTCGCCGGTCATGAATTCCTCGATCACCACCTCGGCCCCGGCGTCACCAAAGGCGCCGCCGAACATCTCGTCCACCGCCGCGAGCGCCTCTGCCTCCGTCTCGGCCACGATCACGCCCTTGCCGGCGGCAAGACCATCCGCCTTGACCACGATCGGCGCACCCTGCGCCTGCACATGGGCGCGGGCGGCTTGCGGATCGGTGAAATGGCCATAGGCGGCGGTGGGCGCGCCCGCCGCGTCGCAGATCTCCTTGGTAAAGCTCTTGGACGCTTCGAGCAGGGCGGCGGCCTGCGAGGGGCCGAAGACGTTGATGCCGGCCTCGCGCAGCCGGTCGGCCACGCCCGCCGCAAGCGGTGCCTCGGGGCCGACGATGACGAAATCCACCGCCTCGGCCCCGCAGAACTCCGCCACCGCGCCCCCGTCGAGGATATCGAGCGCCGCGCATTCGGCGATCTGCGCGATCCCGGCATTGCCCGGCGCGACGATCAGCCGGTCGCATTTCGGATTCTGCAGCGCCGCCCATGCGATGCTGTGCTCGCGCCCGCCGCCGCCCAGAATGAGGATGTTCATCGCCCAGCACCTCCTTGGCCTCGCGTGATCCGCGTTCTAGGGTGGGGCGCAGCCAGACACAAGATGCGCAAGGAAGAGACGATGGCCATGTCCGATCTCGTCGAGGATGACGGCCCGCGCGGCAACCTGCCGGAACTGTCCGTGTCCGAGATATCGGGCGCGATCAAGCGGGTGATCGAAGGCGAATTCAGCCGCGTCCGCGTCCGCGGCGAGCTGGGCCGCATCGCGCGCCCGCGCTCGGGGCATGTCTATCTCGATCTCAAGGACGACCGGTCGGTGCTGTCGGGGGTGATCTGGAAAGGCGCGGCCGCGCGCCTCGGCGTGCAGCCCGAAGAGGGGATGGAGGTCGTGGCCACCGGGCGGCTGACCACCTTCGGCGGGCAGTCGCGCTACCAGATGGTGATCGACGAGATGGTGCCCGCGGGGGCCGGCGCGCTGATGGCGATGCTGGAAAAGCGCAAACAGGCGCTCGCCGCCGAGGGGCTGTTCGACGCGGGGCGCAAGCGGCCGCTGCCCTACCTGCCGGACGTGATCGGCGTGGTCACGTCGCCCACGGGCGCGGTGATCCGCGACATCCTGCACCGGCTGCGCGAACGGTTCCCGCGCAAGGTGCTGATCTGGCCCGTCGCCGTGCAGGGAGAACGCTGTGCGCCCGAGGTGGCGCGCGCGATCCGCGGGTTCAACGCGCTCGGCCCCGGCGGGGCGCTGCCCCGGCCCGACCTCATCATCGTGGCGCGCGGCGGCGGCTCGGTCGAGGATCTGTGGGGCTTCAACGACGAGGATGTGGTGCGCGCGGCGGCCGAGAGCGCGATCCCCCTCGTCTCGGCTGTGGGGCACGAGACCGACACGACGCTCATTGATTTTGCCTCCGACAAGCGCGCGCCGACGCCCACGGCAGCGGCGGAACTCGCGGTGCCGGTGCGGCGCGACCTGCTGGCCTGGCTCGAGGGGCAGGGCGCGCGGCTTGTGCACGCGCAGGGGCAGGCGGTCGGGCTGCGCGAGCAGCGGCTGCGCGACCTCGCGCGCGCGCTGCCCCGGCCCGAAACGCTGATCGAGGGGGCGCGGCAGCGGCTCGACACATGGGGCGAGCGGCTGCCCGCGGCCCTGATCCGGTCGGTGCAGATGCGCCGGGTGCGCCTGTCAGAAGCGGCGGGCGCGCTGCGCCCGTCGCTGTTGCGCCGCGCCGTGGCGGGCGAGCGGCG
>JADQCC010000303.1 GCA_016278295.1 Roseovarius sp. | reverse complement strand
GGTCGCGGACATCCCGGCGCTGCGCCCCGAGGCGCGCCCCGAAACCATGCCCGGCACGGAGCCTGCCGAGGAAACCAGGGTGGCGGCCGGGTCGGCGGAGCCGGAACGGGAGGTCGTCACCCGCGTTTCTACCTCGGATGGGCGCCATTGGGGTGTGAATGTCGGGCGTTATCCCAACGAGTTCAAGGCGCGGCAAGTGCTGCTGCGCACCGCGCTGAGCGAGATTTCCACGCTCGACGGCAGCCTGCGCAAGGTGGTGCGCCGTCCCACCGGGTTTGACGCGAATTTCATGGGCATGACCCGCGACGCCGCCGATCTTGCCTGCCGCCGGCTTCAGGCGCGCAAGATCACCTGTTTCATGATCGGGCCGGGCTGAAGCGCGTCAGTCGCCGCGCAGCGTGGCCCACGCATAGGGCGGCCACATCATCGCCCGCCGCAACCGTCCCAAAGGCCAGCGCCGGGGCGGGGTCTGCATGATTTCGGGGTAGCGCGGACGCGGTGCACGCCCCATAGCCAGATCGGCGAGGATCGCGCCCGCGTGGCTGGCCATCGCGACACCGTTGCCGTGATAGCTGAGCGCGGCGAAGGCGCCCGGCATTTCGGGGATCGGCCCGGCGAAGGGCGTCAGATCGGGAGCGAGCGACAGGAGGCCATTCCAGCCATGCGGTGTCTCGACATGCCGCCATGCCGGGAACATCGCCTCGAAATGCCGCCGGATGGTGCGGTGCATACGCTCGTCGTGGTGCGGCGAGGAAAACAGCCCGCCGCGCATCCCGAAGAGCATCCGCCGGTCTGGCATCAGGCGGAAATAATGCAGGAAGAACCGGTCGTCGTAGCACATCTGGTGCGTGGTCCAGCCTTGGGTCGCCAGTTCTTCTTCGGTGAGCGGGCGGGTGACGATCACGTTGGACTGCGTCGGCAGGTAGCGGCCCCGCAGCCAGCCGGGCAGGTCGTCCGAGGAATAGCCGTTGGTGGCGACGATCAGGCGGCGGGCGGTGATCCGGGCGTCGGGCGTGGTGAGGCGAAAGCGGCCATCGGGGCGGATCGCGGTGACCGGCGAACGGGCGTGGATGCGCGCCCCCGCCCCGGTGGCGGCGCGGGCAAGGCCCGTCGCGTATTTCAGCGGGTTGAGGGCAAAGCCGATGGGTGTGGTGAGGGCCGCGAAGAACGGGCCGCGCATCCCCGACCGTGCCAGTTCGGCGCCCGGAATGAGCGTGGGTGTGACGCCGTAATCGGCCTCGATCTGCGCGGCGCGGGCCGGGAACCCGGCGGCGGCGCGGGGCGTGTGGGCCATCGCCGTCTCGCCCTCGGAATGGGTATCGGCGGCGATGCCGTGGCGGTCGATCAGGGCGCGGACGGTCTCGACCGACGCCATCTCGGTGCGGCGCCAGTCGCGGCGGGCCGCCTCGCCGTGAAACCGGCGCAGCATCGCGTCCGACGCCTTGGCCCCGCCGAGGCAGCAGAACCCGCCGTTGCGCCCCGATGCGCCCCAGCCCACGTGTTCGGCCTCGAACACGCGCACGTCCTGCCCCGCCCCGGCGAGGTGCAGCGCCGCCGACAGCCCGGTGAAGCCCGCGCCGATCACCGCCACGTCGCAGGCGATTTCGCCCACGGCGGCGGGGTGGTCGGGGGTATCGGCGGTCCCGGCCCAGAAGCAGTCCGCGCGCGGACCGGGCCCGTAGGTGTGCGCGGGGAAGATGCGCCTCATACCTGTCCGGCCGCGGCGCGCTCCTCGGCCTGTTGGCGCAGGCTGGCGCGCTTGGTGACGAGCGAGGCGGTGATGACGCCGACGGCCACGATGCCGATCATGATGGTCGAGAGCGCGTTGATCTCGGGCGAGACGCCCAGCCGGATCGAGGACCAGATCTTGATCGGCAGGGTGGTGGCCGAGGGCCCGGCGGTAAAGGACGCGATCACCAGATCGTCGAGCGACAGTGTAAAGGCCAGCAGCCATCCCGAGATCACGGCGGGTGCGATGATCGGCAGGGTGACGAGGCGGAACGCGTCGAAGGCCGAACAGCCGAGATCGAGCGCCGCCTCTTCCAGCGAGCGATCGAAGGTCATCAGCCGCGAGGACACCACCACCGCAACGAAGGCCATAGAGAAGGTGGTGTGCGCCAGGATGATGGTGAAGATGCCGCGATCGAACCCGATGCCGATGAAGAGAAGCAGGAGCGACAGGCCGGTAATCACCTCCGGCATCACGAGCGGCGCGTAGATCATGCCGGAAAACAGTGTGCGGCCCGGAAAACGCCCGGCGCGCACCAGCACCAGCGCCGCCATCGTGCCCAGCACCGTGGCGATGGTCGAGGACGCCACCGCCACCCTGAGCGTGACGAGCGCGGCGTCGAGGAACGCCTCGTTCTGGACGAGCGTGCCATACCATTTGGTCGAGAACCCGGCCCAGACCGTCACCAGCTTGGATGAGTTGAAGCTGTAGACGATGAGGAGCAGCATCGGCAGGTAGAGGAAGGCGAAGCCGAGGGCGAGGGAGGTGGCGTTGAACCAGGTGATCCGTCTCATGCGCGCGCCCTCGGGTGGCCGATTTCTTTAAAAGAAATCGGGGCGAAATCTTTTGAAGATTTCGGGAAAAGGCGTCGTCTCATCCCTCGGTCTCCCGGCTCTTCTGTTCGTTGCGCTGAAACAGGATGATCGGGATGATCAGGATCAGCAGCAACACCACCGCCACCGCGCTTGCCACCGGCCAGTCGCGGTTGTTGAAGAATTCCTCCCACAGCACCTTGCCGATCATCAGCGTGCGCGATCCCCCCAGCAGCGAGGGGATGACAAATTCGCCGATGGTGGGGATGAAGACGAGGAAACAGCCCGCCACGATCCCGTTCCGCGACAACGGCACGGTGATGAGCCAGAACGCGGTGAGCCGCGAGCAGCCCAGGTCTTCTGCCGCCTCGAGAAGCGAGCCGTCCATCCGTTCGAGCGCCGAGTAGATCGGCAGGATCATGAACGGAAGGTACGTGTAGACGATGCCGATATAGACCGCCGTCGGCGTGTTGAGGATATCCAGCGGCTCGGAAATCAGCCCCATCCAGAGCAGAAGCTGGTTGAGATAGCCCTCTGTCGAGAGAATCCCCATCCACGAATAGACCCGGATGAGAAACGACGTCCAGAACGGCAGGATCACCAGCATCATCAGCGTCGGGCGCCAGTGATCCGGCGCGTTGGCCATGCCATAGGCGATGGGATAACCCACGATCAGCGTGATAACCGTGGACAGCGCCGCGATCTGGAGCGACGACAGGTAGGCTTTCCAGTAGAGATCGTCGGTGGTCAGGAAGGTGAAGTTCTCGAAATCGAGCGCGGCGAGGAAGTCCCTGAACGCTGCCCATCCCTCGGACAGATCGAGCGTGGGTGTGTAGGGCGGGATCGCGAGCGCGATATCCGACAGCGAGATCTTGAGCACGATGCCGAAGGGCACGAGAAAAAGCGCCAGAAGCCAGGCATAGGGCAGCGCGATGAGGGCGAAGCGGCGCATCCCGTCACTCCCTCAAGAGCACGGCGGCGGTATCGGTCCACGACAGCCAGACCGTGTCTTCCCAGGTGAAATCGCGACGCGAGAGGCGGCGGGTGTTGGCGGCCTGCGCCTTGACCATCTGCCCGCCTTCGATCTCGACATGGTAGGTCGAGAGATTGCCGAGATAGGCGATGTCGATGATCGTGCCCTGCACGGCATTGCGGCGGTCCGCCGGGCGCTCGGCGCTGATCGACACCTTTTCGGGGCGCAGCGCGAGGTGGCAGGTCTCGTCCTCGGCGAGGTCGATATCGAAGGCCGAGTAGATCGGGGCGGCCGCTTCGGCATACTGCACCTCGTAGCCCTCGCCCGTCCGGCGGGCGCGGCCGGAGATGATCGTCACGTCGCCGATGAAATCCGCGACATAGGTGGTGCTCGGGTTTTCATAGATACGGGCGGGCGTGTCGGCCTGCACGATGCGGCCCTCGTCCATCACCGCGACGCGGCTGGCCACGGTCATCGCCTCTTCCTGGTCGTGGGTGACGATGACGAAGGTGGTGCCGGTCTTTTCCTGGATGTCCATCAGCTCGAACTGCGTGGCCTGCCGCAGCTTGGCGTCGAGCGCGCCCAATGGCTCGTCGAGCAGCAAGAGCTTGGGCGCCTTGGCGAGGCTGCGCGCGAGCGCCACGCGCTGCCGCTGGCCGCCGGAAATCTGGTGCGGTTTGCGGCGGGGGGG
>JADQCC010000120.1 GCA_016278295.1 Roseovarius sp. | reverse complement strand
CGGGGCGCCTCGTCCGGCGCTTCGAGCAGGGCGGCGCGGTGCAGCCAGTCCCGGCCGCGCGTGCGCATCGCGTCGAGCGTTTCGGGGCCGCCCTGACCGGGCAGGCCGCCGAGCAGGTTCTGCACCCGGTTGAGCCAGCGGGAGACCACGGTTTGCGCATCCGACGACCGCACCGAGCGGGTGAGCCAGACCTCGTGCGCCGCGATCGCCTGCTGGAAATCATGCGCCTGAAGCCCGATGCGCCGCTCGGGCAGCAACAGCCCGGCCTGAACCCGCAATGCCCGGTTGAGCCACGGGTCGGGCGGGGGCGGATCGGGCCAGCCGCCCTCGTTGAGCCCGCCGAGAATGAGCAGGTCGGCGCCCTGCACCCGTGCCTCTAGCGTGCCCCAGATGCGGATGCGGGGATGCGGCTCGACCGGGTCGCGCGCCTCGCGCGCGGCAAGCGCGTCGTGGACGAGGCGGCCATAGTCGAGCGGGGTCATGGTGCCGCCGGTGGAGGCTTCGGCGGCCAGCTCGTCCATCGCCGCGCGGGCCTCTTCGCCGGCGGCCTTGTCCCAGAGCGTGCCGGCGCCGTCGGCGGCCTCGGCCCCGCGGGCAATCCGCTCTGCCAGCGTGCGGTGGGTGGTCACGAGCAGGCCGAGCGGGTCGGGACCGGGCCGGTCGCGACCGATCAGGCAGGTGCAGACCCAGTCGATCCATCGGGTGATGGCGGGCTCTTCGTGTTGCCGGGCGGCGGCCCAGTCCCGCAGGCCGCCCGTCTCGGGATAGGGCGGGCCATGGCGGCGCAGGTGATGCTCCAGCAGGCCGGTGAGCCGCAGGTGGGCGCCGCGCCCGGCGCCGGTATGGGTCAGCGGGTGCTTGAGCAGCGCGAGCAGCGCGTCGGCGCCGGTGCGGCCGGCGAAGAGATCGGCGACATGGCGCAGGAGGCGCCCCGGTGGCGAGAGGTGCAGCGGTTGACCGGCGCTGTCATCGGGCAGGATGCGCCAGCGGTCGAGCGCGGCGGTGACCTGCCGGGTGAGCGTGCGGTCGGGGGTGATGAGGGCGGCGGTGATGCCTTCTTCGGCGGCGGCGCGCAGGCGCATGGCGATGGCCAGCGCCTCGCGCCGCGTGTCGGGCGCCTCCAGCAGGGTGACGCGCGCCATCGCCTCGGGGATGTCGGCGAGCGCCGGACCGTCGCGCAGCCATTGATCGGTCACCGGCGCGGGCCGCAGCGCGAGCGACACGAGCCGGTTGCGCGCGGGGCAGGGCGGCGGGCTGTCATGCCAGGGCCGAACCGCGTTTGGCGCGATCCCGGCCCCGTGCATGAGGCGGGCAAAGCGGAATTGCGGGTGGTCCTCGGACACCATCGGATCGGTCAGCGCGCCCCAGACATGGGCGGGCGCGTCGAAATCGAAGCCGGGCAGCACCACCGCCCCCTGCGGCAGCCGCGCCACCGCCTGCATCAGCATATGCGTGGCCCCGCGCGATCCGGTCGATCCGGCGACGATCACCGGGTGGTCGGGGGGCGTTTCGGCCCAGGCCGCGATGAGCGCCTCGACCACGCGGCGCTGGCGCGCCTCTGCGTCGGGCGCGTCGGCGCCGCTGTCGAAAAAGGGCTGGAGGATGCCGAGAAAGGTCTTGATCCGTGCCCAGTGCCCCGACTGATCGGCGATGTCGAGCGCGGCGATGGTCTCGGGGGCGACAGCCTCGCCGTGCATCTCGTCGATAAGGCCGGCGAGGCTGTCGGCGAGGCCGAAGACGGCACTGCGCGGCGCGATATCGGGCGCGCGGTCGAGCAGCGCCGAGACGAGCTGCGCCAGTTCCAGCTGCCGCCGCAGGCGCGGGGCGGGGGGCGGCAGGCGGCCCGCCTGCCAGCTTTCGCCGAGATCGGTGACGAGGCTCAGACGTGGCAGAAGGCCGGGCGGTCCCTGGTCGAGGATGTCGCGCAGGCGGCGGGCCATGCGGCGGGTGTTGACGATGATCTGTACCCACGCCAGCGCCTCGGGGGGCGCATCGCCGAGCCGTGCGCGCAGGCCGTCGACGAGCGCGCGGGGAAAATCCACGCCCGGCGCGAGGCCGAAGATGCGGGGGGCGGGATCAGTCTCGAACATGGCCGGATTTCAGCATGTCTTGGGCCAGGGCGATGCCCTCGGGGTGGCCGACATCGCACCAGTGGCCCGGGTGGATCGCGCCGAAAAGGCGGCCCTCGGCGGCGAGCGCGTCCCACACGCGGTTGAGCGAGAAGGCGCGGTCGGGGATACCCGTGAGGCAGGCGGGGTCGATCACCTGCACGCCGGAATAGACCAGGCCCGGACCGCGCGCGAGGCGGCCATCGGGGGCCAGCGTGAAATCGCCCGGCCCGGCATGGCCGAGGGCGCGGTCGGGCGGCAGGCACAGGAGCAGCGCGCCCATGCGCGCGCCGTCCCAGAGGCCCGCCACATGCGACAACGGGTTGGGCCCCTGCCAGACCGCGTCGGAATTCATCGTCAGCACCGGGCCCGTGCCGAGCAGCGGCAGTGCCGCGCGCAGACCGCCGCCGGTGTCGAGGATATCGGGTGTTTCGTGCGAGAGCAGGATGTCGCGCCCGTCGAGATGCGCGGCCAGTTGCGGGGCGCGGTAGTGGAGGTTGACCACCGTGCGGGGCGGCACATGATCGGCCACGAGGTCGAGCGCGTGGTCGATGAGCGGGCGGCCCGCCACCTCGACCAGCGGCTTGGGTCGATCCTGCGTGAGGGCGCCCATGCGGGTGCCGAAGCCTGCGGCGAAGATCATCACCGGAAAGCTCATGCCGCGTGGCCCGACGTGAGGCGCGCAAGAAGCGCGGGTGTGGGCGGCGGCAGCGCCTCGGCCACGAACGCGGCGAGGGGGGCGAGCGCGGGGTGGCGCAGGTCGGTTTGCAGATGCGCCCAGACGCGGGGGATGAGCGCCACGTAATGCGGCTTGCTGTCGCGCAGGCTGAGCCGGGCGAAGACGCCGAGAATACGCAGGTTGCGCTGCGCGCCGAGCCAGTGGAACGCGGCGGTGAAGCCGACCGCATCCGCGCCGGTGGCGGCGATGTAATGGGCGCGCATCGCATCGGCGGTGGCGGGCGAGACATCGCGGCGCGCGTCTTGCAGCAGCGAGACGAGATCATAGGCGCGGTGGCCGCGCATCGCGTCCTGGAAATCGAGCAGGCCGACGCGCGCCGCGCCCGCGCGGTCGGGCAGCCAGAGCAGGTTTTCGGCGTGGTAGTCGCGCTGGATCAGGACGCTTTCGCCCTCTGGCAGAGCGGCGAGATGGGTCTCTAACATGGCGCAAAGGCGGGTTCGGCGCGCGGTATTCCCGTCGCCGGTGGCGTCAGGATGATACCAGTCGAGCGCGAGGGCCGCGAGATCGGCCATCAGCGGCGGATCATAGGGGGCGAGGCCCGGGGGCGGCGCGTGGCGGTGCAGATCCACCAGCAGATCGGTGGCGGCGCGGTAGAGCGCGGGCTCCAGCGCCGGGGTATCCTCCAGCACCCGGGCAAAGAGGGCGTCGCCGAGATCCTCCAGCAGCAGCAGGCCCGCCTGCGTGTCCTGGGCAAGGATCGCGGGGGCCGAGAGGCCGAGGCTGCCGAGGTGGCGCGCGATTGCGGCGAAGGGGCGCACATCCTCGCCACGTTCGGGCGGGGCGTCCATCAGCACCGCGCGCACGCCGTCGGGCTGCACCAGCCGCAGGTAACGCCGGTTGGAAGCGTCGCCCGCGAGCGCGTGGCGCGCGGCGCTGCCCCAGCCGTTGGTGGCGAGAAAGGCGTCGATCCGGGCGGTGCGGTCCTCATGCATCGGCGTGCGCCTTTGCGTCCTCGAGCCGGGGTGTCCAGCGCGGATCGGACCAGCGCAGGGTGAGGTGGCGCGTCTCTGGCGCGGTGCCGTGGGCGAAATCGAGATGCAGCGCCGTTTCCGGGGTCATGTCGGCGAGGCGGTCGGGCCATTCGACGAGCGCGATTGCCTCATCGAACGCCTCGACGAGGCCAAGTTCGATGATCTCGGCGGGGTCGGTGAGCCGGTAGAGATCGGCGTGCCAGATATCGGTGGCGGGGCCGGGATAGGTCTGCACCAGCGTGTAGGTGGGGGATGGCACCTCTTCGGTCGGCGTGGTGAGGGCGCGGATCAGGCAGCGGGCGAAATGGGTCTTGCCCGCGCCGACGGGGCCCGAGAGCAGCAACACGTCGCCCGCCCCGAGCCGCGGGGCGAGGTGCCGCGCCAGCCCGCAGGTGGCGTCGGGGCTGGTGAGGCGAAGGCGGCGGGCGTGCGTCGGCATGGGCCAAGACTACACGCGCTGTGCGCGCCTGCAAGCGCGATGCGGCGGTCAGGCGGAGAGC
>JADQCC010000318.1 GCA_016278295.1 Roseovarius sp. | reverse complement strand
CTTCCGATCTCGCCGCCAGCGTCCCGGCATCGAGACCGAGGGGGCCAAGCGCGGCCAGCGTGGCGCGCGCGCGGGTGCGGTCGTAGGCCGGATCCTCGTTGGTGGGGTCATCCGCCCACGCCACGCCCCGCGCGCGCAGCATGTCGCGCAAACCATCGCGCCCGAGCGCGAGCATGGGCCGGTGAAAGATTACACCCTCCGCGCGCCAGCGCCCCCGCATCGCCGCCAGCCCGTCCACGCCCGCGCCCCGCGCCAGCCGCATGAGAAAGGTCTCGGCCACATCGTCCGCGGTGTGGCCGATGGCCACGTCCGCTATCCCCTGCCGCCGCGCCCATCCCGCCAGCAGGCGGTAGCGCGCGCGCCGCGCCGCATCGGGCAGGTTGCCCCGCGCCCCCTGCCCGTCCCAGCGCAGGCTATCGTGGCCGATCCCCAACCCGGCACATAGCTGCGCCACCTGCGCGGCCTCGTCGCCTGCCTCGGGGCGCAGCCCATGATCGACGGTCGCCACGCGCAGGGCCGGGCCGCCCTCTTCTCGCCAGTCATTGAGGATGTGCAACAGCGCCAGCGAATCGCTGCCGCCAGAGACCGCCACGCCCAAGGCTTTGGGCGGGGCCGCGCCGAAATGCGCGCGCACCGCCCCCCCGAGCGCCGCGCCGCCGCCGCTCACGAACAGCCGAGTCGGGACATCTCCGCCTCTGCCTCGGCCACCGCTTCGGCGCCGGGATAGCGCGGCGCGACCTGCCCCAGCGTCGCGCAGGCGTCCTCGGTCTGGTCCAGCCGCCCAAGCGCCCGGCCCAGAAGGTAAAGCGCCTGCGCCGCCTCCGGGCCGTCTGGCGCGGCGCTGAACGTGTCGAGAAAGGCGCGGGCCGCAGCACTCTGCTGCCCGTCCGCCTCGAGCGCCCGGCCCCGCAGCAGCCCCGCCTGCCCGGCGAGCGGGCTGCCGGGATAATCGGCAAGGAACGTCGCGAGTTGCTCGGCGGCCTGCGCGTGCTCGCCCGCCTCGAAGGCCGCTTGCGCGCGCTCGAAATCATCACGCTCGCCCACGGCGAGCTGCGGGCCGTCGCCCGCGCCTTCTCCCGCACCCGCGCCTTCTCCCGTGCTCGCGCCCGTGCCGCCACCCGTGGTGGGGGCCACCCCGCCCAGCGTGTCTCCGGGCTCCAGCCCGGCGATGTCGCAGCCCGGCTCCAGCTCGCAGAGGCGGAACTCCAGATCGCCCAGGCGGTTGGTGCCGTCCGCCACCACCCGGTCGATGCGGTGCCCGAGCTCCTCTGTCTTGTCCGTCAGCCGCTCCACCTGCGCCTCGATCGCGTTGACGCGGTCGAGGATCGGGCCGCCGCCCGCGGGCTGCGCCGCCCCGCCGGTGGTGCTCAGCTCGCGCTTGAGCTTCTGCAACTCGACGAACAGCACCGTCAGTTCCTGCCGGATATCGGCCAGCGTTTCGGCGTCCTGCGCCACCGCCCCTGCGGGGACGAGAAGCAGGGCCGCCACGATAGCCTTGAGCGTCGCGCGCATGGCTCCGGCCTCAGCTTACGGACCCGGCGGCGAGCACCGTCACCGCGCGCCGGTTCTTGGCATAGCACGAATCATCGCTGCACAGCGCGATCGGGCGCTCCTTGCCATAGCTCACGGTGCGCAGCCGGCTCTCGGCCACGCCGCGGCTGACGAGGTAGTCGCGCACCGAATTCGCCCGCCGCGCGCCCAGCGCGAGGTTGTATTCGCGCGTGCCCTGCTCGTCGGCATGGCCCTCGATGACGGCGGTGTAGTCGCTGTTGGTCATCAGCCATTGCGCCTGCGCGTCAAGTGTACCCTGCGCCTCGGGCGACAGCGTGGACTGATCCACGGCGAACAGCACCCGGTCGCCCACGGCCTGCTGGAAATAGGCCGGCGAGGCCGGGTCCGAGGCGGCGCCCGACAACCCGGCGCCGCCGGCACCGTTGCCATCGGCGAACCGGTCGGGATTGGTACAGGCGGCGAGCGCCAGCCCGGCCACCAGGATCATCATCTTGCCCAGATAGGTCATGTTGCATTTTCCCTTTTCATTTTGCGTGTCATACCACAGGCCGAAGCCCAAGAAAACGCGTGCTCTCGCACGCGCCAGTCACTCTTGCAGCGGCCCCCATGAGGGGTCGCTCGCGCCGCCATCCGTGGGCACCTGCCGCAGGTTGCGCCCGGTGATGTCCACCGAGTAGAGCCGCGCCTCGCCCTGTTCTCCCCGCGTCTCGCGGGTGAACATGATGACCCGCCCGTTGGGCGCCCATGTCGGCCCCTCGTCGAGGAACGACGCGGTGAGCAGCCGCTCCTCGCTGCCATCGGTGCGCATCACGCCGATATGAAAGCGGCCCTCCGCCTGCTTGGTAAAGGCGACGAGATCGCCGCGCGGCGACCAGACCGGCGTGCCATAGCGCCCCCGGCCAAAGCTGATGCGTTGCGCCTCGCCGCCGGTCGCCTCCATGATATAGAGCTGCGGGCTGCCCGAGCGGTCGCTCTCGAACACGATGCGGCTGCCGTCCGGGCTGTAGCTGGGCGCGGTCTCGATCGACGGCGCAACGGTTAGCTGCGTGCTCTGGCCGGTGGCGAGGTCCATCTTGTAGAGATCGGTATTGCCGCCCTGCGTCAGCGAATAGAGCACCGTGCGCCCGTCGGGCGAAAACCGTGGGGCAAAGCTCATCGTGCCGTCCAGGGTGGGCAGCACGCGGCGGCCCACATCGGCCACGTCGAGCAGGTAGATGCGCGGAAACCCGCTTTCGTAGCTGGTATAGAGCACCCGGTCGCCGGTGGGCGAGAAGCGCGGCGCCAGCACGATGGACGAGGCGTCGGTGAGATAGCGCAGGTTCGCGCCGTCGTAATCCATGATCGCCAGCCGCTTGGCGCGCTGGCCCTTGGGGCCGCTTTCCGACACGAACACGACGCGGCTGTCAAAATAGCCACCCTCGCCGGTGATCCGGGAATAGACTTGGTCGGCCACCTTGTGCGCGATCCGCCGCCAGCCATCCGGTTCTCCCACAAGCTGCTGGCCGCGGCCCAGCTCCTGCCCGGCAAACACATCGTAGATGCGGAACTTGACCACCACCCGCCCGGCGCCGTCGAGGCTCACCGCGCCCGTGACCAGCGCCTGCGCGTTGATCGCGCGCCAGTCGGTGAACTGCACCGGGCTGTCGAAACTGGTGATGCGGCCGATATGCGCCTCGGCGGGGATCTCGCGAAACAGGCCGGTGCCGCTCAGGTCGGCGGCGATGACGCGCGCGATGCGGGTGGCGAAATCGCGCGCCTGCGCACTCTCGGCGACGAGATCGGGCACGGCGAACGGCATCGGCTCGATGACGCCCTCGGTGATCTCGAGTCGCAGAGGGCCGGGATTCTCCTGGGCGGTGGCGTGCATTGCCCAGAGCGTCAGGGCCGCGAGGAGGGTCAGGAAAGAACGCATCATTTGATCCTCATTTTCTCCGGGTTGAATGTCATTTCGATGTCGCGCCACTGCGCGTATTTCTCTTGCGGCAGATCAAAGCCGTCGGCGCCGCAGCGGATGATCGCGCGGCGCGCCGCCTCGTAGGCCTGCTGCGCGGCATCGGCAGGGCCGCCGGAATGGCTCAGCATGCGGATGCTGGACCTTTCGGGCTTGCCAGTCTCGGTCATGCTCACGGCGACGACCACCGTGGTGGCAAGCGCCTCGGAACTGAGGCTGCCCACGTTCCAGCATTGCTGCACGGCGACGCGCAGCGCGTCCTTTTCCCCGGCCGACAGCGGCGGGCCGGAAGCGCCGCGCTCCGCCGGGGCGCTCTGCTCGCCCAGGGCGGCAGCCAGCGCGTCCTGCACCGCGTCGCGGTCCGTCTCGGGCGGGGTCGGCTCTGGCGGGGTCGGCTCTGGCGGGGCGGTCGCTGTCTCGGTCTCCGTTTCGGACGGGGCCGGGCGCGGGGGTCGCGCGCGCGGGCGGACCGAGGCAGTGGGCGCCGGGGTCTCGGGGCGTTCGGCCTCGGTGACGATCTCGGTCGTGGCCTCCTCGGGGGCGGTGGCCTCCTGCTGTTCCTCGGCCGTGTCGGCCCCCTCCTCGGGGGCCACCTCGGGGCGGGCCACGTCATCCACCCGCACATCCGGCTCCGGCGGGGCGACCGGTTCGGGCGCAACGCGCGGCGCGGGGCGCGGCTGCGGACGCAACGAGGCCTCGGGCACCAGCGCGGCGGTGTCCTCGGACGGCGCGCTCAGCGCGGGGGGCGTGTCGGTGACATCGTCGGGGGCCGGGGCGGGGCGCTCGGGCGCCTCGGGGCGCGTGTCGGGGGACGACGTGTCGCTCGCCTCGGGCCGGCTCGCCTCGGGGGCGGTATCGGCCTCGGACGACAGCGCCGGCG
>JADQCC010000124.1 GCA_016278295.1 Roseovarius sp. | reverse complement strand
TACGGCAGCTCCAGGCCAACCCACCCACCCCCGTGGGACATCACCTCCGACAACGTCTCCCCCCCCTCCTCACGCCGCGCGCGTCATCGCCAGCGCGATCGCCTCGTATGACTTCAATACCGGCCAGAGCGGGCGGGGGTGCTCGGGCAGGCGCGCGCGGTTGAACCCGGCCAGCAGGCTCATCGACACGATCTCCGGCTTGCGCCGTATCCGCCCCAGGTACAGGCTCTCGGTGCGCGCGCCCGCGGCCTCGATCTCCTCGTGTTCCGGCAGCACCAGCCCGTGATAGCAGGTGAGCGGCCCCGCCTCTGCATGGACGGCGGCCGATCCGTTGACGAGGTGACAGGCCGCGACCAGCACCGCCTCCGAGCCGAAGAGGTATTCCACGTCCGAGCCGCCGATCACCAGCCGCTGATGCGGCGCAACCACGATATCGGCGCGCAGACCGAAATAGGGCGCGCGCAACCGCACGGGCCGAAAACTGCCCGCCGAGGGCACACTTCGCGACAGCCGGTGCAGCACCGGCACCACCGCCCCACCGGTGCCGCGCACGCAATCGCCACGCCGCAGCCGCCCCGCTTCGACATATCCCGCCGGGGTGCGCACAGGCACCTCGCCCACAAGCCCCGGCATCGGCCCGACCGGTTCGACCTCGTCGGAGAGCGCCGCAAAGATGACCTCCGGGTCAAGATGCCGCTGTCGTGGGTCGGTGAACGCCGTGCGCAGATCGGCAAGCGGCATGGGATGCGGTGGCGGCACGGCGATGCTGCGCACCCCGATGATCCCGGGCCGTTCCAGCGACAGCCTGCCCCAACGCCCCGGGGCATCCCAGCTATAGCTGATGCGCAGGCTGTCGCTGCGGTCATCGGGCCGGAACGGAAGGATGGCGTGACGGACGTCGCGCTCCTGCGTCTCGATCAGCGCCACGCCGCCCGATGGCAGCAGTTGCAGCGAGAAACTGCCGTTCCACGGATGCGTGCGCCCAAAGGACAAGAGCGTCTGCGGTCGCCGGCCGATCGCCGGGCGCGTCTCCAGAAGCAGCGTGCCGCGCGGCAGGAGTTCGGTCGGGTCGGGGGGGGGCGGCCCCTGACGCCCCGTACCGCCGATCCCGTGGGGGGCAAATTGCCCGCCATCGCGACCGGTCAGCGCGATCCAGCCCATCTCAGGCCGCCTGCCCCGGATGCCGCAGAAGCAGTGCCTCGAAGGGCCGCAGCGTGCGCCGCGCGGTAGGGCTGTAGCCCGCCCCGGTCGCGGGGTCGATCTCTGGAAAAAGCGCGCATATCTCGGCGACGATGCCGGCCTCGAAACTGTGCGCCGTCTGCGGCCCCGGCAGGAAACTCTCGGTCGCGAGCCCGCCCGACCAGATCACCTGATGCCGGTCGAACATGAGGTGCACATAGCTCACGTCCCCCCCCTCGACGCGCCGCACCGTGCGGTCGTTGACCAGGTCGCGCGCCGCAACCAGCACCTCGCTCTCACCAAACAGAAGCTCGGCCAGCGCGTCGCGCACCAGCACCCTGTGCAGCGGCGAAAGCCACGTCTCGTCATGCCGCCCGAACGTGTCCGCGGCGATGCGGATCGGCGCGAACGCGCCCGTCGCCGCAACCGTCCGGCTGCCGGTCCAGCGCAGCGGCTGTGGCCCCTCGTCGCGGGTGAGCACCAGATCGCCGGGCCGCAACGCCTCGACCGGCACATCGCCCTCCGGCGTGCGGATACGCGTCCCGGCGACAAAGCAAGGCACCGAATCGACCGTGACAAACCCAGTATCGGACGGCCCGGTGCTGCTCTCCACCCCGTAGGTAAAGGTAAACTGCTCGGTGTCGCCATCGCCAATCGCCGTTACCGTGCCATCGGCGTTGAGCTGGATCTGCTGCCCCGAGGACAGCGTCACCACGTCACCTGCCGCCACCGCCTGCCCGTTGAGATGGGTGATCGTCAGCGTGCCGCCGGTGTCGTTGGCATCATTGCCCAGCACGTCGATGACGCGCGATCCGTCGGGAAAAAGCGTGGCACTGTCATCCTGCGCCACCAGTGCGGTCTGCACACTGTCCGCCGCGATCAGCACGGTGGAATCGTAGCTGCTGTCCGCGACATCGGCGATGCCGATGCGGATATCGTTCACCTCGCCCGCATTGACGGGAATGGTTAACGACAGGGTGAGCGTGACCCCGTCCATCTCGGTGTTGAACTGATCGGAGGTGTTGTCCTGGAAAAGGTTCTCGTTGGTGCCGCCGTTGATGTTGCCCGGGTCGATGTCGCCATTCCCCAAAGAGAGCGGCACCAGATTGCCATTGACCCAGACCCCGAAGAGATCCTGGAACGCGCTCGACGCGAATTCGGGGTATTCCTCGGAGGCAAAGACAAACTGCATCGTCATCACGTTGCCGGTGGGCACGAAGGTCACGTCGAGATAGGACGCGTCATAGGTGAACGTGCCTGCGGCGGCGTTGAAATCGCTCACGCCGTTCGGCCCGCTGGAGTTGGTCGTGGTGCTGCTCGACAGGTTGGACTGGAACGGGTTGTCGTTGGTGAAGCCGCGCAGGTCGCCGGTCGAGAACATGACACCCGTATCGCCCGGCACAACGCCCGGAGAGGTCGCGTTGCCGTCGGTGTAAATGCCCGAGGAATCGCGGTCTCCGGTGTAAGTCGCGCTGACGATCGTGACCCCGTCGCCAAAGATCGTCTCGGCCATCTCCATGTCGGAGGCCATGCGATCAATCGGGAGTTCTACGCCTGCAACCATATCATGCCCACCTCGTTCAGGGGAGGCAGGATACGCGGCTTTGACGTGTCCGGAATGCCGCGACGCATCGCCGGAATGACGCGCCGCCGGTCTGTCCGATTGGGGCCATCCCGTCCGTTTACCGGATCTCGGGTCCCTGTCACTGCTCGTTCCCGACCTGCCTCGGTCTTTGTTTTGTCAAGTGATAGCAAATCTTTCCCGTATTGTTAAGGTTTATCCGCTCACCTTGCCATTTGCACCGGCGCGCGATCCGCGCTAGGCGACGCGCATCGCAAGCAAAGGTCCGGCCATGCCTTCGTCCCCTCTCGATCCCGCGCGCCTCACCGCCGAACTCATCCGCTGCCCCTCGGTTACGCCCGAAGAGGGCGGCGCATTGCGGTTACTGGATACGGTCCTGACCGGCGCGGGCTTTGCCTGCACCCGCGTGGACCGCGGTGGCACCGCCAATCTCTTCGCCCGCTGGGGGCAAAAGGGCGCCGCGCGGACGTTCGGGTTCAATGGCCATACCGATGTGGTCCCTGTGGGCGACGAGGCCGCGTGGTCCGTGCCGCCGTTCGGCGCGGTGGAAAAGGACGGGATGCTCTGGGGGCGCGGGGCGACAGACATGAAGTCCGGCGTTGCCGCCTTCGTCGCCGCGGCCGTGGATTTCGTGGCCGAGACACCGCCCGGCGGCGCGGTGATCCTGGCCATCACCGGCGACGAGGAGGGCGATGCCGTGGACGGCACGCGCGCCCTGCTCGACTGGATGGGCCAGAATCACGAGCGCATGAGCGCCTGTATCGTGGGCGAGCCCACCTGCCCCGATCGCATGGGCGAGATGATCAAGATCGGGCGGCGCGGTTCGCTTGTCGCGCGGATCACGCTCACCGGTGTGCAGGGCCATTCCGCCTATCCGCACCGGGCGAAGAACCCCCTGCCCGCCATGTCCCGGCTGATGGACCGGCTGGCGTCGCACACGCTCGACGAGGGCACCGAGCATTTCGACCCCTCGACGCTGGCCGTCGTCACCATCGACACCGGCAACCCGGCCACCAACGTGATCCCGGCGCAATGCCGCGCGACCGTCAATATCCGCTTCAACGACGCCCATGACAGCACAAGCCTCATCGCCTGGATGCAGGCGGAGATCGGGCGCGTGGCGGCTGAATTCGGCATCACTGGCGAGATGCAGGTAAAGGTCTCGGGCGAGTCGTTCCTCACCCCGCCAGGGCCCCTCTCCGATCTGGTCGCCCGCGCGGTAGAGGCGGAAACCGGCGTCATGCCGGTGCTGTCGACCACTGGCGGCACCTCGGATGCGCGGTTTGTAAAGGATCACTGTCCGGTGGTGGAATTCGGCCTCGTCGGTCAGACCATGCACCAGGTGGACGAGCGTGTGGAGATCGCGCAGATCCATCAGCTCAAGGCGATCTATACCCGCATCCTGCACGACTGGTTCGCATGAGGCGGGCCACCCTCGTCGTCATGCTCAAGGAGCCGCACCCGGGGCGGGTCAAGACGCGGCTGGGCCGCGGCATCGGCATGGTGGGCGCGGCGTGGTGGTTCCGCCACCAGGTGGCGCGGCTCCTGCGCCGGGTGGAAGACCCGCGCTGGCGGCTGGTGCTGGCGGTCAG
>JADQCC010000202.1 GCA_016278295.1 Roseovarius sp. | reverse complement strand
CTCGATGTCGCGCGCCTTGCGCCGGATCACGGTGCCCTGTTGGACAGCCTTGGAGATGAAGAGGTCATGCAGCCAGACCTCGGGCGTGAGGGGGGAATTGCGGTTTCGCATGATGTGAGCATGCAGGACGGTTGGTAAAGGGGAGGTTAAGGGATGTAGGGTGGGGGATGCCCCGCCGACGCGCTGCGGCGCGGGTTGTCACCCAACCAACAGCCTTTGGCGGACGAGGGAATGGTGGGTTGGCACCCG
Source organism: Roseovarius sp. (assembly GCA_016278295.1). GTDB lineage: Bacteria > Pseudomonadota > Alphaproteobacteria > Rhodobacterales > Rhodobacteraceae > Roseovarius. The sequence continues at coordinate 4,144 of JADQCC010000202.1, read as the reverse complement.
CGCTGCGTGTCCCTATTGTTGCTCGGATAATAGGGGAAACAGATGGAAGAATGGCAGCGTCTTGCTCAAACCTACATAAGTGACGAACTGGAGCGCAGAACGAGCTGCGCCATGAATATCCAAGAGAATATGTGGTCAATAAAGGATGATATTCGCTTTCCTATATCTATAGAGTTCAGAAATATTCTGTATTTGGCTTACGGTAGAAACGCGTGGCAAAGTACTTGGATCAATAGATATTATCCCGGGTCAATCTCTGTATCAAAGTCATCACTTCAAGAACTTGCTGAAAAAAGACGAGTTCAAGGAAGTGTGTTTAGAATTGAGGCGAGACCTTCTTTACTGATAAAGTTTAAAACTAGAAACCTAGTTTTGGTCGGCTTGAATCGCGGGCCTACTTCACATTACTCTGAGTTATTGCGCGAGATAAAGCCATTTGATTTGCGGGCATTTTGGTTAACATTTCTTTGTCAGTTTTGGCAGGAACGCCCGAACTTTCTGATTGTTTTAAAATTGGTCAAGTGGTGTCCAGATTTATGGCCTAAGAATGATAGTGGCTTCGTAGCGTCACCTCGGGGAAGTAACAGGCATCTTGCGTGGACGCGCTCGAACAATGATCGCGTCGATCCTCATTTTCATGATTTTCGTGAAAAATTCTCCGAGAAAGCCTTGTCGCTGAAGTAATTTCACCTGCCCCGCCTCGGATGCAACACCTCGGCGATTTCCACCCGCTCCCCCCGCACCCTGTAGATCACCCGGTACCGAAAACGCCCGGTGACGTGGTAGCGCAGACCGGTGCCGTCGATGCGGCGGCCATGTGGGGGAATTCCACGATCAGCGCCGCCAAGCGTTCGACCTCGGACAGCACGGCATCGGCGGCGGCGGGGTTGAGAGGGCGGAGATAATCGTCTTGTGCGGTCAGGCTGGCCAGCGCACGGGCCGACCAGAGCGGATCAGCCACGCCGGGCGAAGAGGGCGGCCACGGCCTCGCGGTCGGCGGGCGCAAATGGCTCGGTGTCGATCCGGCGCAGGTGGGCGCGTTCCTCTTCGGTGAAGTCCGGGGCGCCGGCATGGGTGGCGATGAAGCCGTCCACGATCTCGGCCAGCGTAGCGCGTGAGGGCGCATCAAGGCTGGCGTCGGCGCGTTCCATCAGGGTTTGAAGGCGGGTATCCATACGCAGAATATAGGCCGCGCGGATATGCGCCGCTACCCCTTTTCCCGCCGCTTCACATTCCCCCCATGCTGCCCCGGCCGCCCCGCCGTTGACCGACCGCGCGATCCCACGGCGGCCTCGCTCGCCTTTTCCACCGCCTGCTGACGCGCCAGGGGATCGTCGGCGACGGCCAGATCCACCGCCTCCAGCCGCTTGACCTCGTCGCGCAGCCGCGCGGCCTCTTCGAATTCCAGGTTCTCGGCGGCCTTGCGCATGTCGCTGCGCAGCCCCTCCAGCACGGCTTGCAGGTTCGCCCCGGCCAGCGGCTTGTCGACCTTCGCGGTCACGCGGTTCATGTCCACGTCGCCCTTGTAGAGCCCTTGCAGCACGTCCTCGACGTTCTTGCGGATCGTCGCAGGGGTGATGCCGTGCTCCTCGTTATAGGCGAGTTGCTTGGCGCGGCGGCGGTCGGTCTCGTCGATGGCGCGCTGCATCGAGCCGGTGATGCGGTCGGCATACATGATCACCCGCCCGTCGGCGTTGCGCGCGGCGCGGCCGATGGTCTGGATGAGCGAGGTTTCCGAGCGCAGGAAGCCCTCCTTGTCGGCATCCAGAATGGCCACCATCCCGCATTCGGGGATATCCAGCCCCTCGCGCAGCAGGTTGATCCCCACCAGCACGTCGAAGGCGCCGAGGCGCAGGTCGCGCAGGATCTCGATCCGCTCGATCGTGTCGATGTCGGAATGCATGTAGCGCACGCGGATGCCCTGTTCGTGCAGGTATTCGGTCAGATCCTCGGCCATGCGCTTGGTCAGCGTGGTGCAGAGCGTGCGATAGCCCGCCTCGGCCACGCGGCGCACCTCGTCGAGCAGATCGTCGACCTGTGTCTCGACGGGGCGAATTTCGATCTGCGGGTCGATAAGCCCGGTGGGGCGGATCACCTGCTCGGTAAAGACGCCGCCCGTTTGCTCCATTTCCCACGCCGCCGGGGTGGCCGAGACGAAGACGGATTGCGGGCGCATCGCGTTCCACTCCTCGAATTTCAGCGGTCGGTTGTCCATGCACGACGGCAGGCGAAAGCCGTGCTCGGCCAGGGTGAACTTGCGGCGATAGTCGCCCTTGTACATGCCGCCGATCTGCGGGACCGAGACGTGGGATTCGTCCGCGAAGACGATGGCGTTGTCGGGGATGAACTCGAAAAGGGTGGGGGGCGGCTCTCCGGGGGCGCGGCCCGTGAGGTAGCGCGAGTAGTTCTCGATGCCGTTGCAGACGCCGGTGGCCTCGAGCATTTCGAGGTCGAAATTGGTGCGCTGCTCCAGCCGCTGCGCCTCCAGCAGCTTGCCCTCGCCGACGAGCTGATCCAGCCGCTGGCGCAGCTCTTTCTTTATCCCGATGATGGCCTGCTGCATCGTCGGTTTGGGTGTCACGTAATGCGAATTGGCGTAGACGCGGATTTTCTCGAAACTGTCGGTCTTCTCGCCCGTCAGCGGGTCGAACTCGGTGATGCTCTCCAATTCCTCGCCGAAGAACGACAGCCGCCAGGCGCGGTCCTCGAGGTGGGCGGGGAAGATTTCCAGGCTGTCGCCGCGCACCCGGAAGGAGCCGCGCTGAAACGCCTGATCGTTGCGCTTGTATTGCTGCGCCACGAGGTCGGCCATGATCTGGCGCTGGTCGTACTCGCGGCCCACGACCAGGTCCTGGGTCATCGCGCCATAGGTCTCGACCGAGCCGATGCCGTAGATGCACGAGACCGAGGCCACGATGATGACGTCGTCGCGTTCGAGCAAAGCGCGGGTGGCCGAGTGGCGCATCCGGTCGATCTGTTCGTTGATCTGGGATTCCTTCTCGATGAAGGTGTCCGAGCGCGGCACGTAGGCCTCGGGTTGGTAGTAGTCGTAGAAGCTGACGAAATATTCCACCGCGTTCTCGGGGAAAAAGCCCCTGAACTCGCCATAGAGCTGTGCGGCCAGCGTCTTGTTGGGGGCGAGGATGATGGCGGGGCGCTGCGTCTCTTCGATCACGCGCGCCATGGTAAAGGTCTTGCCGGTGCCGGTGGCCCCCAGGAGGACCTGGTCGCGCTCTCCGTCGCGCACGCCCGCGCTCAGCTCGGCGATGGCCGTGGGCTGGTCGCCCGCCGGCGCGAACTCGGTGTGCATGACGAAGCGCTTGCCGCCCTCGAGCTTGTCGCGCTCCTGCACGTCGGGCGCGGGGTTGGCGAGGGCGGAGGGTGTCTTGTCGGAATGGGCGTAGGGCATCGGGCCTCCGTGGCGGGTTGGCTCACAATTGTGCGCTTTGGCCGCAGGATCAAGGGCGCTGGGCACGGTCGGACCGGCGGGAAGGCGATGCCCGTCGCGCGCCGACCCGATCATCCGCCGCCGGGTGCCTGTCTGAAACGCACCTGGGCCGGGCCCTATGGCGACCGGCGGCAGGGGCCGGTGTTCATTGGCCGGGGATGGACCGGGCGGCGTGCGGGTCCGACACGGCGGAAGCGAGACAGGTCTCGTGCGCGCGGCGCATCGTCTTCCAGAAAAGTAAAATATTTTACAATCATCTGAATATAGAAGTCCATATTTTCACATGATTTATTTGGATAATTTCCATTGAGTTAATTTTTTACGAATTTTGTTGTATCTCCGTCCCGGGAGACGTTCGGTGCGCGACCACGGCGCACGAACACACAAGGGATGGAGGACGACCCGTTATGGACAAGAGTGTAGTTGCCGTTGGGGAAAGCGGATTTCACATTGATGCAGAAACCTACGCGCGCATGTATGCCGAATCGATTCGCGACCCTGAGGGGTTCTGGGGTGAGCACGGCAAGCGGCTCGACTGGATCAAGCCCTACACCAAGGTGAAGAACACCTCGTTCGCCCATGACGACGTGTCGATCAAGTGGTTCGAGGATGGCACGCTGAACGTCGCCGCCAACTGTGTTGACCGGCATCTGGCCACGCGCGGCGATCAGACCGCCATCATCTGGGAGCCCGACG
>JADQCC010000043.1 GCA_016278295.1 Roseovarius sp. | reverse complement strand
GCCCGCGCGCGGCGCCGTCCGCGCCGCTCAGAGCCCCAGCTTGTCGCGCATGAACGCCAGCGCCACGGACAGCCCGTCGGGCGCGATGCCGTGGCCGGTGCCCTCCATCACGTGGGCATAGACGTCCTTCCAGCCCGCCTCCTGCAATGCCTCGGCCGCCTGCGGCAGCGATTGTACCGGCACCACGTCATCGGCATCGCCATGCACCAGGAGCACCGGCGGGCGGCTGCGGGTCTCGTCGGCCAGCAGGTCGGGGCGCAGCAGGCGGCCCGAAAAGGCCACGATCCCCGCCACCTCGTCCTCGCGGCGGGGGGCGACATGGAGGGCCATCATGGACCCTTGCGAAAACCCGAACAGCACCACCTGTTCGGGCAGCAGATCCTCGTCCACCATCAGCGCGTCGAGAAAGGCGTCGAGGTCGGCGGCGGCGGCCATCAGGCCGCGCTCGGCCTCTTCCTCGCTGGAGCCGTCGATCCACGGGATCGGGAACCATTGCAGGCCAAAGGGCATGCCGGGGATGCTCTCGGGCGCGTCGGGGGCGACGAATAGCGTGTCAGGCAGATGCTCGGCCAGCGGATCGGCGAGGCCGAGGAGGTCCGCGCCATTGGCGCCGTAGCCGTGCAGGAACACCACCGCCGAGCGCGCCTGTCCCGATTGCGGGTCCTTGCGGCCCGCCTGCAAAACTCGTGTCATGCAATCCCTTCCCTGTCCTTGGCGACGTGGTAATAGGCCCACAGGAGCCGTGCCGCAACCGCGCGCCAAGGGGACCAGTCCGCGGCCATCGCGCGCAGCGCCGCAGGCTTTGGCCGCTCGGGAAGGCGGTAGAGCAGCCGCACCGATTCCTGCAAGGCGAGGTCGCCGGGCGCGAAGACATCGGCGCGCCCGAGGCTGAACATGGCGTATATTTCTGCGGTCCAGACGCCGATTCCCGGCACCTCGGTGAGCGTCGTCACCACCTCGTCGGTGGGGGCCATGCGCAGGGCGGCGTAATCGAGATCGGCCGCGGCCAGCGCGCGCACGTAGCGCGCCTTCTGCCGGCTGAGACCGGCGGCGCGCAGCCCGTCCTCGTCCGTCGCGGCGATGGCGTGCGGCGCGGTCAGTCCCGCCGCCTCCAGCCGTGCCCAGATCGCGCGGGCGGCGGCGACGCTCACCTGCTGGCTGACGATCGCCCCCATGAGCGCCGCGAAGCCGTCCTCGCGCCGCCTGAGCGGCACCTCGCCCACCAGGTCGCGGGCATGGGCCATGCGCGGGCAGACGCGGGCGAGATGCGCCGCGCCCTCGGCGATATCGGTCTCGGTATGGATGATGCGTTCGGTCATGGCGCGAGCATAGATCGCATCGCCACGCTTGGCCATGCGCGCTGGCCAAAGCGTGGCGGCCCTGCCATATCTGCGCGCGACCCAAGCACGGAGACGCCCATGACCCGCCTCATCACCGCCCTGTCGGAGATCGCCCCCCGCTACGACGCGCTGTTCGTCGATCTGTGGGGCTGTGTCCATGACGGGGTGCGCGCCCTGCCCGATGCCTGCACCGCGCTGGTGCGCTATCGCGAGAGCGGCGGCGCGGTGGTGCTGGTCACCAACTCGCCCCGCCCGCGCGGCGACGTGGAGCGGCAGATGCGCGATTTCGGTGTGCCGGACGCGGCGTGGGACACCATCGCCACCTCCGGCGACAGCGCGCGCGCCGCGATGTTCCAGGGCGCGGTGGGCGAGCGGGTGTATTTCATCGGCCAGCCGCACGAAGAGCTGTTCTTTGAGCCGATCAAGGTGGTCGACGCGCCGGTGCACGTCACGATGGTGCCGCTGGAAGAGGCCGGGGGCATCGTCTGCACCGGCCCGTTCGACCCGATGGCCGACCCCGCCGAGATGCGCCCGACGTTCCTCTATGCCAAGCAGAAGGGTCTCAAGCTCTTGTGCGCCAACCCCGATATCGTGGTGGACCGGGGCGAGGTGCGCGAATGGTGCGCCGGGGCGCTGGCGCGGCTCTATACCGAGATGGGGGGGACAAGCCTGTATTTCGGCAAGCCGCATCCGCCGATCTACGACCTCGCCCATCGCCGCCTCGCGGAGGTCGGGCACGATGCCGACAACGCGCGCATCCTCGCCATCGGCGACGGGGCGCAGACCGACATTCTGGGCGCGATGGGCGAGGATATCGATTCCCTGTTCATCACCGGCGGGCTGGCGGCGGCGGAGACCAAAACGTCGCAGCAACCCGATGAGGCAGCGCTAAAGGCATACCTCGAAAAGGAAAATGTCTATGCCAACTATGCCATCGGCTATCTGAGGTGATGGATTAGGGGTTGATCTTTCTGCGCGCGCAAAGTAATAAAATTCCAAATCGGGGCCGAAATTAACCCCATAATTGCGCACCAAACCACCCGGAGGGGCGAATGTTGGACAACATGCCACGCGGCACGATCTGCATCGAGGATATCGAGATGGGCATGACGCGCCACCTGCGAAAGGTGGTGACAGACCGCGATATCGAGATGTTCGCCGAGGTCTCGACCGACCGTAACCCGGTGCATCTGGATGATGCCTATGCGCAGGACACGATCTTTGAGGGGCGCATCGCCCACGGGATGCTCACCGCCGGGCTGATCTCGGCGGTGATCGGCGAGCAACTGCCGGGCCACGGCACCGTCTACATGGGGCAGACGCTGAAATTCCTCGGCCCCGTGCGCCCCGGCGACATGGTTCATGCCGAGGTCGAGGTGGTCGGCATCGACCACGGCAAGCGCCGGGTGCAGCTGGATTGCCGCTGTCTGGTCGAGGGCAAGAAGGTGCTGATCGGCGAGGCCACCGTGCTGGCACCGTCGCGCAAGTTCGACTGAGCGGGCGGAGGCCGGCCCGGGCGGGACGGAGCAGCCGAAGACCGAAGGCACCGTGACGGGGGCGATTGGCCTGGAGCGGCCAGTCGGTTCTTGGTCCCGGCGCGGAATAGAGGGCGGACTCGAGGCCCGCCGCTACCGGGAGATCATGATATCGGCGCACAACCCGCCAAGCCGCGCGCTGTCGCCCAGCCGCAGCGCGCCGCCGTGGGCGCGCGCCACATCCACCACGATCGACAGCCCCAGCCCGACGCCGGTGCCGCGGTTCTGGTTGCGGGCGGGTTCCAGCCGGGCAAAGGGGCGCAGCGCCTCGTCGCGGCGCTCGGGCGGGATGCCCGGCCCGTCATCCTCGACCCGGATGCGCAAGCCGCGCTCTGTCAGTGTCACCGAAACCTCGGCGCAGGTGCCGTAGCGCACCGCATTGCTGATGAGGTTCTCCACCGCGCGCCTGATCCCGTCGGCACGCAGCGGCACCTGCCCCGTGCCCTCGGTCTCGACCAGCGTCACCGCCACCTGCGCGCGCCGCATGTCATCGACGATCCGGCGCACGAGCGCGACCGGATCGACCGGCTCGGCCTCGCCCTCGTGCGCGCCGCGGGCGAAATCAAGGAACCCGTCGAGCAGCCGCTGCATGTCATCGACATCGCGCAGCATCGGCGCGGCCTCGTCCTCGCCGAGCATGGCGAGGCCCAGCCGCAGCCGCGTGAGCGGCGTGCGCAGATCGTGGCTCACCCCCGAGAGCATCAGCGTGCGCTGCTCGATCTGCCGCTCGATGCGCGCGCGCATATCGACAAAAGCCCGCCCCGCCGCGCGCACCTCTGTGGCGCCCGCGGGCCGGTAGGGCACGTGCCGCCCGCGCCCGAACGCCTCTGCCGCCTCTGCCAGCCGGGTGATGGGGCGCAACTGGTTGCGCAGGTAGAGAAACGAGATCACCGTCATCAGCGCCCCGAACACCACCATGTTGACAAGGAGCTGATGCGGCTGGCTCGCCGAGACATGGCGGCGGTCGAAGACGAACCGCAAGAGCCCCCCGCCGCGCCGGAAATAGAGCTCGACCACGTCGTCATCGGCGAGCGCGACGCGCAGCAGGTCGGGAAAGGCGGCGTGCAGCTCGCGCGTCACCACGATGCCCGAGAAATCATACCACAACCGCGTGTCCCGCGCGGGCATGGCCGCCTCGGGCACCGGCTGGACCGAGATATCGAGCGTGTCGGCCACCTCCGGGTCATCGGTGCCCAGAACCAGCCGTATCTCGCGTATCATGGTGTTGGTCATCTGCTCGGTGACGCCCTCGAAAAGGCGCTGGATGAACACCACCGAGACCACCAGAAGGAGCGTGACCACCGGCAACAGCAGGATCAGCGTGGCGCGCCCGTAGAGACCGCGGGGCAGATAGGGTTTGAGCCAGCGAAACGACATGGCTAAACCTACGCCCGAGCGCGCCGGGAAGAAAGAGCAAGACCGCGATGACCGACACTGCCCAGCCAGACACGCCCCCGCCGGCGGGGGAGGCGCGCGACATGGGCCGCGGCATCCGCGCGATCCTCGCTCCCAACCCCTCGGC
>JADQCC010000320.1 GCA_016278295.1 Roseovarius sp. | reverse complement strand
CCGGGGACTGGTGGGGCGAGGGCTATAGCGGACCGCCGCAGCTCAGCTTTGCCGCCGAGGAGGCGGCGGAAATGGGGATCGGCATCGGCGACGAGATCACCGTCAACATTCTCGGGCGCGACATCACGGCGCCGATCACCTCGCTGCGCGAAGTCGATTTCTCCAGCGTCGGCATGGGCTTTGTCATGCTGATGAACCCTTCGGCGCTGGCTGGCGCGCCGCACAGCTTTATCGCGACGGTCTATGCCGACAGCCAAACGACCGAGGAGAAAATCCTGCGCGACGTGACCGACCGCCACCCCAACGTCACCGCGATCAACGTGCGCGATGCGCTGATGCGGGTGACGGACCTGCTGGCAAGCCTCGCGTCAGCCACGTCCTGGGGGGCGTCGGTGACGTTGCTCACCGGGTTCCTGGTGCTGGTCGGTGCGGCGGCGGCGGATGCCCGCGCGCGCAGCGTCGAGGCCGCGATCCTCAAGGTTCTGGGCGCCACGCGCGCGCGTATTCTGGCGGGGCTGGCCCTGAGGTCGCTGATCCTCGGGGCCGCCGCCGGCATCGTGGCGCTGGGCGCAGGCATCGGCGGCGGCTGGGCGGTGAGCCGATTCGTGATGGAAACGCCATTCGCCGTGATCTGGCCCTCGGCGCTCGCCATCGTCGCGGGCGGCACGGCGATCACGCTGCTGGCCGGGCTGGTCTTTGCCCTCGGCCCGCTGCGCGCCCGCCCCGCACGGGTGCTGCGCGCCCGCGAATGACACCGCCCCGCTTCATCGTTCCCCAAATACTCGATCCGCACCCGACGACCAAAGCGCCGCGTTGAATTCGTCACGTCCGGCTGGCAATCAGCCCCGGCACCCACAGGGAGAGACCATGACCGATTCGTTGCCCATCGCCCTCTCCGCGCCGCTCAGCCCCGCGCAGCAGACCGCGCTGGTCAATCTGGTGCGGCGCGCCGCGCGCACCGAGATCCTGCCGCGCTTTCGTTCGATCACGCGCGCCGACGCCACGGCCAAGAGCGGCCCCCGCGATCTGGTGACCGAGGCCGACCGCGCGGCCGAGGCGATGATCGCGCGGGGGCTGCAACGGCTGTTTCCCCATGCGCTGATCGTCGGCGAGGAGGCCGTCGCCGACCGGCCAGAGCTGCGCGACGAGGTCGGCGAGGCCGAGTTCGCGATCATCATCGACCCGGTGGACGGGACGTGGAATTTCGTTCACGGCCTGCCGCTCTTCGGCGTGATCATAGCGGTCACGCGGTTTGGCCGCCCGGTGCTGGGGCTGCTCTACGACCCCATCGGCGACGACTGGATCCTCGCCGACGAGACCGTGCCCGCGCGGCTCGTCGCGGCCAGCGGGATCGGGCGCGCGGCCACCACGGCGGCGGGCGGGGCGCTGGGCGATCTGCACGGCTATGTGCATGTGGCGCTGATGGGGCAGGCACGGCAGGAGGCGCTCTATCCGCGCCTCGCCGCGCTGGGGCAGGCCACGGCGCTGCGCTGTTCGTGCCACGAATACCGGCTGCTGGCGCAGGGCGCGGTGGATTTCGTGCTGTCGGACCGGCTCAACCCGTGGGATCATGCGGCGGGCGTGCTGATCTGTCAGCGCGCGGGCGGGGTGGCGCGGATGCTCGACGGGCGCGACTATGACACCTCGCTCGGCGAGGGCCTGCTGCTCTGCGCGGGCAGCGAGGCGACATGGACGGCGCTGCGCGATCATTTCGCCGATCTCGCCTGACGCGGGGGGCCGCTTGCCTTGAAATTAACACTGGCGGTGTCAATACTGCGCGCAATTGGCTGTCAGGACTCCAGGGCGCTCGATGACATCATGGCAAAGCGATGGCCCGGACGCGGCGGGGACGGGCGGCGGCACGACGGTAACGCTGTCCGATGCGGATCGCGCCGAGACCATCGACCGTCTCTATGACGTGGCGCTCGATCCCGTGCGGTTCGAGGCGCTTCTCGATCATTGGGAGAGCGCCGTCGCGCCGCTGCGCGCGCATGTCGATCTCAGCGCGCCGCGCCTGCTCGACGATCCGCAGATCGCCGCGCATTTCCGGCGGGCCACCGCGTTTCTCGACCGTGCCGCGATCGGCGAGGTGGGCACAGAGGCGGACGGGCTTTATGCCATGCTCGCCCCGTTCGAGCGGGTGGCGGCCCTGGTGCTCGACCGTGGCGGCGCGGTGCGCGCCGCGAACCCGGCGGCGCGGCGGTTGATGGGCATCGCCAAGCGCGCCACGGTCCGCGATCTGCCGCTGCATGACGACGACCGCCCTGCCCTTGCCGCCGCGCTTTCCCTGCTGTTCGCCGACCGGGGCAAGGACACGGCGATGCTGCGTCTGCGCGGCGGCGGGCCGGGGCACCTGATGGTGCTGCGGCTGCAACGCTGCACCGCGCCGGACGGCACCGATCTGGTCCTCGCCGCGTCCAACGGGCTACACCTGCCCGACGGGTTCTGCGACATCCTGCGGCAGGCGTTCGATCTGACGCGCGCGGAGGGCGATATCCTGTGCCGTCTCGTCGATTGCCGCTCGATCGCCGAGATCGCGGCGGAACGCGGGCGCTCTCCCGACACGATCCGCGTGCAGATCAAGTCGATCCTTGCCAAGACAGAGACCCATTCGCAGCTGGAACTGGTGCGGCTGGCGCTGTCGATGATCGACATCACGACGGCCACGGTGACATCGCTCCCCGCGCCGCAGGGCGTGGCCGGCGCGCATCCTGGCCGCGCGGTATCCACCGACAGGGTGCTAATCGCGCCGGACGGGCGGCGGGTTGCGTGGATGGTGCTGGGGGACACGGCGGGGCAACCGCTGCTCTACCTGCCGATGGATTTCGGGCTGGTGCGCTGGCCCGCGAGCGCCGAGGCCGAGGCGCGGGCACGGGGATTACGGGTGATCGTGCCGCTGAGGCCGGGCTACGGGTCGTCGGACATGGTGGCGCACGGCGCGGATTATGACGCCGCCCTGCTCGAGGATACCGAGAGGGTGCTGCGCGCCGAGGGTGTGCGGCGCTGCCCGGTGCTGAGCCTCGGGAACGATGTCTACTACGCGGTGCGGCTTGCCCGGCGCGACCCGGCGCGGATCACCGGCATCCTCGCCTGCGCCGGGATGCTGCCGCTCACCCGGCGGGCACAGTTCGAGCGGATGGACAAGTGGCACCGCTTCATCCTCGCCGGGGCGAAATTCACGCCGCACCTGTTGCCGTTCATGGTCAAGGCCGGGTTCCTCCTCGCGCGCCGGATCGGCAAGGGCGGGTTCGCCCGCGCGATCTATGGCGGTTCCGGGGCCGATATCGCCACGTTCGAGGACCCGGAGGTGTATGAGGCGATCCTGGGCGGCTCGGAGGTGGCGCTGTCGGCCACGCATTCGGCGCACGAGGCGTTTGCGCGGCAGCTTGTCGGCGGGCAGCTCGAGGACTGGAGCGGCGATCTGGCGGCGTTGAAGGGGGCGCTGCCGGTGATCGTGATGAACGGCGCGCAGGATCCCCAGGTGCCGCGCGCCACCTACGAGGAATTCCGCCGCGATCACCCGTGGATCGAGTATCATCTGTTCGAGGATGCCGGGCAGCTCGTGTTCTTCCGGCACTGGCGTGCCGCGCTCGACCGGCTGGCCCCCCTGATCGCGGCGGCAGACGCGAAATAGCCCAAATGGGGTATGACAGAGTCATGTTATCGCACTAGCGTGATCCTGCGTGAGGGGACGGTGATCATAGTGAGTGATGGCGCAGCCTCTTTCGACGCGGTCGCGATCCTTTCGGGGGTCCGGTCAATAAAAACAAGGTAATTTCCATCACGGGAGGGGCGGCCATGATGGCCGTCCCAATTCGTTTTCGCCCGCCCTATTCCGCCGCGTCGGCGTAATCCTCGAGCGGCGGGCAGGTGCAGACGAGGTGACGGTCGCCATAGGCGTTGTCCACCCGGTTTACCGGCGGCCAGTACTTGTCCACCCGGAACGCGCCGGGCGGAAAGCAGCCCTGTTCGCGCGTGTAGGGGCGGTCCCACTCGCGCACGAGATCCTCCATCGTGTGCGGGGCATTCCGGAGTGGGTTGTTGTCGCGATCCATCCGCCCCTCCTCGATGGCGCGGATTTCCTCACGGATGGCGAGCATCGCGTCGCAGAACCGGTCCAGCTCGGCCTTGGTCTCGCTCTCGGTGGGCTCGACCATCAGCGTGCCGGCCACCGGCCAGCTCATCGTCGGCGCGTGAAAGCCGCAATCCATCAGCCGCTTGGCGATGTCGTCCACGGTGACGCCCGCGCTGTCGGCAAAGGGGCGCACGTCGAGGATGCATTCATGCGCCACGCGGTTGTTGCGGCCCTTGTAGAGCACGTCATACGCCCCTTGCAGCCGTCGCGCGATGTAGTTGGCGTTGAGGATCGCCACCCGTGTCGCCTGTGTCAGGCCCGCGCCGCCCATCATCAGGCAATAGGCCCAGGAAATGGGCAAGAGCGAGGGCGAGCCGTAGGGTGCGGCGCTGACC
>JADQCC010000022.1 GCA_016278295.1 Roseovarius sp. | reverse complement strand
GAGCACCTGCGCGCGCAGGTGGCCTGGCTCCGGCGCCGCGAGGCGGACCGCGGGGGCGAGGGCGAGGGCGGCGTCGTGCTCGGCGCGGAACGCCCGCCGCACTACTGACCGCCCCGCCTGACCCCGCACCCATCGCCGCGCGAGAAAGATTGGCAGCGCTTGATTTAGGTCAACGCAGTCCGCCCCCCGACCCCCTAGCCCGGTGCCAAGCTGTCGATACGCCGGGGTCTCATGGTCGCGCATCTCATCTCTCGTCTTGTCCTGGCCATCGGTCTTGCCCTGTCCGCTATGGCGGCGCAGGCGCAGGAGGGGGCGCAGTTGGGCCGCTTTCTGCCCGATCTCGACCCCGCCACGCTGGTCGACGGGGCCGACGGCTTTGGTGCGCTGCGCGGGGATCTTCCCGTGGCCCCGGTATTGCGGAACGGCGAGACGGTGGCGTGGGCCTTCCTTACATCGGATTTCGCGGGCACCACCGGCTATTCGGGCAAGCCAATCCACGTCGTCGCCGCGATCGACGATGATGCGGTCGTGACCGGCGCGGCGCTGGTCGAACATTCCGAGCCGATCGTGCTCGTCGGCATCCCCGAATCCAAGATGCGCGGCGTGATCGGCGGCTATGCCGGGCTCGACCTCAAGGCCGAGGCTGCCGCATCGGGCACGGCGCACGATCTCGACATCATCTCGGGTGCGACGGTCACGGTGATGGTGATCGACGACAGCCTCGTGCGCGGCGGGCTCAAGGTGGCGCGGGCGCTGGGGCTGGGGGGCCTGTCGCCGGTGGCGCAGGCGGGGCCCGCGCGCGAGCTGAAGCCCGGCGAGGGCACGGTCGAGGACTGGCAGGCGCTGGCCGGTGACGGATCGGTGCGGGGGCTGACGCTGGACGTGGGACAGGTCAATCGCGCCTTTGCCGAGAGCGGCGACGACCGTGCCGCCGCGCGGCCCGAGAAAGCCCCGGACGAGGCCACCTTTATCGACATGCGCGCCGCCTTGGTCAGCGTGCCCACCATCGGGCGGAGCCTGCTGGGCGAGAACGAATACGCCAACCTGCAAGGCTGGCTGAACGAGGGGGATCACGCCATTCTCGTCGCCGGGCGCGGGCGCTATTCCTTCAAGGGGTCGGGGTATGTGCGCGGCGGCATCTTTGACCGCATCCAGCTTATCCAGGGGGATCGCTCGGTACGCTTTCGTGACCGCGATCACCGGCGGCTGGGCGAGATCGCGGCGAATGGCGCGCCGAGTTTCACCGAGCTCGACCTCTTTCGCATCCCCGCCGACAGCGGCTTTGACCCGGCCAGGCCGTGGCGCCTGCAACTGCTGGTGCAGCGCGCCGTGGGCGCGGTGGAAAAGAGCTATGTCACCTTCGACCTCGGCTACAGCCTGCCCGAGCGCTACCTCGCGCCGCTGGCGCCCGCGACGCAGATCAACGCCCCCGACGAGGAGGCCGCCGCCAAGACCGCGCTGTGGCAGCGCATCTGGCGCGACAAGACGCCCGAAATCGTGGTGCTGGCGGTGATGCTGACGGTGCTTACCGGCGCGTTCTTCTTCCAGATGCAGATCACGGCCCATCCGCGCGCCTACCTGTGGTTTCGCATGTCGTTTCTTACCGTGACGCTGGTGTTCCTCGGCTGGTATGCCAATGCGCAACTGTCGGTCGTGAACCTGATGGCGCTGGCGGGATCGCTGCGCTCGGGCTTTACCTGGGACGCGTTTTTGATGGATCCGCTGGTGTTCATCCAGTGGTTCGCGGTGGCCGCGGCGCTCATTTTCTGGGGGCGGGGGGCCTATTGTGGCTGGCTGTGCCCGTTCGGCGCGCTGCAAGAGCTGACCAATCGGGTCGCCCGCCTGCTGAAGGTGCCGCAATGGACGCTGCCCTGGGGTCTGCACGAGCGGCTCTGGCCGGTGAAGTACATGATCTTTCTCGGTCTGTTCGGCGTCTCGCTCGCCTCTATCCCGATGGCAGAGCAACTGGCCGAGGTCGAGCCGTTCAAGACCGCGATCATCCTCAAGTTCGTGCGCGACTGGCCGTTCGTGGTCTTTGCCGTGGTGCTTCTGGTGATCGGGTTGTTCGTCGAGCGGTTCTACTGCCGCTATCTCTGCCCGCTGGGCGCGGCGCTGGCGATCCCGGCGCGGATGCGGATGTTTGACTGGCTCAAACGCTACCGCGAATGCGGCAGCCCGTGCCAGACCTGCGCCCATGAGTGCCCGGTGCAGGCGATCCACCCCACGGGCGAGATCAACCCCAACGAATGCGTCAACTGCCTGCACTGCCAGGTGCTTTATCAGTCCGACGCGAAATGCCCGGTGATTATCCGGCAACTGAAACGGCGCGCGAAGGACCGCGCGGCGCAGGAGGCCGATGGAGGCGCGCTGGAGCGCCTCGTCAGCCCCAAGACAGCGGGAAAGGAGACCCACTAATGTCTGATGACAAAACACAGATGAAACTGAGCCGGCGGGGCATGATGGGGGCCACCGCAACCGGCGCGCTCGCGGTCACCACCGGCGGTGCGGGCCTGTTCGCCAATGCGCCGATGGCGCAGGCGGCGGGCAAGGTCAATCTCGCCCCCGGCGAGCTGGACGAGTATTACGGCTTCTGGTCCTCGGGCCAGACCGGCGAATTGCGCATCCTCGGCTTTCCGTCGATGCGCGAACTGATGCGCGTGCCGGTGTTCAACCGCTGCTCGGCCACCGGCTGGGGCCAGACCAACGAAAGCCTCAAGGTGCTGACCGAGGGGCTGCTGCCCGAGACCAGGGAATTCCTCGCCAAGCGTGGGATGAAGACCTACGACAACGGCGACCTGCACCACCCGCACATGTCGTTCACCGACGGCACCTATGACGGGCGCTACCTGTTCGTGAACGACAAGGCCAACACCCGCGTGGGGCGGATACGCTGCGACGTGATGAAATGTGACAAGATCGTCGAGATCCCGAACGCGCAGGCCATCCACGGGCTGCGTCCGCAGAAATACCCGCGCACCGGCTATGTCTTCGCCAACGGCGAACACGAGGCACCGATCGTCAACGACGGCAAGATCCTCGATGAGCCCGATAAATACGTCACCTTCTTCACCGCCATCGACGGCGACACGATGGAGATTGCCTGGCAGGTGATGGTGTCGGGCAACCTCGACAATTGCGACGCCGATTATCAGGGCAAATACGCCTTCTCGACCTCTTACAACTCGGAAATGGGGATGAACCTCGCCGAGATGACGGCGAACGAGATGGACCATGTCGTGATCTTCGATCTCAAGGAGATCGAGAAGGGCATAGCGGCGGGCGACTATCAGGAACTGAACGGCGTCAAGGTCATCGACGGGCGCAAGGAGCGCAACAAGAACTATACCCGCTATGTGCCCATCCCCAACAGCCCGCACGGCTGCAACACCGCGCCGGATGGCAAGCACGTGGTGCTCAACGGCAAGCTGTCGCCGACCTGCTCGGTGATCGACGTGACCAAGGTCGATGCGCTCTTTACCGACAATGCCGATGAACGCTCCTGTATCGTGGCAGAGCCGCAGCTTGGTCTCGGGCCGCTGCACACCGCGTTCGATGGCAAGGGCAACTGCTACACCACGCTGTTCCTCGACAGCCAGATCGTGAAATGGAATCTCGACAAGGCCGTGCGCGCCTATGCCGGCGAGGACGTGGACCCGATCCTGCACAAGACCGACGTGATGTATCAGCCCGGCCACAACCACACGTCGATGGGCGAAACCAAGGATGCAGATGGCAAGTGGCTGATTTCGCTGAATAAATTCTCCAAGGATCGGTTCATCAACGTCGGCCCGCTCAAGCCCGAGAACGAGCAGCTTCTGGACATCACGCAAGACGATATGCCGGTGGTTCATGACGGCCCGACCTTTGCCGAGCCGCATGACTGCATCATCGTGCGCCGCGACGTCGTCAACCCGGTGAACGTCTGGGACCGCAACGATCCGATGTGGGAGGCGGCCCGCAAACAGGCCGAGGCCGATGGTGTGGTGCTGGAGGACGGGGCAGAAGAGCCGATCCGCGACGGCAACAAGGTGCGGGTCTATATGTGGTCGATGGCGCCGACCTTCTCGATGGAGAAGTTTACCGTGCGGCAGGGCGACGAGGTGACGGTCTATATCACCAATCTCGACGATATCGATGACGTGACTCATGGCTTTACCCTGTCGAACCACGGGGTGGCGATGGAGATCGGGCCGCAGGCCACCGCCTCGGTCACCTTCACCGCCGACCGGCCGGGCGTGCACTGGTTCTACTGCCAGTGGTTCTGCCACGCGCTGCACATGGAAATGCGCGGCCGGATGCTGGTCGAGCCGCGGGAGGCGTGAACCATGCTGCGCCTGCTGCTGCCGCTTCTGATCTGGTCGATCTGGGTCGCGTGGTCGTCGATGGCCCCGGCCGCGGATCGCGAGATCCCGGCGGGCGGTACGGCGCTGGCAGAGGCCATTGAAAACGCCGGGGCGGGGGAGACCCTCCGCCTTGGCCCCGGCCGCCATCGGGGCGGCATGGAGATTGACAAACCGCTGACGCTCGATTGCGCGCCGGGCGCGCGGATCGACGGCGGCGGGCAAGGCTCCACCCTGACCGTAACCGCGCCCGACGTGGCCATAACCGGCTGCACCATCACCGGATCGGGCAGCGATCACGAGGGGATCGACAGCGGCATCCGCCTGCTCGAGGGCGCGGTGCGCGCGCGCGTCAGCGGCAACCGCCTGACCGGCAACCTCTACGGCGTGGACATCCACGGTGCGCGGGATGCGCTTGTCTCCGGCAATGTGATCGAGGGGCGGCAGGACCGGCGGATGAACGAGCGTGGCAACGGTGTCTACGTCTGGAACGCGCCGGGCTCGGACGTGGTGGGCAACGATATCCGCTGGGGCCGCGACGGCATCTTCGTCAACACCTCGCGGGCCAACCGCTTTGTCGGCAACCGGTTTCGCGACCTGCGCTTTGCCGTGCATTACATGTATGCCAACGGCTCGGAGGTGCGCGACAACCTCTCCATCGGCAACGACCTTGGTTTTGCCGTTATGTACTCGCGCGGTGTGAAGATCATCGACAACGTCTCGGTGAACGATGCCGAACACGGGATGATGCTCAATTATACCAACGGTTCCGAGGTGCGGGGCAATCTGGTGTTGAACGGCGGCAACAAATGCCTGTTCATCTACAACGCCCACAAAAACGAGATCACCGGCAACCGGTTCGAACGCTGCGACATCGGCGTGCATTTCACCGCCGGTTCCGAGCGAAACAGGATTACCGGCAACGCCTTTGTCGGCAACCGCACGCAGGTAAAATACGTGGGCTCCACCTGGGTGGACTGGAGCGAAGGCGGGCGCGGCAATTACTGGTCCGATTTCGCCGGCTATGACCTCGACGGCGACGGCATCGCCGACGCGCCCTACCGGCCCAATGACAGCATGGATCACATCCTGTGGACGCAGCCGGCGGCCAAGTTGCTATTGGGCGCGCCGGCCGTGCAACTGGTGAAATGGGCGCAATCGGCGTTTCCGGCGCTGTTGCCGGGGGGCGTGGTGGACCGTGCGCCGCTGATGCGGCCGGTGGAAATTTCCATCCCGGACTGGGAGGTGACAGATGACGGATCGTGACACGGCGCTGGCCATCGCGGGGCTGGACAAGAGTTTCGGGCGCACGCAGGTGCTCGATGATATCACGCTCGACGTGGCACCGGGCGAGCGGGTGGCGCTTTTGGGGCATAACGGCGCCGGCAAATCCACGCTCATCAAGCTGATCCTCGGGCTGATCCGGCCCGGTTCGGGCAGCATTCGCGTGGCCGGGCACGGCCCCGGCAGCGCGGCGGCGCGCGCCGCCACCGCCTACCTGCCCGAGCAGGTGGCGTTTCACAAGTCACTGACAGGGCGCGAGCAACTGACCATGTTCGCGCGGCTGGCGGGCGAGCATCCGAAAACCGTCGCGCCGCTGCTGGAACGGGTCGGGCTCGCCCCTGCCGCCGATGGCCGCATCGGGACATATTCCAAGGGGATGCGGCAGCGGCTGGGGCTGGCGCAGGCGCTTCTCGGTCGCCGTCGTGTGGCGCTCTTGGACGAACCGACGAGCGGGCTTGACCCGATCGCGCGCCACGACCTGTATTCCGTGATCGACGAGATGGCGGCGAACGGCACCGCGCTCCTGATCGCGAGCCATGCGCTCACCGAGCTGGAGGCGCGCACCGACCGTATCGCGATCATGGCCCGCGGACGGCTGGTGGCGGATGACAGCCTCGGCAATCTCGCGCGCGCCGCAGCCCTTCCCACGCGCATCCGCCTCACGGCGCGCGAGGGCGCGGCAGAGGCGGTGCAGGCCGAGCTTGGCGGGCGGCGCATCAATGGCCGCGCCGTCGAGCTGCACTGCACGACCGAGCAGAAGATGGCGCAGCTCGCGCGTATCTCGGGGCTGGGCGAAGCGGTGCGCGATGTCGAGATGGTGCCGCCGAGTCTTGAGGACCTTTATCGACACTATTGCGGGGAGAACAGGCAATGATCACCCGAATCATGGCCATCGCGGCAACCGAATTCCGCATCCAGACGCGCAACCGCTGGCTGGCGTCGGCCACGGTGCTGATGATGCTCTTCGCGCTGGCGCTGACCTTTGCCGGATCGGCGCCCACCGGATCGCTCGGGGTGGATTTGCTGACGGTCTCGGTCGCTTCGATGACGACGCTCGCGGTATACCTCGCGCCCTTCCTCGCGCTGATGATCGCCTTCGACGCCATCGCGGGAGAGGCGGATCGTGGCACGCTGGGGCTCACGCTCACCTACCCGCTCAGCCGTGGCGAGATGCTCCTGGGCAAGTTCGCGGCGCATCTTGCGGTTCTGGCCATCGCCATCGCGCTCGGCCTCGGCTCTGCCGGGGTGGCGGCCTGGCTTGCCGGGGGCGCGGGGGCAGAGAGCGCGTTTGCGCTCGCCCGGCTCATCGCCACGGCGATCCTGCTGGGGGCCTGTTTCCTCGCGCTGGGCTATGTCGCGTCGGCGCTGTCGGGCAGCGGTGCGGGGGCGGCGGGGCTGGCGGTGGCGTTGTGGCTGGTGCTGGTGGTGCTGTACGATCTGGGATTGCTCGGCGCGCTGGTGATGGATGGCGGCGGGATGTTTACCACATACGTCTTTCCGTGGCTTCTGGCGCTCAACCCGGCGGATGCGTTTCGTCTCTGGAATGTCTCGGCGGCGCAGGAGGTTGCGCTCGTCTCGGGCATGGCAGGGGCGGGCGGCGCGCTGCCTGGCTGGGCCGCGCCGTTGTCGCTTTTTATCTGGCCCGTGCTGGCGCTTTTGCTGGCCCGTGCCGTTTTTGCGAGGATTGAGCCATGAAACGTTTCCTGCTTGCCGCGCTCCTGCTTGCCGCCTGCCGGGAAGAGGAGGCGCGCGCGCCCGACCCCGTCACCATGACCGATGCGGCGCGGGGCTACTTGTGCCGGATGCAGGTCGATCGACAACCCGGCCCCAAGGCGCAGGTTCACCTTGCCGGGCTACCCGATCCGATCTTTTTCGACCAGGTGCGCGACGCGCTGGCCTATATCAAGGGACCGGAGCGCGACGCCGGGATTGCCGCCGTTTATGTCAGCGATATGGGCCGCGCCCCGAGCTGGGACGCGCCCGGACCTGACAACTGGACCGACGCCACCGCCGCGCATTTCGTGGTGGGCGCGGACGTTACCGGGGGCATGGGTGCGCCCGAGATCGTGCCGTTTTCGGATGCCGCAGCGGCGCGCGCCTTTGCCGCCGAGAAGGGTGGCGAGGTGATGACGCTCGACGCCATCCCGCCCGAGACCGTGCTTGCCCCTGTCGATATTTCGCTGGAGGACCCTCCGTCATGACCCTTACCCGCCGCCGCTTCCTGACCATTTCCGCGGCCGCGCTGGCCGCGCCCTCCGCCGCCCTCGCAGGCCAGAGCGCACGCTGGAATGGCGTCGCACTGGGGGCACCGGCCACGATGGTCCTGGCGGGTGTCACGCCGCTGGAGGCGCGCCCGGTGTTTGCCGCGCTGGAGGCCGAGTTGCGGCGGTTGGAGCGGATATTCAGCCTCTACCGCGCCGACAGCGCACTGGTGCGGCTCAATGCGCATGGTCGTCTCGACGCGCCCCCGCCCGAGCTGCTGGAGGTGCTCGCATTGGCGGGCGCGATCCATGACGCGACCGGCGGCGCGTTCGATCCGTCGGTGCAGCCGCTCTGGCAGGCGCGCGCGGCGGGCCGGGAAGAGGCTGCGGCGCAGTCGCGCGTAGGCTGGCGATCCGTGCGGTTCGACGCCGGAACCGTGCGGTTCGACCGCCCCGGCATGGCGCTCACCCTCAACGGCATCGCGCAGGGCTATGTCACCGACCGGATCGCCGATCTTTTGGCGGCGCGCGGTTTTGGCGACGTGCTGGTGGATATCGGCGAGGTCGTGGCGCGCGGACGGCGCGCGGACGGCGCGACGTGGCGCGCGGGCATCGCCGACCCGGATCGCCGGGTGGTGGAGCGCGTGACGCTGCGCGACCGCGCATTGGCCACCTCTGCGCCGATGGGTACGGTCATGCCGGGCGGGCGCGGCCATATCATCGACCCCTCGGGCCGCGCCCCGCGCAATGCGCTGGTCAGCGTTTCCGCCCGCCGGGCATCTATTGCCGATGGCCTGTCGACCGCGCTTTGCCTGCTGGATGCGGATGCGGCGCGGCGCGCCGTGGCCCGGTTCGCAGGCGTGCGGATCGAGGCGTTCACCTGAAAGATCAGCCACCAAACAAAGGAAAACACCATGAAGACATCACTCGTGACCGCGATTCTCGCGCTTGTCCTGGCGGCCCCGGCATGGGCCGAGGGCGACCCGGAGACCGGCGAAAAGGTATTCCGAAAGTGCAAGGCCTGTCACATGGTCGGAGAGGGCGCCAAGAACCGCGTCGGTCCCGTGCTTAACGGCGTCGTGGGCCGACCGGTCGCATCAGTGGAGGGATTCAAGTATTCCGGCGTGTTACAAGAGATGGCCGCCGCAGATGCGGTCTGGACCGAGGAGGAACTGGCCGCCTTCCTCGCCAGCCCGCGCAAATATGCCAAGGGCACCAAGATGACCTTTCCCGGCCTGCGCAAGGATGCAGAGATCGCCGACGTGATCGCCTACCTCGCGACGTTCGACTGACCCGCGTTTCGCCATCGCTCAGGGCCGCCTTGCCATGTGCGCGGGGCGGTCTGCCCTATTTCCGGCCTTCGGCCTCGTCGATCAGCCCCTTTACCCACAGCGTCACCCACCAGTTGGCGGGCAGGCCGAGCGGCAGGCTAAGCCAGAGTGCAGCCAAAGGCGACAGCGCGGGCCAGCCCACTGCCTGCCACAGCAGTCCCAGCATGAACAGATTGATCGCCACCGCCATCGTGGTGAAGGCGTAAAGCAGCAGGAACAGCCGCAGCGGCGGGCGAGGTATCCGGGCCATGAGCGGGCTAATGGCTGGTGCCTTCGGAGAAGGTGATCTTGTTGAAGACATTGTATTTCCCCGAGGGTTTGCGCATCGGCAACCGTTTGACCTCTTCCAGCGTCTCGGCGTCGTAGACGATCACCGCGCCGTCCTCCTCCCAGACCGAGACAAGCGCATATTTGCCGTCGCGGGTGAACTCGGTATGGGCCACGGTCGCGCCGGGAACCGGACGCAGGGTCTTGACGATTTCCAGGCTTTGCTTGTCGATCACATGGATCGCGTCGCGGTTGGGGCCAAAGAACACGTCGGCCCAGAAATAGCGCGTGTTCTCGTGGCTGCGCAGGAAGAAGCCGGGCCCCGCCGTCTCGATCGTATCCGTCACGGTCCAGCTTTCGGTGTCGATCACCGACAGCTTGGCCTCCTTGAGGTGCGGCGTCGCCATCACCCGGCGGCCATTCCGCTCCCACGAGATACCCGATCCCAGGTGCGGCATGCCGGGCAGGGGCAATTCGGCGATCTCGCGGCCAACATTGAGGTTCACAACCACCCCGCGCCCCGTCTCGCGCGCGGCCCCGATCAGGGCGCGGTAATCGTCGGTGAAAAAGAAATCGTCCAGCGGCGCGGAAACCTCGATCCGCCGCCGCGCGAAAAGACCCTGAGACGAGGGCAGCGCCTCGATCATGTCCTTGCGGCGGCTGTGGACAAAGCCCTCGTAGACCGGCTCGGCCTCGGGGTCGGTGGCGACCTCCCAGATTTCCGCCACATCCTTGAGCGCGAGGATGAAGCTGTCGCGCTGCGGTGCCTGATAGACCGCCGAAACGCGGCTCGCCGTGCCGTCCTTGCCCGTGACGGCCATCACCTTTTTCACGCTCAGGTCGTCGGTATCGAGGATCGTCAGCGTCATCGGCAGGTAATTGGCCACCGCGAGCCACTTGCCATCCCGGCTCATCGCGATGTTGCGGCTGTTGAGGCCCGCGCGCACGCGGCCCACCTGATGCAGCGACCAGATATCGTATTTCTGCACCCAGCCATCGCGCGACATGATGAAAACGTAGCGCCCGTCGGGCGAAAATTTTGGGCCGCCATGAACGGCAAAGGGCGTCTTGAACCGGTCGAGGACCTCGAACGTGTCCCCATCCAGAACGCTGACATGATGGTCGCCCGTCTCCACCACCAGCGTGATGTTGAGGGGGTCGGCGGCGAATACCGGGGTCTCGGCGGGCGTGTACTTTGGGTCGAGCCAGCGCGTCGCCGCGACCTCGGCCGGGCCCCATTCCGGCACCTCGGCCAGTGGCGTGCGCAGCCAGTCGGCCAGCGCTGCGATCTCGCCCTCGCCGATCTGACCGGCAAAGCCGGGCATCTGCGAGGCCGCGCGCCCGCTCGAGATCACCTGGGTCAGGTCGGGACCGCGCATCCGCCCCAGTGTCTCGGGGATGAGCGCGGGCCCGAGGCCGCCCAGCCGATCCGCCCCGTGGCACGCGGCGCAACGGGCGTTGTAGGTCTCTGCCGGTTCTGCCAGTGCCATGCCGGCGGCGAGGGTCAACGCGCTAGTGGAAACGATGAGCCGGATCATGTCGCTTGCCTCTGAAGGGGGTGACGGTCAGGCGGTCGCCCGCATCGCGCACGCCGATCTCGTCGTCATCAAGGTAACAGGCCGGGTCCTCGGCCCAGGGATCGCCGGTCAGTTGCAGTGCGCGGATACGGGTATTGCCGCCGCAGACCGACTGATGGGCGCAGGCGCCGCAGCGCCCCTGGAGCGGGCGCGGACGGCGGCGCAGTTGCGCAAGCATCGGGTCGTCGCCGGTCCACAGATCGGAGAAGCGTGCGGTTTTCACGTTCCCCACGGTGTAATCCGACCAGTAGGTATCGGGATGCACACGCCCCAGCGTGTCGATATTGGCCACGCCGAGACCGGAGGAATTGCCGCCCCATGCCTCGAGATGGGCCTGCAGATGCGCCACGCGCTCGGGGGTGAAGTGTCGCTCGGCCCAGCGCAGCAGGTAGACGGCGTCGGCATCGTTGTTGCCAGTCACGATATCGAGCGGTGCCCCCTCCAACGCAGCCGCCCAGGCGCGGTCGATCAACGCGTCGAGGGCGGCACGGGTATGGGCGTGCACCGCGTCCTCGCCCCGGTTCTTGTCACCACGCCCGGCATAGACGAGGTGCGAGAGGTAGAACTTGTCCACCCCCTCGTCATCGCAGAGCTTCAGAAGGTCGGGCAATTGCGCGGCATTGTCCCGCGTCAGGGTGAACCGAAGCCCCACCTTGATGCCGCGCGCCTTGCAGGCCCGCACGCCGCGCAGCGCCTCGGCAAAGGCGCCCGGGACGCCGCGAAACCAGTCATTGGTTTTACCGATCCCGTCGATGGAAATGCCGACATAGTCAAAGCCGATCTCGGCCACGCGATCCGCCGTCTCGTCATGGATCTGCGTCCCGTTGGTCGATAACGCCAACATCCGCACCTTGTCGCGCGCGGCGTGCGCGATCTCGAACAGATCCCGCCTGTCGAGCGGCTCGCCCCCCGACAGGATCAGCGCGGGGATCCCGAAATCGCCCAGATCGTCCAGTGTTGTCATGGCCTGCGCGTGGGTCAGCTCGCCGGGGAAATTCACATTCGCAGAGACCGTGTAGCAATGCCGGCATTTCAGGTTGCAGCGCCGGGTCAGGTTCCAGATCACCACCGGCCTGATCTCGACCGCGCCACGCCTTGGGCGCACCGGGGTGGGGGTCACCAGTTGGTGCATGTATTCGGTCAGGCGAAACATTACGTGCCTCCTTCGGGCCGCAGCCGCAGCCCGGTCTTTTTCAGAATCCGGGTCGAATAGAGGATGTCATGACCGCGACAGGCCGGGCCCAGCAACGCGGCGATGCGCCCGCGCTGATGCTCGACCTCGGCGCGGCTCTTTGCGTGAATCATGGCGAACAGGTTATAGGGCCAGTCCGGCGGGGCGCGGGGGCGCTCGTAGCAGTGGCTGACGAAATCCAGGGCACCGACGCAGGCACCCAGCTGTGCCACGGCCGCATCCTCCACATCCCAGACCGACATGCCATTGGCGACCATCCCCAAGGCATAATGATTGGGGGCGGCGGCGATGCGACGGATCACGCCGCGCGCCTGCATGGCGTGCAGGCGGTCGCAGAGCGTGGCCTCGCTCAGCCCCAGCTCCGCCGCGATGGCGGCATAGGGCTCGGGGATCAGCGGCAGCCCGCCCTGCGTGGCGGCGATGATGCGGCGGTCTGTGGCGTCGATGCTCATGCGGCTATCCTGAACCCGATGAAAAATTCCCGGCGTTTCGGGAAACGGAGCACGCGCAGCCCCGTTTCCCGCTCGATCGACATGGCCACCTCCTCGATCTCCGCTTCCGTTTCCGTGGCCAGCACGAACCACATGTTGAGCCGGTGATCGCGTTGATAATTATGCGCGACCTCTGGCCGGACATTGACTTTTGTCAGAACGCATTCGAAATCCGCATCGGGCACCGCCATGGCGCACAGGCAAAACGCCCCCCCCATTGCCCCGGCGTCGTAAAACGGGCCAAAGCGGGTGATGATGCGGTCTGCTTTCAACCGTTCGAGCCGCGCCAGCAGGCTGGCCTCGTTCAACCCCAGTTCCTGCGCCACGACGCGAAAGGGGGCGGGGGTGACCGGGAATCCCTCTTGCAGCCGGTTCAGGATCGCCCGGTCGGTGGCGTCGAGGGTCATGCCGGGCTCCTTTCGCGGGCCACCAGCGCGCCGGTCTGCTTGAAGCAATGGCTTGAAAACAACGCCAGGTGCGGCACGTCCTGAAGCTCGGGGCGTCGTGCCGCCGCTTCCAGATTCTCCAGCGCTTCGGCCC
Organism: Roseovarius sp.; assembly: GCA_016278295.1. GTDB lineage: Bacteria > Pseudomonadota > Alphaproteobacteria > Rhodobacterales > Rhodobacteraceae > Roseovarius. The sequence continues at coordinate 26,815 of JADQCC010000022.1, read as the reverse complement.
GGCTGCGGGCGTGGATCATGGAATAGAGCCGGTAAGGCCAGACCCCTGCCACCGGCCTGCGTTCGTAGCACAGGGTCACGCCCGGCTGTGCCGCAAGAACCGGTCCGGCGCGCGTGATCGCGTCATGCGGCATGTCCCAGATCACCATCGCATTGGATCGCCAGCCAAGCGCGCGGTGACGCACGATCACGCCGAGGCGGGCAATGATCCGCGCCGCCGACAGTGCCCGGACGCGTGCGATCACCGCGTCCATGCTCAGCCCCAGCGCGTCGCCGACATGGGCATAGGGGCGCTCGATCAGCGGCAGGCCGCGCGCCAGCGCCTGCACGATCTCGCGGTCGCCGGGCTGTAGAACCGATACGTCGGGTGGCGGTGCGACCGGCCTCACGCAGGTCTCGCCGCGCAGGGAAAATCCCAGATCGAGGTTGAAGGGCCGCACCAGCGGGAGGTCGAGCACGCGCAGCCCGCTGCGCTGCCCGATTCGGGTCAGTGTGGCCGCCACATGGGTGCGGTCCGGGCCGGTGGCGACGAACCACAGGTTCCAGGAATTCTCGCGCAGGTAGGAATGGTTCACTCCCGGCTCCGCCCCGACCAGCGCCGCCACCTCCTCGACCCGGTCCTCGGGCACCGACATGACAGCGAGCGTGCTGGCCGCGATCGTGCCTGGCGCGACGGTGGCCCCGACGCGGGTGATCTGCCCGGCCGCCTGCTTGGCCCGCAGCCGCGCGATCACGTCCGCCTCCGAGGTGCCCAGGTGCTGTGCCAGCGCGGCGAAGGGCCGCGCGGCGGCCGGGAAATCGCGCTGCCAGTCATCCAGCAGCGCCCGGTCGATGGGATCGGCGAAACAGCGCATCGCTCTAGAGCCCCGTCTTGTGCGCGCGGGCGGTAAAGAAGATGCCCGAGGGGTTCCTGGCTGCGATCTCCCCCAGTTTCTCGAAGCTCTGCGTGTCGTAGACCATGATCTTGCCGGCATCGCGCACCGACAGCCATACCTCGTGCCCGCGCGGCGTGAACTCCATGTGCAGCACGGCAGGGCCGGGTTTGAAGGTGCGGATGACCTGCTTGGTCAGCGTGTCGATCACCTGGATGGTGTCATTATCGGGGGGGGCGAAATTCACCCAGACATGACGACCGTCCGGCCGTGCCATCGCGAACACCGGTTGGCCGTGGACGGCGGTGCGCCCGGTCTCCTCGAGGGTGCGTGCATCGACCCAGAGCACCTCGTGCTGGCCCATCGCGGGCAGCACGAACTCTTGCCCGGCAAGCGCCCAGCCCTCCAGGTGCGGCATCTTGTAGACCGGCAACCCCTCGCGCCCCCGGGCATAGCCGGACAGGATCGGGCGCGGCACGGGTTTGTCCTGCCAAAGGTCGAGCGCGGTCAGGTGATCCTCGCCGAAGAGCCCGGCGATATAGGTCCGTCCGTCGCCCGTGACGAGCGCATCGTAGGGATTGCTGCCCATGCCTTCGATTTTCCTGATCCGCGGCGCCTCGCCCGACAGGTCGGCGATCCACGTCTCGCCCTTGTCCCACAGCGAGAAGACGAACCGCGTGCCGGGAATGTCCACCAACCCGATGGTCTTGGAGCCGGTGGGGATGTCCGCCACCATTTCCAGCGTTTCGGCGTCGAATACCCGCACGCCGCCCGGTTCGTAATTCGACACGGCCACGTAGCGGCCATCGTCCGATATCGCCCCGCCGATGGAATTGCCCGCCTGCATCACGCGCGCCACGATGCGCCGTTCGAGGATGTCAACCTTCGTTAGCCCGCCATCGCGGCCGAAGACGTAGGCAAAGCGCTCATCCGGCGAATAGACGAGGCTGGCATGGCTCAGATCGCCCAACCCCTCGATCCGGCCCACCTGCGCACGCTCGGACTGATCGACGACCAGGAGCGATCCGCTCGCGCGCTCCACCACCAGGCCCAGATCGCCCGTGGCCTGCGCCTGCGCGCCCGTGGCCAGCGCCGTGCACAGCACGACTGTCACCGCTTTCAGCAGGTGTCGGGCAGGGGTATTTTTGCCAAGAAGAAGCGCAGGGCCGGTTTCACCGTTCTTCAAATACTCCGGGGGAGTCGCCCGCTGGGCGACGGGGGCAGCGCCCGCGAACAAGCGTCGGATCCGGGTCATTTGCGATCTCCGTTCAGCAGATACTCGGCAATCCACGCTGCATCCTCCTCGCTCAGCAGCGGGCGCCAGGGCGGCATCGGCGTGCCGGGGACGCCGTCGAGGATGACGGCGGCGAGGCTCTCGTCGTCGTGATGCGCCAGCGCCCGTGCGCGGATATCCGGCCCCAGCCCTCCGCGGAGGGTCAGCCCGTGGCACGAGCCGCAATCCTGCCGCACCAGCCGTTCGAGCACCGCGGCATCCTGATCGGCGAGCGCGGGCGTGGCGGCCAACGCCAGTATCAGCGCCGCCCTATTCACCGGCCATCACCTGCGGCAGGTCGTCCGGCAGCGGGACGTCATGGTAGAGCGACACCACGTGCCCAACGACGAAAAGCACCGGCGCGGCCATTGAGCGCGCGGCCATGTCGGTGCCGATCCGGTCGAGCCGCGAGAGTACCCGTGCCTCGCGCGGGGTCGTGGCATTGGCGACCGCCAGAACCGGCAGGGTTCCCGGCAGGCCCGCGCGCATCAGGTTGAGCGCGATCTCGGCGATATTGGCGGCCGCCATGTAGATCACCAGCGTGGTGTCCTCGCAGGCCAGGCTTTTCCAATCCAGATCGAGCCGCGCGTCGCGGGCGCGGTGGCCGGTCACGTAACGCACGCCGGTCGCGAGCCCGCGATGGGTGAGCGGAACGCCGGTCGTTGCCGCCATGCCCTGCGCGGCGGTGATACCGGGGGCATACTCCACCCCGATGCCGTGGGCGGCGAGATAGGCGGCCTCTTCCGAGCCGCGCCCGAAGATCAACGGGTCGCCGCCCTTTAGCCGGACAACGGTCAGCCCCTCGCAGGCCAGTTGGTGAAGGATCTCATTGATTCGGTCCTGCGACACGGTATGGCATTTGGGCGCCTTGCCTACCGGCACCATCCGGGCATCCGCCGGAGCGAGGGCGAGGATTTCCGGCGAGACCAGCCGATCGTAGACCACCGCGTCGGCTTCTGCCAGCATCCGGCGCGCGCGCACCGTCATCAGGTCTGCCGCGCCGGGGCCTGCACCGATCAGATATACCTTGCCTGCGGCTGTCATTGTCCTGGCTCCTCGGCTTGGCTCGGGATTCATTCGGGAAAGGTGCCGGGACCCCGCCCTTGCGGGACCCCGGCGGCGCGCGTCAGTAGACGTCGGCGCGCGTGTTGTAGACGTTGAACTTGCCCGTGGGCGTGATCAGGCGTTCGTCCTTGATCACCTTCTTGAGCTCCAGCGTCTTGTCGTCGATCACCACGAGGGCCGATTCCTTGTCCGCCGCGTTCCAGACCGAGAACCATATCTCGTCACCGGCCTGGTTGAACTCGCCCTGCACGACGCGGGGCTGACCATCGGCGATGCCGGCCCATTCGACGATCGGCAGCACGGTGTATTCCGGCTCTGCCTGATCCATCTCGGAAATCTTGAACACCGCGACCGACCCCGAGACCTCGGCATCCGGGTTCAGCGGCGCATCGACATAGAGGTTTTCCGATTTGGGGTGCGTCTTCACGAAGAGCGAGCCGCCGCCCATGCTGTAGAGCGTCTGCACCACTTTCCAGGCGTTGTCGGGATTGCCCTCGGGATCGGTCCCGATCAGCGACACCGTGTCGTCGCCCAGATGCGAGGTCGCCCAGACCGGCCCATAGATCGGGTGAACGAAGTTCGCGCCACGGCCCGGGTGCGGGGTCTGGCCAACGTCGATGATATCGACCAGCTTGCCTTCCTTGGTGTCGACCACCACGATCCGGTTGCGCGCATTCGCGGCGACCAGGAAATAGCGCCCGGTCGAGTCGAACCCGCCATCGTGAAGAAACCTCTCGGATGCGATCTCGGTGACCTTGAGGTTGTCGATATCCGAATAGTCGACAAGCTGGACTATGCCGGTCTCTTTGACGTTCACCACGAATTCGGGCTTGTATTCGGAGGACACGATCGACGCGACCCGCGGCTCGGGGTGATAGACCTGTTCGTCAACGGTCATGCCGCGGGTGGACTTGATCTTGAGCGGCTCCAGCGTTTCGCCATCCATGATCACGTATTGCGGCGGCCAGTAGGCCCCGGCAATGGCGTACTTGTCCTCGTAGCCCTCGAATTTCGAGGTCTCGACCGAGCGCGCTTCGGTTCCTACCTTGATCTCGGCAACCGTCGCCGGGGTTTCCATCCACAGGTCGATCATGTTGATCTTGGCGTCGCGGCCAATCACCAGCAGATAGCGCCCCGAGGCCGAGATGCGGCTGATATGCACCGCATAGCCGGTGTCGATGATCGTCTTGATCTCATAGCTGGCTCCGTCGATCAGGGCGATTTGCCCGGCATCGCGCAGCGTGACCGAAAACAGGTTGTCGATGTTCCAGTCATTCATCTTCTCGGTGGGCCGGTCCTCGGGGGCGACATACACCTTCCAGCTCGCCTGCATCTCGGGCATGCCGAATTCCGGCGGTGCGGCGGGATCCAGAAGCAGGTAGCGCGCCATCATGCCGACCTCGTCCTCGGTCAGGTCGCCCGAGGTGCCCCAGTTGGGCATGCCGGCGGGCGAGCCGTAGGTGATGAAATCGCGCAGGTATTCAAAGCCGTTCTCGCGGGTAATGTCTGTGGTCAGGGGCTTGCCGGTTGCGCCTTTGCGCAGCACGCCGTGACAGCCCGCGCAGCGTTCGAAATAGATCGTGTTGGCCTTTTGATATTCGCTTGGTGTCATCACCGGGTCGCCGGGTTTGCGCCCCGGTATTTCGACCTGAAGCTGGCCGAGCGTGGTCATGCTGGGCTCATAGGCCGCCGCGGGACCGTCGGCATGGTCGGCGGGCTTTGCCTCCTGGGCCTGGGCGCCTGAGATGGCCAACCCGAGGGCGAGGGCCGCGCTTGACAGCAGCGTGGCGCGCCATGTGGCTTTCCTGGGTATCATTTGGGGTTCTCCAATTCCGCTGGTGAGGCAGGGCCGAGCCTGCGCCCGGGGCGGCGTGATCTCCTTGACCAAAGTCAACGCTCGCCGCTCGGCCTGGCGCGACAAGCGGTGGATGATGCGAACGCCCCTCATCCTGTGTCTGATCGTCCTTCTGTGGCCTCTCGGGCCCTCATGGGCGCAGGATGTGGCGCGGCCCGGTTTCGAGCGGACATTGTCCCCCGCCGTCCCCACCCGCGATACGGCCGCCGATCTTCTTGATCTCGATGGGCCGCTGCGCGTGGCCCGGCAGGACGAGGCTGTGCCGGGGTGGCGGGTCTCGGGACCGACAGGCGTGGCGGGCTTCATTGCCTCGACTTGGGAGGTGACGCGGTCGGTCGGCTATTCGGGCCGCCCGCTCGACATGCTCGTGGCCGTGGACATGCAGGGCCGTATCGCCGGGGCGCGGCTCATGCGCCACGCCGAGCCGATCCTGACGCTGGGCCTGTCGGACGCGGATATCGCCCGCTTTGTCGGCGGTTTTGCCGGGATCGATCTGGCCGATCCCGACGGTCCCGGGCCGGGGCCGGATATGCCCGACATCATCTCGCGCGCCACGGTCTCTACCGGGGTGATCCGCGATTCGATCCTACGCACGGCACGCACGCTGGCAATCGCGCGGGGCGTGTTGCCGGGCGGCGGGATCGACCGGGTGAGCTACGCGCCCCGCGACTGGGCTGCGCTGATGGGGCAGGGGGCCATCACGAGCCGCAAGGTAACCCTGACCGAGGCGGCCAAGGCACTGGCCGGGGCCACGGTGCCCGTGCCGCCGGGCGACGCGCCTTTCATCGAGCTGTACGCGGCCCTGCTCGATCCGCCTGTGATTGGCCGCAACATTCTGGGCCAACAGCAATATACACGCGCGGTGGGGGCGCTTGGCCCCGGTGAAACCGCGCTTTTCGTCGCCTCGCGCGGGCTCTACTCGCATCGCGGTACCGCTTGGCGTCAGGACGGGGTGTTCGATCGGCTGACGGTGGTGCAGGGCGAGGCGCGCATCGCGCTGGTCAAATCCGGCTACACCCGGATCGACGAACTGGCCATCGAAGGTGCGCCCGAGTTCAGGGAACGCAGCATATTCAACCTGCCGGGCGACGGGTTTGACCCGACGCAGCCCTTCACGCTGGAAGTGCGGGCAAGCCGGGCTGCCGAAACCGGGGTGGTCAGCTTTACCGCCGATCTGGGGTACGCACTGCCTGCCGCCTATATCACCGAGCCGCCCGCCGAGCCCGCCCCGCTCTGGCAAGGGCGCTGGCAGGAAAAACGGCTTCAGGTCGCCTCGGTCATGGTCATGATGGCCGCACTCACCCTGATCCTGCTGGTGCAGGAATGGATCGTGCGGCGCAAACGGTTGTGGCTGCGGCTGCGGCTGGGATATCTCACGCTCACGCTCGTGTGGCTGGGCTGGGTTCTGGGGGCGCAATTGTCGGTCGTGCAGGTGGTGGCTTTCGTGCAATCTCTGCTTTCCGGCTTTCGCTGGGAGACCTTCCTGATCGAGCCGGTGATCTTTACGCTCTGGTCCGGTGTGGCGCTGGGCCTGCTGTTCTGGGGGCGCGGGGTATTTTGCGGCTGGCTCTGTCCGTTCGGGGCGCTGCAGGAGATGACGAACCTCGCCGCGCGCCGTCTGGGCGTGCCCCAGATCACGGTGCCGCACGCCATTCACGAACGACTCTGGATCGTAAAATACACGCTCTTTCTGGCGATCCTCGCGCTTAGTTTTCACTCGATGGACCTGGCGCTGCGGCTGGCCGAGGCCGAGCCGTTCAAGACCGCCATCTCGATGCGGATGATGCGCGCCTGGCCGTTCGTTGCCTTTGTGCTGGTGCTGCTTCTGGCGGGGCTCTTCATCGAGCGGTTCTATTGCCGGTACCTCTGCCCGCTCGGCGCGGGGCTGGCGATCCCGGCGAAGCTGCGCGTTTTCGACTGGCTGCATCGCCGCCCTCAGTGTGGCCGCGAATGCCGGCTCTGCGAAACCAAATGCACCGTCGGCGCGATCGACCCGCTGGGGCGGATCAACCCCAATGAATGCGTGCTCTGCCTGCGATGTCAGGTGGTGATGAACGATCCGGGGACGTGCCCGGTGCTCAAACGTCGCCACCGCCGGGCCGAAGCCCCCACATGATGACCGGTCCCGTGCCAGGCCACTCTCTGACAAGATACTGACAGGAAAACCGAAGCGTTGGCAGGAACAGTCTGTCTGCCGATGGACCGTCGGCAGCCATTGCGCTAAGACGTGGGGCGAAGAACGTGCTCTGGTCGGTGGTTTGATCCTCATGAAGAAATCCGAGAGCCTGGAGATCGCGAAAAGATCGCTGCTGCTGGCCAACCTGCCGGAGCAGGTGACCGGCGCATTGCTGAGCGATGCGTCGATCCGTGAATTCGCCCGGGGAGAAACGGTTTTCCTACAGGGAGAGAATGCGAGCGTGATCCACGTGGTTCTTGACGGCTGGGTCAAGCTCTACCGTATCGCGCCCAACGGCAGCGAGGCCGTCGTCAGCGTGTTTACGCGGGGCCACAGCTTTGGCGAGGCGGTGGCGTTTCGGATGCAGCCCTATCCGGTGTCGGCCGAAGCCGTGACGGATTGTGTTCTCATGCAGATTCCGGCGCGCCGTTTCATCTCTATCCTGCATCGGGAACCGGAAGTGGCGATTGCCGTTCTGGCCTCGACCTTCCAGCACCTGCACGATCTTGTCGGGCAGGTCGAGCAGATCAAATCGCAGACCGGCGCGCAGCGGGTGGCGGATTTCCTGATACATCTTTGCACGCGCGATTCCGGGACCTGTGTCGTGACGCTGCCCTATGACAAGGTGCTGATTGCCGGGCGGCTGGGAATGAAACCCGAGAGCCTGTCGCGGGCATTTGCCAAGCTGAAACCGGTTGGAGTGCATATCGCACGCCACAACGCCACCATTGACGATATCGAGGCGCTGCATGACTATGCCGAAAGAGATCCGGCAGACGCATGGGGCAAGGTATTATGAACAGGCTCGAAATTGCCCTCGCCGCGATTGATGCGGCCAACGCGCACGACCCCGACACGACCGAGGGGCAACCGGCCGCGCAGCTCTATGGCCAGAGGATGAGCGCGGAATTGTCCCGGCTGTTCCCCGATGCCTCGGAGCTGTTGCAGATCGCTGCGCGGGGGCAGCATATCGAACGCTGGATCATGAAAAGGCAGGCGTTTCCTGAGGGGCGTGCCGGGTACCTGGAATGGCGCACCGAGCTTGCCAAACATCATGCCGTGCGCGTGGGCGAGATCATGCTGGAGGCGGGCTATGACCGGGCCGATGCCGAGCGCGCGGGCTGCATGATCCGCAAGGAAGGGATCAAGCGCGACCCGGAGGTGCAGGCGTTGGAAGACGTCATCTGTTTCACCTTCCTGAAGTGGTATTTCGCCCCCTTCGCGCCCACGCAGGACCCGGCCAAGCTCGAAAGGATCGTCGTCAAGACGGCGCGCAAGATGTCGGCGCAAGGGCGCGCGCGCGTGCTGGACGAGTTCGATCTCCCCGAGACATTCGCCGCGGCGTTTCGGCCCCGAGCCTAGCCCAGGCCCGGCGCGAGGTAGAGCCCGAGGAGGACGAGGCAGAACAGGGCGAGCGCGATCTCGAACCCGCGCCGCCAGAATGGCGCCTGCGCCAGCCCGAGGTATTGCGCGAGGATCACCCGGGCCTTGAGCCATGCGAGTGTCAGAATGGACACCCCGGCGATCGCCGTGAGGCCCGGCGGCCAGAGCCAGAGCGACAAGGCGGTCGAGCCGAGGCTGAGCCCGATCAGCACGGCCCAGGCGCGCAGCAGGGGGTCGCGGGGCATCGCGGTCACCTCAGCAGGTAGATGACCGGAAAGAGCAGCACCCAGACCAGATCGACCATGTGCCAGAAGGCCGCCCCCGCCTCTATGTTGCGGGGTGCGTCCTGCCACGCGACCAGGGCGAGAACCACCACCCCCGCCGCCACGTGCGCGGCGTGAAAGCCGGTGAGCAGGTAGTAAAAGGTAAAGAACGGGTGCGTATCCCAGGCGATGCCCTCGCCCGCCTTGCCCGCGTATTCCACGTATTTTATGATGAGGAACACCACGCCCAGAATGGCCGCACCGAGAAGCGCGAGACGCGCCGGGCCGCGTCGGGCGCATTCGCTCAGACGCAAGGCGAAGGCGGCGAGGGCGCCGGAGGTAATGAGCACGACAGTGTTGATCCCCGCCCCGGTGCGGTAGAGCGCGTCCTGCGCCGTGGCAAAGCCCACCGGGTCTGTGATCCGCACGGCGAGAAAGGCCGCCAATCCGGCGCCGAACACCAAGAGCTCACTGACGATCAGCACCCAGATCATCAGATCGCCGGGCAACTCGTCGATCACGTGCGTGTCGTTCATGCACCGACCAGTTCGCGGTAGATCATCGGCAAGGCTTCGGTCAGGCGCTCGGGGTGTGGGATGACGTGAAAACCGCCCTGCCCGAACATGCGCGCGAACCAGCTCTTGGCCTGTTTGTCGACGGTGATGCCAAAGACCGACTGCCCGGCGCGACGCGCTTCGCGCACCGCCATCGCGGTGTCCTCGATGCCGTGACGGCCCTCGTAATGGTCGAGGTCGTTGGGCTTGCCATCCGTGATGACCAAGAGCAGGCGGCGCTTGCGTGCCTGTTGTGCCAGACCGGCGGATGAATGGCGAATTGCGGCCCCCAGGCGGGTGTAGAAGCCGGGGCGAAGCGCTCCGATGCGCTGCTCGACCGTCCCGGTCATCGGCTCGGCGAAACCCTTGCAGGTCTGGATATAGACGCGGTCGCGCTTGAGCGACGAAAAGGCGTGGATGGCGAAATCGTCGCCGCAGGCATCCAACCCCCAGGCAAGTGCCGCCAGCGCCTCGCGTTCGATGTCGATCACGGCGCGGTCGCCCACCGCGCTTTCGGTGGAGCGCGACACGTCGAGCAGGATCGACACCGCGAGATCGCGCGCGATGGGGCGTGTCTGCCGCCAGATGCGGTTGGTGCCCGCGCCATTGGCGAGGATATCGACCCGCGCGCGCACCGCCGCCTCCATGTCAAGCTCGTCACCGTCCAACTGGCCGGGGATCGAAACACGCCCGGGGCGCAGGGCCTCGAACTGACGTCTGACATGGGTGATGCGGCGGGCCGCGCGCGGGTCCTGGCGGAAGGAGGGGACGCAATCCTCCGGCTCTGCCAGGCTATCGAGGACGCGCACATGGTCGGGCAGGTATGCGCCGCTGCGCGTGTCCCATTCCGGGTAGGTGGTGATGCCTGAAATACGCTCGCGGTCCACGTCCTCGGGGGCGAGGTCGAGATGCAGCTTGAGCCGCGTGGCGGGGGCCTTGGAAACCTGTCCGAGGCCGATTTCCTCCTGATCGTCGGCGGCCTTCTTGGCTGAATCGGGATCGTCGTCATCGACCCGGCGGTTGAGGTTGAGAAACTCGGCCCAGCTCAGGATCGCCTCGAACTTGTGCAGGATCAGGCTGTCGCGGCGTTCGGCCTGATCGGCCTTGCGGCGGCGGGCGCGGTGGGTTTTATCGCTACCCTCTTCTGGCGCGCCTTCGGTGTCGCGGCTCTCGACCTCGTCGCGCGCCGACAGTTCGAGTTCGCGCAGGTCGGGCCAGAGGGTGACGGGCTGAAACGGGCGATAACCGCGCGGTGCAGTCATTGCGGCCAGGTCGCCGGTGTCGATCACCGTTTTGAGGATTCGGGCCCGCCCCGAGAGCGGCGCGGGGTCTCCGAGCAGGTGGCGGATCAGCGCCTCGATGGCCGCCTCGGAGCGAGGCAGGGAGGTGGCGGGGCGGTCGCGCAGCGTGGCCGCGCAGAGATTGGCGTTGAGGTCACGCAGCCCCGGTGCGGCAGTCAGCGCGGCGCGGGTCATCTGATGCGCCGCGCGCAAGCTGAGCAGATCGGCACGCAAGGGATCGGGGTCGCTGCGGTGCGGGGGCGCATGGGCAACCGCCGCGGCCAGCCACAGGTAGAGCGCGCCGTTGGCCTCGCGCGACGGAAAGAGGGCGAGGCGTTCGGGCAGCCGCAGCACTTCCCCGTCAAAACTGGCGCGGGGGGTCATTTCCGCCTCGGCGCCCAGACGACGCAGGAAACGCAGGCGGTGGCGCGAGACCTCTGGCGAGACCGGCCTGATCTCGACCGACGGCGCGCCCCCCAGCCCGCGGAAAAAGACTGCCAGCCGCCCGCTGACCTCAGAGAGGTCAACCGCGGCCCCGTGATGCACCTGCGGCGCATCGAGGCGACTGGCAAAAGCGTGCCACAGCTTCCCGACGGTTTCCTCGGGCTCCCATGGCTCGATTTCGATCGTGGTCATGACCATGCCTCACCCAAAGACGGCCGTGACGAGATCGAGGAGCCCGCGTTTGATATCCGCGTCATCGGTCAGGGGCTGGATCATCGCCGCCTCTATGGCACGCTCGATGGGCATTCCCTGATTGATGAGGGTCGCGGCGTAGATGACGAGGCGGGTCGAGACACCTTCCTCAATGTCCTGGCCCTTGAGCGCCCGCAGCTTGCCCGCAAGGCGCACGAGGGCGCGGGCGCGATCCTCCGGCAGACCGGATTCGCGGCTGACGATCCGGGTTTCCAGATCGGGGGCGGGAAAGTCGAACTCCATCGCGACGAAACGCTGCCGGGTGGAGGGCTTGAGCGTTTTCAGGATGTTCTGGTATCCTGGGTTGTAGGACGCCACGAGCATGAAGCCCGGCGCTGCCTCGATCTCTTCGCCGGTGCGGTCGATGGGCAGGATGCGGCGGTCATCGGTGAGCGGGTGCAGCACCACGGTCACGTCCTTGCGGGCCTCGACCACCTCGTCGAGATAACAGATCGCACCCTCGCGCACCGCGCGGGTGAGCGGGCCATCGACCCAGACCGTCTCGCCCCCCTTGAGCAGGTAGCGCCCGATCAGGTCTGCCGCCGAGAGGTCATCGTGGCAGGCGACGGTATAGAGCGGGCGTCCGAGACGCGCCGCCATATGCGTCACGAACCGGGTCTTGCCGCAGCCGGTGGGGCCCTTGAGCAGGACCGGCAAGTCATTCGCGCCGGCGACCTCGAACAGGGCGCATTCATCGCCTTGTGCAAGGTAGAAGGGGGCGTCTGTCGCCCCCCCCTTTTGCAGGGTCATATCTCCGTCCATGACGCTCACTCCGCGGCTACCGAGGGTTTGCGCGAGATCACCTCGCGCCGTGGGAAGGCCAGAGAATAGACCAGCAGAAGCAACCCGAGGAACACCACAACGCCCGCGCCGAAGCGCATCCAGTAGAACAGCGCAAGCTGGTCCTGCACCTCCATGTAATACTGGCCCATGACCCGCTGAAGCTGGGTCTGGATTGCGCCGGCGAAGGTCAGCACCACGGTCATGAACACCATGCCCGCCGACATCAGCCAGAAGGCGGCCATGTTCATCACCTGATTATAGGGGTCGCGGCCCCGCAGGATCGGCAACGCGTAGGTAAAGATCGCGATGTTGAGGCAGACATAGGCACCATAGAATGCAAGGTGCCCATGCGCCGCGGTGATCTGCGTGCCGTGGGTGTAGTAGTTGACCCCGTGCAGCGTGTGCAGGAAGCCCCAGACCCCCGCGCCGAAGAAGGCGAGCGTGGCGCAGCCCAGCGACCACAGGAGCGCCGCCTTGTTGGGGTGGTCGCGCCGTCCCTTCCAGACCATGATGAAGGCGAAGGCCATCATGCCGAAGAACGGGACCACCTCCAGCGATGAGAAGATCGAGCCGATCCACTGCCAGTAGCCCGGCATGCCAATCCAGTAATAGTGGTGCCCGGTCCCGAGGATGCCCGAGAAGAGTGCCGCCGCGACGATGACGTAGAGCCATTTGTCCACCACCTCGCGGTCGACCCCGGTGAGCTTGAGCATGAGGTACGCCAGGATCGACGCCATGATCAATTCCCACACGCCCTCGACCCAGAGATGGACAATGTTCCACCAGTATTGCTTGTCAATGGCGAGGTTCTCGGGGTTGTAGAAGGAGAACAGGAACAGCAACGCCAGCCCCCAGAGGCCGAGAAGCAGGATATTGGTGATCGCCGTCTTGCGCCCCTTCAGCACCGTCATCGATACGTTGTAGAGAAAGATCAGCGCCGCGATGACGATCCCGGCCTTGACCCATTTGGGCTGTTCGATGAATTCGCGCCCTTCCTTGCCGAGGAGCCAATGCCCCTCGAACAGGTTGAAGAGGTAGGTCACCACCACGCCGAGGGTACCGATGACAAGAATGGCAAGCTGGATATAGGCGAGTTTTGTCGAATGGATCTCGCGCTCGGCCTCTTCGGGGATCATGAAATAGGCGGCGCCGAAAAAGCCCAGCAAAAGCCAGACGATGAGAGAATTGGTATGCAGCATCCGAAGCGTGTTGAAGGGCACCAGTTCGCTGAGGAAATTGGGGCTGACATAGACCCAGCCCAGCAGCAGCCCGCCGATGATCTGGATGACGAACAACGCCAGCGCCACCGAGAAGTAGGCCAGCGCGATTTTCTGCGTTTCGTATTTCATTGGTTCGGTCCTTTCTCAGCCCGCGTCATTGGGCGGCCAGCCCTGCGCATCGATCTCGTCTACCCAGAGCAGGAAATCGGCAAGCCCGCGGGTTTCCTCTTCGGTCAGCTCGAAATAGGGCATTTGCCGACGCCCCTCGATTCCCGAGGGCTGCGACTTGATCCAGCCGTCGAGCATCTCGTAGGCCCCGTCCGGGTCGTCGGCCACGCCCCAACGGGTAGTGACATTTGCCAGTTCTGGCGCAAAATATGCGCCCTCGCCCATGATCGAATGGCAGTTGATGCAGGTCTTGTCCTCCCAGACTTTCTTGCCCAGGGCGACACTGTCGGTCAGCTTTTCGGAATTGCTCGAGGTCGAGACGATGTAGCCCTGCGACTGTATGAACAAACCCACGAAGATGATGATGAAGAACAGTGACCCCCCGTAAAATATGTTTCGGGCCATGCTCTTGGTCATGACTTCGCGCATGATGATCTCCTTTGCGCGTTGATGCTTGTGGCGGGACAGTGCGCCGGGCGCGCGGCGTGCTCCTTGACAATTGTCAACGGCGGCGCGCGAACGTGTGGCGCTGGCGCACCGGCGCCGGACCCGGCGAATGCGCACGCTGGTGGCAGATGGATCAGGGACGAACCTGCAGGTTCGGGGCGCGAACCGCACGGTTCGCCCCCGAACGGCGCGCGGTCGGTTTAGGCGCTGTTAGTCGCGCCAGAGGGCCTCGGCGTGAAAGCCGACATGCTCTTCCATGAACGTCGCGATGAAGAAGTAGCTGTGGTCGTATCCCGGCTGCATCCGAAAGCTGCCCTGCTGGCGGCGGCCAATGGCGGCGGTGGCGAGGGTTTCGGGGCGCAGCAGGTCGAGGAATTGATCGGCGGTGCCGGTATCGACGAGCATCGGCCCGTCGAAGCCGCGATCGGCCATCAGCAGGCTTGCGTCATGGGCGGCCCAGGTGCTCTCGTCCGGGCCGAGATAGGCGGCGAACTGCTTGCGGCCCCAGTCGCCGCCGGTGGGGTTGCAGATGGGCGAGAAGGCCGAGACCGAGCGGAACCGCCCCGGAAGCGACATCGCAAGCGTCAGCGCGCCGTGCCCGCCCATCGAGTGCCCGGTGATCGCCTGGCGATCCATGTCGAGCGGAAACTCGGCCCCGAGGAGCGCGGGCAGTTCGGTGGCGACGTAGTCCCACATGCGGAAATGCGGTGCCCAGGGCGCTTCGGTGGCGTTGACGTAGAAGCCCGCCCCCTGACCGAGATCGAAGGCCGCGTCATCGGCCACGCCCTCGCCGCGCGGCGAGGTGTCGGGAAACACGAGCGCGACGCCCTGCTCGGCGGCCCAGCCTTGTGCGCCGGCCTTGACCATCGCGTTCTCGTGGGTGCAGGTCAGCCCCGAGAGATACCACAGCACCGGCACCGGGCCGCTCTGCGCGTCCTCGGGCAGGAAGAGCCCGAAGGTCATGTCGCAGCCGCAAACCTCGGACGCGTGGGTGTAGACGCCCTGCCTGCCGCCGAAGCAGGCGTTTTCGGAAACCGTGTGCATCATGGTCCTGTCCTTTCGTCGTCTTCGTGTCAGTAGAGTATGCCGGTCCAGCCGATCACCGCAGAGACGCTGACCACAGCGGCGGCGGTGGAGATGAAGATCGCCGAGGACACGCGGCGCGGCGCGACCCCGTAGCTTTGCGCGATGATGAACACGTTTCCCGCCACCGGCAAGGCCGCCGCCGCGATCACCACCGCCGCCGGAAAGCCCGGCATGTCGAACACCCACAAGAGCGAGACCGTCACCGCCGCCGGGTGGAGCACCAGCTTGCAAAACGAGAGCCAGCCCGCCACGTGGGGCCGCTCGGCGGCTTTTGCCGCCAGCGACGCGCCGATGGCGAACAGCGCGCCGGGCGTGGCCGCCCCGCCCAAGAGCGCGAGGAAGGCATTCAGCGTGTCGGGGATCGGCAGGTCGAGCGCCGACCATGCGAAACCCGCGGCGATGGAGACGATCATCGGGTTGCGGATGAGGCCGCCGCCGATGCTGCGCAGGATCGCGGGCGACATGCGCCCGTCGCGTGCGCCGGTGATGAGGATCACCACCAGCGAGCCGAACACCATGAGGTCGACCGCCAGCACCAGCATCACCGGGCCGATGGCCGCCTCGCCCATCAGCATGGAGAGCATCGGCACCCCGAGAAAGCCGACATTGCCGATCACCGCGCACTGTGCCTCTATCGCCGCCGTCTCGACCCGCTGGCGGCGCAGCATCGCCACCAGCGTCGCCAGCAGGTAGACGACGAGGCTGGCCGAGAGATAGGCCGCGACCAGCCGCCAGTCGAGCACCTCGGCGAGCGACAGGTTGGCCGAGAAGCGGAACAGCATCGCCGAGAGCGCGAAGTTGAACACGAACTTGGTGAGCCAGGCGGTGCCCGCGGGCGAGAAGAAGCCGCTGCGCCCGGCCCCGTAACCGAGGCCGATGAGAAGAAAGAAGGGCAGGGTCTGGAGGAACACGCCGAGCATGACAGGCACTGGTAGCAGGCTGGCCCGGCGCGTCAATCGGCAAGAGGGCGCAGCAGGGAGCGGTACGCGGTGGCGGCATCCGCGGAAGGCGTCGTGCCGGAGCACTCTCGTGGATTGGGGGAGGTCGTCAGGCCACCGAGAACGGATCGTCCAGCACGCCGATGAGCGGCATCAGGAATTCGCCGCCGCTGGGGTCGAGCGCGTCGGCATGAAATTGATCCGTGGCCGCGACGGCGTCTTCGATGCTCTGCTGCGATCCATTGAACAATTCCATCACTTCGAGGCCATTCTGCGGGTCCGACATGCCCTTTATGACGGTGAAGTAGATGCCGATATCGACCTTGTTCTCGATATAGTCGATATCCGTCCCCTGCGCCCCGTTGAGAAGTTTCGAAATAAAGACGTCCCGCGGGATTGTCCCCGAATTCAAATGGCCCAGCCAGAAGTCGAAGCCGTCTTGATCGGGGTCGCGTCCGAGAACGTTGTTGTAGACGGCCTCGACAAATTCAGCGTTGGACGACGTGTCCGGGTACAGCGCCCGGGTCTCGTCAGCGGTATCAAACCGGGCGGCGATCTGTTCCAGGGTCAATCCATTACTGAACGCCGTCGCCCAGAAATACAGGCCCGTCGCATCCGGGGCCCGGTTGAAATACGCGATGTAGAGCTCGATCAGGTCCGCGAACTGCTCATCGTTCAGCGCCACCGGCCCGCCAAACCGATCCAGGTTCATGGGATTGCCCCCCATCGCCGGGATCTCGGTATCAAAATCCAGCAGCTCCATGTCGATGAGCGTGTCGGTGCCGTTGCCATCCGCGCGCCGGTCGGTGAGCGTGGTCGCGGTCGGGCTCAGCGTCAGCGTGTAGCTCGACTGGTCCCCGGAATAGAGCGCCGTATCCACCCCTGATCCCCCGTCAAGCAGGTCATCGCCCGCGTTGCCGGTGAGGGTGTCGTTGCCTGCCTTGCCCCGGAGCGTGCCGTCGCCTGCGCCCCCGGTCAGCGTGTCGGGGCCCGAGGTGCCGACGAGCGCGTCGGGCTCTGTGGGGTCGACAGCCGGGGGGGGCGTATCCGTGGCGATGATCGGCAGCCGGTCGGGCCAGTCGAACACCGGGCCGAACAGGGCGGCGGCGTCGGGCACGGCCGATGTGGGGCTCGACAGCTCGATCACCGTGTCGCGGAAGGTGATGCGCGCGGTGCCGGGCCCGGCCTCGACCCCGAGCTGTGCGGGAGCGCGCAGCATCGGCAGATCCGACAGGTCGAGCCGGTCGGTGCCGAGGGAGAAATCGGTGATCGTCACGCCGCCCGATTCGGCGGAGACGACGAAGGTATCCGCGCCCGCGCCGCCGCGCAGGACGGTGTCGCCCGGCCCGGCCACGAGGATGTCGTCGCCTGCGCCGCCGTCGAGCGTATCGGCACCGGCGCCCTGCGAGGCAAGCAGGTCGTCGCCCGCGGTGCCCGCGACAAGGGTCGCGGTGTCGCCCGTGTTGGTCATGACGACCCCGAGGCCCGAGATATCCTGCGAGAACTGGCTGACACCGCCCCGCGAATCGCCGGCCACGAAGACCTGTAGCTGTTTGCCGAGTATCGCCGCGCCGATATCCTCGACGTTTTCCAGCCCGAGGCCGATGTTGTGCGGCAGCGTCTCGACATGCAGGAGCCGCCCGTCGGGCAGCAGGCGAAACAGGCTGAGCCCGTCATCGGCCCCGCCCGCGACGATGAAGACGTGATCGCCCGTCTGCGCGATGCCGAGCGCGTGGACCCCGCCGAACCGGGTGCCGAGCGTGTCGAGCAGGTGGTCGCTCACCGTCAGGCTGCCGTCGTTGCCGACGCGCACGACGCTGAGTGAATCGGTGCCCGCCGAACCGATCACCGCCCATGTGGCCCCATGCGCCGTGATCACGTTGAGCGTGGTGGGATCGGCCACCGACAGGCCGTGCGTGCCATCGACCCGGCCACCCGGGCCGAGCGTGCCGGTGGTGGCATCGACGCCGAAGGCGTACAGCACGCCGGTGGTCTGGTCGAGCGCGAGAAGGCGCTGGCTGTTCCCCTCTCCGGCGATTGCCAGCAGCGCGGGGCCGTCGAAGGCGGGCATGTCGCCGGGCCCCTGCGACGTGGCGGCCGGGGTCGGCGCGCCGGGGCGGTAGACGAGGATCCGGCCCGCGCCGCTATCGGCGACGAAGAGCGTCTCGACCCCGTCCACCGGGGCCGAGACCATTGCCGAGACAGTGCCGCCACCCGGGGGCAGCGCGGCCAGGGACAGCATTTCCCCGAAGCTGCCGTCGGCGTTGATCCGATGGGCGAGGAGCGCCGCGCCGCTGCCATCGGGCGCGGCGCCGAAGGCGAGCGACTGCTGGCCCGGCGCGCCCACCGGCGTCGCCAGGCCGGTTTTGCCGGTGCTGGCGGAGCCGGAGAAATGCGTGGTGTCCACCAGCGTGGCGGTCGTGCCCTCGCCAAGACGCCAGGAGATCAGCCCGCCGGCGGGGCCGGTTCCGGCCACGAGATGCAGGCCGCCATCGAGCTGCGCGAGGCCGAGGTCGCGCAGGTCTTGATCCAGCAGGGGATCGCCGAGCAGCAGGTGGGAGATGAATTGCAGGCTCATCCTGGCACCGATCCGGGTTTGGGACACCGGATCGCTATGCGCCGCGATCACGCACCGGGCGGACCGTAATTCCGGCAGAACCATGCCTTTCGGCTACGGCTTTAGGTAAATTCTTTGCGCTTTCGCCGCAGGTGGGGCTGCCGGGGGGATTTTGCCAGAGGCAGAGAGGGCGCCGCCCCGCCACGCGGCGACGATGAGATGCTGCGCCCTGTCTGTGCTACCTCACCGGGCAGCGATGTTCGCGGGTGTCGTCAGCAGCGACGGCACGAACTGCTGGAGCACGCGGTTCCACTTGGTGATGGGCTGTTCCTCGATGAAGACGATATCGTTGGGGCGCATCTGCATCCGGGTGGCGAGGGTGATGTTGACCGCGTTGCGCGTGTCGAGATGCCAGGCGGTGACGGCCCCGAATTCGGCCGGGTTGGCGGATGGGCGCAGCACGTAGATGTTCGAGGCGTCCCCGGTGCGTGTCGGAAACCCGCCATTGCCGAACAACACATCCGCCAGCGTGGCCTGCTGCCCGTAGGGCAGCGGAACGCGGGCCTGTTGCTCGACCTCGCCGACGAGGTAGATGGAGTCGCGCGACTCGGCCCCCAGCTCTGTGCGCGCGCGGAAATTGGCGCGCCGCTCCTCCATGACGCTGCGCCGGAGCTCCATTTCGGCCTGCATCATGTCGAGCGTATCCTTGCGCGCCTGCGAGCGCAGGCCGATCACTTCCACTTCCTGACGGTAGAACTCAAAAGCGCGTTCGAGGTTATAGGTATTGTCCACGAAGACCGCGTCGCCGTTCTTGAGCGGCAGCTCGTGCAGATCTGGCCGCGCGAGATACTCCTCGTAGGGTATCTGGTAGAGCGTCCCGTCACGGTAGAGCCGCAGCGATGCGTATTCCTCGTCGGGCACCATCACGCCGCCCGCGGCGGTGAGGGCCTCACCAAGCACCGGCGGCGTCAACGTGACCGGCAGGCGCGCGGCCTGGCCCACGGCCCCGCCCACGGTGATACGTTGCGAATTGAATTCCGCGACCTCGAGCGAGAATGCCGGGTCCATCTGGTTGTCGAGCAGGAAGCGGAAGATCCGGTCCTGCGCCTCTTGCAGGGTCAGACCGGCGATTTCGACACGGCCGATATCGGGGATCGAGATCGCGCCGTCATCGGAAACGGTATAGCCCTGCCGCTGGGTCTGCGCCGCCAGCAGCCCGCTGAGCCGTTCGACGGTGTTGCCGTTTTCCTTGGTCGCCAGAAGAACGACATCGCCGATACCGATCCGGTAGGGCTGTGGCTCGAAGGCCGGGGGCAGGCGCGTCTCCAGCGCGACGGGTTGCGTGGAGGGGGCGTCCGGGGCGGGGGGCAGCGTGCCGAGGCCGGTCCCCTGCCGGGCACTGGCTGCGCTGTAGAATTCCCGCGGCAGATTGCGCGGGCTATAGGGGCTGCGGTTGGCCAGGATGACGGTTTCCGGTGTCAGGGCGATCTCGCGCACGTTCACGCCGGTGCCCACGGCGCGACTGACATCGGGGCTGGTGTAGACGACGCCGCAGGCCGCTGGCAGGAGCAGGCCCGCCGCGAGGGCCAGAGCGTTGAGCGGATGCGCGCCGGATCCGGCCCTGCGGTGTTTCATCTTGTCATCCTCCTTCATTCGCCCCGGGGCTTACTCACGCGGCAGGCGTTCGGTTTCCATGTAGTCGATGGCCGGGCTGACCCATTGCCGCGATCTCGTGATCTTGCCGGTTTGATCGAGCCAGTAGGTGTTGGTCGTCTCGTCACGCGGAGAGACGCAGCGTTCGGTGATCCGGCGGGGCGGTCCGGCCCCCGGTCGCGTATCGCGGCGGCATTGGAAGCTGCGAAACACGGTCCGATCCTCGCCGTCGAGATAGCTGCGGAGTTGCGGATAATGGCCCGGTGCGCCGGTGCCGCGCAGCATCGCCAGCGTGCCGTCGACATCTGCGGACATCAGATCGTCGCCCAGCCCCCGGGTCGCGATCAGCACCCCGTCACGGAAGCTCAGCGTGATGCCGTCGAGCGTCTGCCAGACGGTCACGTCGCCGTTGCGGGCCACCGGCGCCAGCGTGGCGCGTGCGTCGGTGGCGGGCAGGGTGACGCGCAGGCGCGCGGGCCCGATCGGTTGCGGCGGCACCGCGGCCACGGTGCCGGTGAGGTCCAGCGTGCGGCTCACCCGATCGCATCCCGCCGCCAGCAACAGCACAAGGCCCGCCGTCAGCGCGGTGCGTGCGGGGCGGAGACGGGGCCGGATGTTATTCATCGCCAGAACCTCCCCCAGCCATCCTTCAGCGCCGGTTTCTGTAGCGGGCGAACCCGGTCGTAAAGCCGCCCCGGCACATCGAGCCGCGCGCCGCCGTCGCGCTGAAGCGGGCGGATCGTGGTGGTGTAGGCGGTCTTGTTGGGCTCGCCGGTCAGCCACCGGATCGGTATGGTGATGCGAATGCCCTTGTCGAACGACCCTTCGCCGAAGGTGTCGAAGGGGACATCGGTCAGCGTCGCGAAGGCGCCGATCCGCCAGCCATTGCCGAATTCGCGATCGAGCGAGAATGTCGCGCCCCAGTCCCGGGCGAGGTAGCGACCGGCATCGACCTGCGCGTGAAAGCCGTTGCCCATGTCCCAGTAGGCCGAGACGTGGCCCGTCGCCACCTCGTAGTCGCGAAAGCCGAACCCGCCGTCGAAATCGCGCTGCCAGGCGTAATTGACCTCTGCCCCCAGCGCGAAGGGGCTGTCGGTGCGTTTCCACAGCAATTCCGAAGACAGCCCGCCGAACATCCGCTCAAAGTATCCGACGGTCACACGACCGTAGAGATCGCGCCCCGGCCTGAAATAATACGCGCCTGTCAGCTGGGTGAGGGCGGTTTCCCCCTCCCGGTCGTAGAGCGCGAAATCGCTACGGACGTGGGGCAGCACCGAATTGGAGCGCCGTGTCGCGTCGTCGAGATTGCCCACCACTTTCTGGCGCAGAATGCCGGAGACCTCAAACCCCGCAATCGGTTGAAAGGACGCATCGAGCTGCGCCCCGGCATCGGCCCGCAGGGGATTGTCGGGATCGAAAAGGCTGGGGCTCAGGTAGGGCGAGATGTCCCAGTCGAAGCGCGGGTAGCGCTCCGGTGCGGGGGCGGGCGGCCCCTCGGGCGAGGAAATCCGCGCCCTGGCAAAGCTCTTCCACGCGCCATCGAGGTCATGCTCCAGCGTCTCGATGTCGCCGCGGCGGAGGCTGATCTGTGTAACCGGAAGGCCCGCATCGACAAGCGTGATGTCGAACACATCGACATGCGCGGGCAGGCGTCGTGCCAGCACCCGCGCGGTGCGCCCGACCGCCTGTGCCTCCTGAAGGTAGGTGCCGTTCTCGATCTCGATCCGGGCGGTGCCGCCGGACAGTGAAAAGCCATGCAGCCCGAGACCCTGCGAGGCGAGTGCGCGCGTGAGATCGCCGCGCAGCGCATCGCGCTGCTCGATTGCGCCGGTCCAGCCGAGCGCGGCCACCGACGGGGCGTCGCGTGCCAGCACCGGGGGCGGCGCGGGGTCGCGCCCGGAATGGTTGGGCGGGGATTTGGGATTGAGCGCGGTGCTGATCTGCACGCCCAGCTCGCTGCCGTAGAGGTAGCGGACCGACAGGTCGGTCATCGGCCCGAGGCCGTAGGTGGCCCCGAAGTTCAGCTGTGATTTGCGCCTCAATGCGCTTGGGTCTTCGTTTGGATAAGCGTCGGAGGAGTATTCGACCGTGAATTTCAGCCGGTCGGTCGCCTGCCATTCGACGCCGCCAAAGAGCGCCGCGTCGCCGCGGAAGAATTGCGCCGCTTCCACATCGCCGCCCTGCCCGAAGTCACGCTCTGGCCGGCGCTTGAACCGGTCGTCCAGCACGCCGAGGGGATTGGTGAATCCACCCGACCCGCCCAGCCGGCCCCAGCCGATACCGCCGGTGAGCCGAACCGAATCGCCCAGGGTCTTGGTGGCGACGAGGTATTCGGACGAATAGATGCCGGTGCCGAGAAAATCGTTGAGCCCGACCGCGAGAGCCGGGCGCAGAGCGGTTTCATCGGCGAAACGGTAGTGCAGCGAGAAGCTGCGGTCGTACAGTGTGCTGCGGCCCGCATTCGCCACATTGTCGAGCACGGAATAGCGGAAACTGCCCGACACGCGGGGCAGAATCTGAAAGGTCAGCGTATTGCGGGTCTGCCCGGCGAAGCTGCTGACGGTGAAGCCCAGTTCGCCGTCGGGTCTGCTTGTGGCGACCGGCATGTCGATAAGGCCCGGATAGCCGTAGCTGTTGTAGCCGGTTTCGATCGTTGTTGGCGCATCGTCTGCGAATATCGCACGAGGCGCGCAGAATACTGCCACGATCACCCAAGCGCCAGTTTTTCCAAGTAACTCCCGCATAACGTGTGATTATCAGAACACCGCGGGAAAACAACGACGGAAGTGCGTCAATTCCGTTCGGTGACGGGGACCGTGGCATTCGGGTTACGGCGAGTGCGCCGGGGCAGGTGACTTTTGCAATATGCACAACCTGTTGCTGTGTGAACGAGCCGGGATGTGTGGCCGCAGCCGAGGGCAGGATATCGCCGACGGGGGATCACGAGGCGCGAACGCACGCCAAGCCCGCCGCCGTGAACCACAGCGGCAGACGACATGCGCGTGCCGTGGCCCGCCGCCCTACATGCCGACGGGAGGCGCGCCTTCAATTGCTGGTCAGAACCACCTGATCGGTTGCCTGTCAGATGGTGCCGGGGGTGGAACTGGTGGAGCTACTGCCGCTGCCGCCCGAAGCTGCGGCGACGATGGCCACCACAACGAGACCGGCAAGGAGGGCACTGCCGCCAAGCCCGCCCTCCATTCCGGCGGGCGCATTGGCGCATCTCACCCTCAGGGTGTCTCCTGATCCGCTGAAGCGGGCGGTGTTGATTCCGGCCCCGCCGCATACGCCGATGCGGGCGGCCATTTCCATCGCCGTTTCATTGCCCTGCCGAACCGCAGATTGCTGCGCAACCGCCGGTAGAGCCGTGGCGAGCGCCGCCACGAGAGCCAA
This sequence comes from Roseovarius sp., assembly GCA_016278295.1. Taxonomy (GTDB): domain Bacteria; phylum Pseudomonadota; class Alphaproteobacteria; order Rhodobacterales; family Rhodobacteraceae; genus Roseovarius. Next base: position 3,154 of record JADQCC010000022.1, on the reverse strand, counting down.
AGCTGAACCTGTGACCTTTTTCATGTCAGGATCCTCCGTCCAAGAAAAACACCCTTAGGTTGAGTTTATACGAAGTCGCGGTCGATTTAAACAGTCGATTTTCGGGCGGCACGGGTCAGGCCGCCTCGTAGTAGCCCCTGCCATAGGCCCCGTAGGCCCCGTACTTGCCGCCATAGCCATATCGGCGCATTCCTCTCGGGTCGATTTGCGCCAGTGCAATGCCGGTAATCGTCAGATTGGCAGAGGCGAACTCGCGCAGGGCGGCGGCGACCTGGGACTGCTGCGTGCTGTTCCAGGCGACGGTCAACATGATGGCATCGACATGCTGTCCGATGACGCGCGCGTCAGGCACCACCAGCACCGGCGGGGTGTCGATGATGACGAAATCATAGATGTTGCGCGCCCGCGCCACGAAGGCGTTGAACGTGTCGGACGAAAACAGGTCGGCGGCGTTGGCGCGCGATTTCTCGCCCATCAGCACGTCGGCCCCGAGCCGGTCGTCGTGAAACACGACCTCGTGCAGCGGAACCTCGCCTGATAGCGCGGTCAGGATCCCGCCTTGCGGGGCGTTGCGGAAGTATTCGGCAAAGACCCGGCGGCGGATGTCGCCCTCGATCAGCAGCACCTTCTTGCCCAGGCTTGCCAGGTTCTGCGCCAGCGCGATGGATTGCGTGGTCTTGCCCTCGCCCGGCAGGGCGGAGGTGGACATGATTACCTTGGGCGGATTGTCGATATTCGACAGCAGGAGCGAGGTGCGCAGGTTGCGCACCGCCTCGGCCGGGGCGGATGTCGGCTTGTCCCGCAGGTAGCCGATCAGGTTATAGCGTGCCTTGAGCGGCATTTTCGGTATCTGGCCGAGCACGGGCAGCCCTGTTGCGGCCTCCAGATCTTCGGCGCTGCGGAACGTGTTATGCATGAATTGCCGGACGAGCACGATCGCCGCCCCGACCATCAGCCCCAGCAGCATCGACAGCGCGACGATCAGCGCCGTGCGCGGCGCGACCTCCTCGCCGGGGATGGCGTCAGAGAGGATCCGGCTGTCGGCCTGCTGAAGCCCGCGCTGTACCGTGGTTTCCTTGAGCCGGGTGAGAAACGTCTCGTAAAGCGTGCGCGTGGTCTCGGTCTCGCGGACCATCTGCTGAATGCGCACCAGATCGGAGGATTGACGGTCGATGCGGCGTTGCAGCTCCTGATAAGAGGTTGCCAGCGCGTTGCTCTGGCCCAGAATCCGCTCATGAGCCTCGCGCGCGGTCGCAATCAGGGTATCGACGCGTTGATCGAACATGGTTTCGGCCTTGGCATCGCCGCGCGCGATGGGGGCGAGCAACTGCCGAAGCGAGGCGTCTCCGGTTGCCTCGGCTATGGACTCGCGGGGGCCGCTATCGCGCAGGTCTTGCAGGCGGGTCAATTCTGCCTCGGCCTCGCGCGCACGCGTGCGCATTTCTTCGAGCCGCTCGCGCATGTCCTTGGACTGAAGGTTGAGGCCCTGCAACGTTTCGGGGCTGATAAGGTCGGTTTCGGCCCGCGCGGTCTTGAGCGCCTCTTCCCTTTCGCGGAGATCCTGTTCAAGCTCTGAGACCCGTTTCGACAGCCATGTGACCGCCGCTTCGGTGGCATCGAACTTTACCGAAATCTGGTCCTGAAGGTAGAGATTGGCCAGGGTGTTCACGATTCGCGCCGACTTGTCGGCGCTGTCGGTGGTGATGGAGACTGTGAATACGTAGGTGTCCTGCTGAACCGAGGCCGAGAGCGCGTCGCGCAGCCCGTTGATCGCCTCGTTCCGGGGCGATCGTGCTGCGCCCGCCTCCTGTGCTGCCGCTGTGCCGAGCAATTCGGACAGCAGGGCCTGCACCCGGGACCGGGCCTGTGCGAAGAGCGACGCCGGTCTCAGGTCGGGGTTGAACTCCGGGTCGTCCACCAGTGCCAGCTCGTCCACCAGCTTGCCCAGAAGCCGCCCTGACTGGATGATCTCGATCTCTGTGTTCAACGCGGCGGTTTCGGTCGAGACCCCGGATATCACGCTCTCGATATCGACGACCTGGTTGTTGCGCGCCTCCAGCATGAGCGTGGCGCTCGAGCGGTATTGCGGCTGGGCCAGGCCAAGCGCGTAGTATCCGCCCGCGAGGACCGCCAGCACCGCCACCAGAATGATGGTCCACTTGCCGCGCCAAAGCGCCCGGAGAAGTTCGATCAGGTCGATTTCATCCTCCGCCGCCCCGGTCCGTGACGGGCGGGGAACGGCCTGCTCGAAAAGAGGATGTCTGGTGTCATTCATCGAACGGCGATCCCCAACCTGTGGTTGATGTTTACTAGATGATAATACCCCTAAGGTAAAGTGCCCGCATCATTCGAAGACAGGCGTGATGCCGCTCGTCATCATCCCGATCTACGGCTATGGGTGCGCGGGCTAAAGGCCCGGCCCGGTTTGGAAAAAGCGCACGTCGCCGGGAGCGATGGCGGCCGCTGTCAAGCGGCCGGTGGCATAGGCCCCGGTGTCGAGCGCGATGCGGCCGTCGCGCATTTCGGGCGTGTCGACGATGCTGTGGCCATGCGCCACCCACTGCCCGTCGGGACGCGGCCGGCGCAGGAAATCGGCATGACCCCAGGTCAGGGTATCGGCCGTCTGGTCGGGGACCGGCCGGTCCGGGTCGGCCCCGGCATGAACCACCCAGACATTGCCGCTTTGCCAGAACAATGGCCGCGCCCGCAACCAGGCGATCATCGGCTCTCCCATCGCATCGGCCAGCCGGTCGCGCAGCGCCGCGAGGGCGGCGGCATCGGCCTGCGTGCCGACGGGCGGGGCGATGCCGAAACTGGCCAGCGTTTGCAGGCCGCCATTGCGGAGCCAGCGCCGCCCGTAGTTTGCGGGAAAATCGAGAAAATCCAGCAGCATACGTTCGTGGTTGCCCATCAGGCAGGTGACGGGAGGCGTGCCTTGCGCAGAGAGCGTGATCACCAGATCGAGCACCTCGCGGCTCTGCTCTCCGCGGTCGATGTAATCGCCCAGCAGGACCACCGGCCAGCCGGCGCAATGGGCCGCGATCTGCCGGTCGAGATCGAGCAGGAGATCGGCCCGCCCGTGGATATCCCCGACCGCCACGAAGGGCCGCTCGGGGGCCAGCGTGGACAGGGGCGGGGGCGTCTGCGCCGGGGG
>JADQCC010000321.1 GCA_016278295.1 Roseovarius sp. | reverse complement strand
ATCTTCATACCGGCTGCCTATGCGAACGCCGACGGGCAAACAAGTTGGCAATCCCTGGCGAACGATTGAGATTCTGCAAGCGCGAGCCGCGGCCCGGCTGCCAGCCCTAGGATGGCAGTCGTCTGCCCGAGAAAAGCGCGTCGTGTTGGCATGCCTTGGTCTCCTGATTAGATCGGACGGGCGGTGATCCCGCCCGTCCGCATTTCGTTCCATAACCTCAGGAGCCGCGGAACATCTCGAAATCACCTTGCATGCCGGCTTCGCGGTGGCCGGGCACGTTGCAGGCGAAGCCGATCTCGCCACCCTCGGGGAAGGTCCAGACGACTTCACCGGTGTCCCCCGGTTCGAGCAGGATACTGTTGGCGTCGTCATGCATCATGCCCCCTTTCATCATTTTGTCATGATTGAGGGTAGTCGCGGTCATCATGCCTTCCTGCATCATCGTCATCATCTCGCCCGAGTGGCCGTCCCAGGTCTTGGATTTGCCGATGTTGAACTCGTGCACCACAGTACCAACATTCACGACCTCGAAACGGATCGTCTCGCCCGGCTGAACTTTTATGGTCTCGGGGCTGTATTTCATCTCGTCCATTTCGACCGTGATTGTGCGGTCCGTCTGGGCCGTGGTGCCGGGCTTTCCGATTGAACTGTTATGCCCGGCATCGGCCAGGGCGACGGAGGCGGTAAGGGCTGCCGCAAGGGCGGTGCCGGTCAGGAGTTTCTTGCTCATTTGATCGTCTCTCATGCTCGATTGCGTCGTTTGATACGGGATTGCAGACCTGCGCCGGTTCGCGGTGGCGGCAGGTCGACGAACCCGGTCAGATCGTCCGGCCTGTAAGCCGCAAAGAGGCGGCGTTTCCCGCCCCTGATACGCGCCTTCCAGACAGAGGGACCGGCTGCGAAAATGGCCGAGGGGGAACAGTCAACTTCGGGATGACAAGATTGGGTGGACGCGCCATGATGTGCCGGTGTTTGGATAATCGAGCCCGCGCGATCCAGCGGGGCGGTGGGGTCCGACGTGGCGCCTGGCGAGGCAGCATGACCGGGAGCGGGCATGATGGCAACGACCGCAAGCGCGAGGGCAAGCACTGCACAGCCCACGCCAAGCATGTAAGTCAACAGGCCCGATCGCATCACTCGATCCCATTCTCTCGCTGCAACTCGCGGATATAGCGGGCGATATATTGCACATCGGCGCGGGTCAGGCCCTCGACCGGGGGCATGTTGCCGAAGGGCCAGTGATGCGATTGAACGCCGTTCATGGCCGCGCGCTGAAATGCCTCATCGGGATGATGGCCGGGCGCGTATGTCGGATGTATCAATGGTGGCGCGGCCCCGTTCTGACCGGCGGCAGTCTTGCCGTGGCAGGATGCGCACTTGGCCTCGAACGCGCGTTTGCCGATCTGCGCCTCGGATGAAAGCGTGTCGGGCACGGCCACCTCGACGATCGGCGCCCCCTCGGGCAGGTCCTTCAACGTGCTCAGGTCGGGGTGCATCATTCCTCCCACGCGGGTAACCGGGATGCCGGCCTGCTGCGAAGGCGACAATACCGTCTGCCAGACGAACAAGCCCAGCCCCGCCACGAGAACACCACCGACAAGCCAGCCGAGTTTGCTCATCTTCACTGTCTTCCTTTTGTCTGGTCGCACTCAGCCACCGCGCCGAACGCCCGCCATCGTCACCGAACATCAGGAACGATCATTCGCCGCGACCATCGGTGCCACCCTGTCTCTATCGGATGCACGCCGCGTATCAATCTGAAGGCCCGGTATTTTTTGTAACGAAATGTATCCTTGACCATTCGGTGCAGGGCACCGCTATATCAGGATCAGACCTACACGGAGGCCGACAGGATGGAGCGTGACCCGCAACCCGCAACAGGGCAGCACAAGCTGATGAAGGTCGGAATGCTGGCCTGCTGCGCGGTGATGCTCGCGCCGCTCGGTGCCGTTCTCATCACGGGTAGAACATTGACCGGGGTTGCGACAAACGCCTGGCTTCTGGCCCCGCTTGCCCTTTGCCTTGGGGCACATGTCGTGACGCATCGCATGATGGGCAAGTCCTGTCACAAGGGTGCTCCCGAAGAGTGCCGCGACGAAGATGACCCGGTTGGAGAGATCGCGGTTGTCGGGGCCGATGCGAAACGCTGAGCGGCGACAGGGTGGCCGGGGAGCGCGTTCAAAAGTGGCGCTACTGGGCCTTGTTGCTCTGACAGGCTGCGGGACGACCATAGGCGCCATACAGCAATGCCGAAAGTCCGATATCGTGATTTCAACCCGCAATTCCGAACTGGCGCTTCCGAAAGGGTGCCGCGTCGCGCAAGCCAATGGGGCGGGTGTTCTCACACTCGCCTGCGAGGGTGGGCGGGTTGGTTTCGCGTTCGACGATTCGGCACTGGCGGGCCAATGACAGAGAGGCGATCGAGTCGGCCGGAAGGGAAGCCGACAAGGAAATGGAGAGACACATCATGCTGGGCTGATTGAGACGTTGGGGCACATCTTTGGTGACGGTCATGCTCGCGCTTGCGGTGACGGCCATACCGGCCGCTTTCGCCGCAACATCGGAGCAGGCCACGACACCGGCGCTCAGCGCCCGGCTCATCACGGTGGAGGATGGCGTCGCACCCGGCGCGGGCACGATTTCCGCCAGGCTTGAACTGACGCTTGGGAAAGACTGGAAAACCTATTGGCGCACGCCGGGCGAGGTGGGTTTCCCGCCTGAAATCGACTGGACCGGCTCGCAGAACGTGGCCGAGGTGGAATTTCAGTGGCCCGCGCCGCATCGGTTCACCGCGTTCGGGATCGAGAATTTCGGCTACAAGGACGAGGTCGTCTTTCCCCTGCGCATCACGCTCGAAAAGCCGGGTCAACCGGTGCAGCTTTCTGCTACCGTCACCGCGCTGGCCTGCTCGGATATCTGCGTTCCGCAGGATTTCACCCTGACGCTGACCCTGCGCGAAGGCACCGCAATCGACACGGACAGCGCCGCGCGAATTGCGGATTATGCGGCGTCGATCCCGTCGCTGCGGACGCTGCCGGGATCGACGCCGCCGCAGCTCATATCGACGCGGAGAAGACCACGCTGACGCTGACCCTGCGCCGATCGGCCCCTTTCACGGCGCCCGATGTCTTTCCCGAAATCGGGACGGCATCACTCGGCACGCCGGACATCAGGCTGGGCGACGGCGGTCGTCTTCTCTGGGCTAGGTTGCCAATCCTTTCGGCCCCCGACGAGCTGCCCGTCGATCTGTCGCTGACCGCGACCGATGCCGGGGGCTGGGCGGCGACCGTCACCCCCGATATTACGGCGACCGCCCCGCCGCCACCTTATCTCGAAACCCGCGCGGCCGCGCCGGTCTCGCGCATGGTCTGGATCGCGCTGACGGCCTTTCTCGGCGGGCTGATCCTCAACGTCATGCCCTGCGTGCTGCCGGTACTGTCGATCAAGCTGTCCTCGGCCATGAAGCTGGAAGGCGCCGGGCGCGCCACGGTGCGGCGGGGTTTTCTCGTCTCGGCGGCGGGGGTCATGGCCTTCATGTGGGGGCTCGCGGGCGTGCTTTTCGCGCTGCGGCAGGCGGGAGTCACGGTGGGATGGGGCCTGCAATTCCAGACCCCGGTTTTTCTGGCGTTGATGATCGGCATCCTTGCCATCTTCGCCGGGAACCTCGCGGGGGCGTTCGAAATTACCCTGCCCTCAAGCCTGCAAACGCGGCTCGTCCGGGCCGGGGACGCAAAGGGTCATACGGGTGACTTTCTCACCGGGGCTTTCGCGGCGGTGTTGGCCACGCCGTGTTCGGCGCCGTTTCTGGGCACCGCCATCGCCTTCGCGCTGGCCGGACGCGGCATCGACATCGCGCTCGTCTTCACCTTTCTCGGGCTCGGGCTGGCGGCACCCTATCTTCTGGTGGCGGCCCGCCCGGACGTGGTGCGGCACCTGCCGAAGCCGGGGCGCAGATCGCGCGCCGCGTCTCAAGGGGCGAGGTCGTGTTTGTGGATGTCACAGCCGACTGGTGCCTGACCTGCAAGGCCAACAAGACGCTCGTACTCGATCACGCCCCCGTCGTCTCGGCGCTTGCGGCAGAAAGCGTCACCCCCATGCAGGCCGACTGGACCCGGCCCGATCCGGCTATTTCGCGCTATCTGGAAAGCTTCGGCCGCTACGGCATTCCGTTCAACGCGGTCTATGGACCGGCCGCGCCGGACGGGATCGTGCTGCCGGAACTGCTCTCCTCGGATGTGGTGATGGAGGCCCTGTCCCGCGCGGCGGGCGCAACCGGCACGGTCGTCGCCCGCCCCTGAAACGCCACGGGACCGTTACTTTTCGAGCGCCTTGCGCCGCCGGTCGAACTCCTCCTCGTCGGTCTCGCCCGCCGCGAAGCGCTCGCGCAGGATGTCGAGCGCATCGCGGCGACGGTCGCCCGGCCCGCGACCGTCCGAGAGCCATTTCACCGCGAAGATGATCAGCGCGATGACAAC
>JADQCC010000138.1 GCA_016278295.1 Roseovarius sp. | reverse complement strand
GCCGATTGCGGACGAGGTCGGCGCGAGCGTGGCCGACATCATCGTGCTGGCGGGCAACGTGGGTGTCGAACAGGCCGCCAGGGCCGCCGGGTTCGACATCGAGGTGCCGTTCGCGCCCGGTCGCGGGGACGCGACCGACGAGATGACCGACGCGGACTCGTTCGCCGTGCTGGAGCCGCTTGCCGATGGCTTCCGCAACTGGATGAAGAAGGATTACATCGTCACCTCCGAGGAGATGCTCCTCGACCGGGCGCAGCTCATGGGTCTCACCGGGCCCGAGATGACCTGCCTGATCGGGGGAATGCGGGCGATGGGTGCCAATCACGGCGGCGCGGCGCATGGCGTCTTTACCGACCGGGCGGGCGCGCTGACGACCGATTTCTTCACCACGCTCACCGACATGCGCTATCGGTGGGAGCCTGCGGGCGGTGGCGTCTACAACATCGTGGATCGCAAGACCGGCGAGACGCGCCACACCGCGACGCGCGTCGATCTGGTGTTCGGCTCGAACTCGATCCTGCGCGCCTATGCGGAGGTCTACGCACAGGACGATGCGGCAGAGCGTTTCGTCTACGACTTCGTGACCGCGTGGACCAAGGTGATGGAGGCCGACCGCTACGACCTGGGCTGATCGCGGCCTGAGCGGATGACGATGACAAGGGGCGGCGCCGGGGCGATCCGGTGCCGCCCTTTTACATGCTCTGCCGCAGCGCCCGCCAGCAACCGCGCAGCGCGGCCATGTCGTCGGTGACGAGCGTGACCGGCATCATCCGCATGATGTCCGCATAGGGACCGCGCGCGGTGAAGGTCTCGGCGAACGCGGTCCCGGCGAGAAGCGGCGCTATGGCCCGCGCGGTGCCGCCGATGAGATAGACGCCCCCGGTGGCCATGTGGGTGAGCGCGAGACTGCCCGCCACCGCGCCCAGGAGCCGCGCGAAGAGCGCCAGCGTGTCGCGGGCCGTGCCCGCGTCCGCCGCCGCCACGATCGAGGATGCGTCGCGCGTCTCGCCGGTGCGCAGCCGGTGCAGCCGCGCCAGCCCCGGCCCCGAGAGGAGCGCCTCATACGGTTTGTGCGCCACCTCGGCTCCGAGCGCCGCGATCACGGCATTTGTTGCCTCATCCAGATGCGGCAAGCCGGAATGCCCGGCCTCGGCGGGGGGCACGAAGAGCCGCCCATCCACACGGTGCGCCACCGCGATGTTGCTGCCGGTGCCGAGGCCCAGCACCATGCGCGCGCCGTCGGGGTCGGGCCTGCCGGACAGGATCGGGACAAGCTGCGCCGATTCGAGATCGTCGAGCGCCATCGCCTGCGCCTGAAGATCGTTCATCAGGTGGATGCGACACGCGCCGGTCAGCCTCTCCAGCGCCGCCGCCGCGAAGCACCAGTCGAGGTTGGTCAGTTGCGCCGCTCCGGCGCGCACCGGCCCGGCGACACCGGCGCAGACCGCGGCGACCTGCGCGCCGTCGAGATAGTCGGCCACGAGCGCCTCGGGCGTGGCGAAATCGGCGTTGGCCCGCCGCTGCGCCGTCTCGGGGCGCAGCCCGTCCGCTGTTGCCAGCGCCAGCCGCGTGTGGCTCGCGCCCATGTCGGCCAGCAGCCACTCAGTCATCGCGCCAATGCGCGGCCAGCGCCCGCGCCGCATCAGCCAGCAGCAACACGTCGATCCCCACGGCGAGCACGCGCGCGCCCCAGTCGCGGTAGCGCGCCGCCGTCTCTGGATCGAGCGCGAGGATGCCGGGCGCGCACCCTGCCGCCGCGATCCGCCCCAGCGCGCCCTTGATTGCCTCCTGCACCTCGGGGACCGAGGCGTCGCCGAGATGGCCCATGTCGGCGGCAAGGTCCGAAGGGCCGATAAAGACCACGTCCACGCCCTCGACCGCGAGGATCTCGTCAAGCGCGGCGAGCCCTGCGCGCGTCTCGACCTGCACCATCAGGCATGTTTGCGCGTTGGCCGTGCGGATGTAATCGGGAATGCCCGAGAACCGTGAGGCGCGCGCCAGTGCCGCGCCCGATCCGCGCACGCCGTCGGGCGGGTAGCGCATGGCGCGCACGAGGCCTTCGGCCTGTGCCGCGCTCTCGACCATCGGGATGAGCAGGGTCTGCGCGCCCGCGTCCAGCACCTGCTTTATCGCCCATGTCTCGCCCATTGGCAGGCGCACAACCGGCTGCGAGGCCGCGCCGCGCAGCACGGCCAACTGCGCCGAGATCGTGCAGAGGTCGTTGGGCGCGTGCTCGGCGTCGATCACCAGCCAGTCGAAGCCGGCCTCGGCCAGCACCTCGGTCGGGTAGGGCGCGGCAAAGCCCGCCCAGCAGCCATAAAGCGTCTCGCCGCGCGCGAGCGCGGATTTCAGGTGGTTTTCGGGGGCGGGCATGGGTGTCTCCTCTGAGGTGGCCGGGGCCAGCATAGACCGTGGTGGCGGTGGCTGGCGAGGGGGTGCATGGACAATCCGGTGCGCGCGTGTTTCGGTCTCTCCACGTCAGGGAGGGAGCCATGAAACTCACGCTGCACCACGTCAATCTCGCCACCTTTCGCGCGCATCTCGAGGCGCACGGCATTCCCTATTCGGACTGGGGCAATCGGGCGGTGGCAGGGTGGCACCAGATATTTTTCCACGACCCGGACGGCACCGTGATCGAGGTCCACCAGAAGGCGGACGGTGCGCCGTGACCGATCATCTCAAGGGCCTTCTCATCACCGCGACCGGCGTGTTGTTCATCGTGCCGGATTCGCTGTTCGTGCGCCTGATCGAGGGGGATGCCGCGTCGGTCACTTTCTGGCGTGGGATCACGGCGGGCTGCGTGATCCTGGTGGGTGTGCTGCTCACCCGCGGCCTCGACGGCTTTCGCGAGGTGGCGGCGACGGGCGCGCGCGGTGCGCTCTACACGGTGCTCTTGGGTCTTGCCGCTCCGGGCTTTGTGCTGGCGGTAAGCTGGACCAGCGTGGCCAACGTGGTGTTCATCCTCGCCTCCATGCCGGTCTTTGCCGCGATCTTCAGCCGGGTTTTCCTTGGCGAGACGATCAGCCGCCGGATGGTGCTGACGATGATCGGAGTGTTCGTCGGGCTGGCGCTCATCCTGCGCGGATCGCACGAGACGGCGGGTGCGCACTGGAGTGGCGATCTGGTGGCGCTCGGGGTTTCGGCGACCTTTGCCGCGGCGATGACCACGGCGCGGCGGCTGCGCGCGGTGTCGCTCGTGCCGACCGTTCCCGTGGCGATGATCGGGGCCTCGTTGCTGGTCTGGCCGCTGGCCGCGCCGCTGGAGACGTGGCAGGCAAGCTGGCCGCTGCTGCTCGGGCACGGCGCGTTCATCAGCGTGGCGACCTCGCTGATGACGCTGGGGCCGCGCTATATCACCGCCGCCGAGGTGGCGCTGCTGATCCTGCTGGAATCGGTGCTGGCGCCGCTGTTGGCCTGGGCGGTGATCGGCGAGGATCCGGGTCGCTGGGCGCTCATCGGCGGGGCGGTGGTGATCTCGGTTCTGTTGGTGTCGAACATCTGGGCGTTGCGGATGAGCCGCCGGATGCGCATCCGCCCGCATCCGCGTGCTGGCACGCCGGTCTGAGCGGACGACGCCGCTCAGACGAACGACACCGGACGCGTCGGGTTTCGGTCAACCGTCAGCGAAAACACGTCCGGGCGGGAGTAGTGGCCGCTGGCGTCGAATTTCCGGCGCGAGGCGCGGGCATCGGCGACGTTGATCTCGGCCATCAGCAATCCCTTTTCGCGGTGCATCGGCCCGGCCGCAATGCCGCCGAAAGGTTTGTAGACCACGGCATCGCCCGGGTTCACCCATTCATCCTTGTTGGGAAACAGGATGTCGTAATGGGGGATGTCCGTGGGGATGTCCGACGCCTGGAGCGCTGTCGCGCATCCGATCACCCAACAGCCGCCTTCGCGGGCGATATGCTGCATCGTGGCCAGCCAGGTGTCGCCACTGTCCCAGGTCGGCGCGACATAGATGTCGATGTTCTGGGCATAGAGCGCGGCGCGCGCCATTGGCATGTAGTTTTCCCAGCAGAGCAGCGCGCCGATCCGCCCCACCGCGGTATCGACCACATTGAGGCCCGCCCCGTCGCCGAAGCCCCAGATCATGCGTTCCGGGTTGGTCGGCATCAGCTTGCGGTGGTTGTTGGCGATGGTGCCGTCGGCGTCGATGATGATGCAGGAATTGTAGAGGGTCGAGCCCGACACGGCGCCATCGAGTTCCTGGTACCCGGCCACGATGACCATCTCGTGCTCTGCCGCCGCCTCTTGCAAGGGGGCCATGCCGTTGCGGCTCAGGTCGATGGAATTGGCTTGCAGAAGGGCAAACAACTCATCCGTCTTGCCCATGTCGGCTCCCGGCGACAGGCGCCAGCAGAACGTCGGGTAGCCGGGAAACCACGCCTCGGGAAAAACCAGCAGCCGGGCGCCTTCGCCGGCTGCCTGCACGACCAGTTCGACAGCGCGCTCCATGCTGGCGGCAAGATTGAGATAGACCGGCGG
>JADQCC010000236.1 GCA_016278295.1 Roseovarius sp. | reverse complement strand
GCCATGACCGATTGGCAGGGCAAGCGCTATTGGCTGGTGGGGGCGAGCGAGGGGCTGGGCGCGGCGCTGGCGCACAAGCTGAACGCGGCGGGGGCGGAGGTGATCGTGTCCGCCCGCAACGAGGCGCGGCTCGGGGAGCTTGTCGCCGCCCTGCCGGGACGTGCGCGCGCCGTGCCGGTGGACGTGCGCGACGATGCCAGCGTGGCACAGGCGGCTGAAGCCGTGGGCGAGATCGACGGTCTGGTCTACCTCGCTGGCGTCTACTGGCCGATGCCCGCCACCGGATGGCGCGCGGACGAGGCCACGGCGATGGCCGATGTGAATTTCACCGGCGCTGTGCGGGTTCTGGGCCATGTTGTGCCCGGTATGGTGGCGAAGGGCGCGGGGCATATCGTGCTGACCGGCTCGTTGTCGGGGTTTCGCGGCTTGCCCGGTGCCATCGGTTATGCGGCGTCGAAGGCCGGGGTGATGAGCCTCGCCGAATCGATGCGCGCCGATCTGTGGCGCAGCGGCGTGCGCGTGCAGCTTGCCAATCCCGGCTTTATCAGGACACGGCTCACCGACAAGAACGCGTTTCACATGTCATTCATCATGTCGCCCGAGGCCGCCGCGCAGGAAATGTTCGAGCTGATGTGCGACGCGGGCACCTTTCAGCGCCATTTTCCCCGGCTTTTCAGCTACGTGTTTCGCCTGTCGCGATTTTTGCCGGACGGGCTCTATTATCGCCTGTTTGCGTGAGATCAAGGAAAGGGTCTCTGCGTGCGGGCAAATCTGTGGCATGATCGTGCGCGAGGAGGCCGCCCATGCTGGACATCACCGTTTACAAGATCGCTCAGATCGTTCTCATGGCGCGCGAGCTTGGCCGTGCCGAGGGCGAGTTGCGTGCCTTCATCGACCGGTTGACCGAGGAGGAACAGGCAAGCCTTGTCGCGGTCATGTGGGTCGGGCGCGGCAGCTTTGAGGCCGAGGAGTTCGAGGAGGCAAGGCGCACCGCCTTTGAGGAGGCGACGACGCCTTGCGCCGACTACCTGATCGGCACGCCGCACCTGTCGGATCACCTCGAGAACGGGCTGGATGCGCTCGGACTGTCGGCGGCGGAGGATGAGGACGACCTGATCCGCGGCGGCTAGCCGTTGCGGGCCACCCTCACCCCTCCTGGATGCTCTCCAGGTAGGCCATCAGGGCCGCGAGCGGGCGCGGTGTGGGCGTGAGCACCCCGTCGCCCACATCCACCGGCACCGTCTCGCCCTCCAGCAGCAGGCCGAATTCCGGCATGTCCTGCCCCGGCAGGCCGGTGCGGTCGTAGCCGTCGATCACCGACAGCACATGACGGCGCGGGAAGGTGCCATCCGCGGAAAGTCGGGTCAGATCGGCGGGCGGGGGGGTCACCCCCGCGGCCCAGGGTCCGTCGCCCTTGCCCGAAGTGCCGTGGCACTGCGCGCAGTTCTCGGCATAGATCGCCGCGCCTTCGCTTGCATCGGGCATGGAAACGGCCTGCACGCAGGCGGCAACGCCCAGCACGGTGACAAGGAACAGGGGACGGGTCTGCATCGTGGGCCTCATTTGCTTTTGCATCCGAGGCTATCCGCGCGGCGCGCCCCGCGCAATGATCCCGATCAAGCCAGTTCGCCCGCCAGCGCCCGGTCGATCAGCGCCACCGTCTCTGCCACGCCGTAAAGCGCGATGAACCCGCCGAAGCGCGGGCCCTGGGAGGCCCCCAAAAGCACCTCGTAGAGTGCCTTGAACCAGTCGCGGAGCGGGTCGAACCGGTCGCGCCCCACGGCGTAGACGATGGATTGCAGCGCTTCGTCATCCGTGGGCCCGTCATAGGCTTCCAGTTGGTCACGCAGATCGGTCAGCGCCTCACGCTCCAGATCGGTGGGCGCGCGATAGACCTTGGCGGGGGCGACGAAATCCTCGTAATAGCGCACCGCCCCGCCCGCCGCGGCATCGAGATCGGGATGCGTCGCGGCGTTTGCCTCGGGCGCGTAACGGCGGATGAAGCCCCAGAGCGTCTCCTTGTCATGGGCAGCGGAAACCGAGGCGAGGTTGAGCAGCATCGAGAAGGGCACCACCATCCGGCTCTGGGGTACGTCGCCGTTGTGGATGTGATGGACCGGGTTGGCCGCCCGCTGTGCCGCGTCCTGACCGGCATAGGCGCGCAATTGCTGGTGATACTCGTCCACCGCCTTTGGGATCACGTCGAAATGCAGCCGTTTGGCGGTCTTGGGCTTTTGATACATGAAATAGCTGAGGCTCTCGGTCGCGGCATAGCGCAGCCATTCGTCGATCGAGATGCCGTTGCCGGAGGATTTCGAGATCTTCTGCCCGCTCTCGTCGAGGAACAGCTCGTAGGTGAAATGCTCGGGCGGGCGCATGCCCAGCGCCCGGCAGATGCCGTCATAGATCGGCGTGTTGGTGGAATGGTCCTTGCCATACATCTCGAAATCGACGCCCAGCGCCGCCCAGCGCGCCCCGAAATCGGGCTTCCATTGCAGCTTTACCCGACCGCCGGTGACAGGAAGCGTCCATTCGCGGCCCTGCTCGTCGTCGAAGGTGATTTCGCCCCTGGCGCCGTCCACATGCTTCATCGGGACGTAGAGCACGCGCCCCGTCTCGGGGTGGATGGGCAGGAAGATCGAATAGGTCTGCTGACGCTCTTCGCGCAGCGATTTCAGCATGATCTTCATGATGTCGTCATAGCGCGCGGCGGCGCGCAGCAGCACCTCGTCGAACTGCCCGGAGCGGTAGAATTCCGTGGCGCTGACGAATTCGTACTCGAACCCGAACGTATCGAGGAACCGCCGCAGCATGGCGTTGTTGTGCGCGCCAAAGCTCGCGTGCGTGCCGAACGGGTCGGGCACGGATGTGAGCGGCTTTTGCAGGTGCTCGGCCAGCATTTCGCGGTCGGGCACGTTGCCCGGCACCTTGCGCATCCCGTCGAGATCGTCAGAAAAACAGATGAGCCGCGTGGGGATATCGCTGATCACCTCGAAGGCGCGGCGGATCATGGTGGTGCGCAGCACCTCGCCGAAGGTGCCGATATGCGGCAATCCGCTCGGTCCATAGCCGGTCTCGAACAGCACATGACCCTTTTCCGGCGGGGTCTTTTCGTAGCGTTTGAGCACGCGGCGCGCCTCTTCAAAAGGCCACGCCTTTGAATTCATCGCCGCTTCGCGCAGATCGGACATTGCTCAAACTCCGGTTTTGTCGCAGGCAATGGCCCGCGCGACATTGCGGGTTCCTATTGCCGGGGCGCGGGACAGTCAATATTCTGCACCGCAACACGCGCCCCCTGAAAGGCCCCCCATGTCAGACCAGATCCCCCACTCGCTGTCGCCGCAGGATTGCCTCGTCGCCCTGATGATCGCGGTTTCCGCCTCCGACGAGAACATGCGCACCGCCGAGCTCGTCAAGATCGAGAGCACGATCAACAACCTGCCCATCTTTGCCAGCTACGATCTCGATCGGCTGCGCGTGATGTCGCAGACCGTGTTCGATCTGTTTTCGGTCGAGGACGGGCTCGACGCGCTATTTGGTCTCATGCGTGCCAACCTGCCCGAGGCGCTGAACGAGACCGCCTATGCGCTTGCCTGCGACGTGGCGGCGGCGGATGGTACGCTCAACGACCGTGAGTTGCGGCTGTTGGAGGAAATGCGCTACGAGCTCGATATCGACCGGCTGCACGCCGCCGCCATCGAGCGTGGCGCGCGCGCGCGCCACCTTACGATCTGAGCGCGGGACGGCGATTGCCACTCGCGCCGCCACCGCAACGCGCCTATAACGTCAGGTGCCACAGCCCGGAGGGACGCCGCCATGACCGGAGAGCTTTCGCCCATCGACAAGGCCAAGTTCGTCGCCGCCAAACGGTCGGTCGACTACATCGAGGACGGGATGCGCGTGGGGCTTGGCACCGGGTCTACCGCGGCGTGGATGGTGCGCTGCCTAGGCGAAATGGTGCGCGAGGACGGGCTCAAGATCAAGGGCGTGCCCACCTCCACCCGCACCGCCGAGCTTGCCCGCGAGGTGGGCATCGAGGTCATCAGCCTCGACGAGGCGAAATGGCTGGACGTGACCATCGACGGCGCGGATGAGTTCGATGCCAACCTCAACCTGATCAAGGGCGGCGGCGGGGCGCTGTTGCAGGAAAAGATCGTCGCAACCGCCAGCGACCAGATGATCGTGATCGCCGATATCGGCAAGGAGGTCGAGCATCTCGGGGCCTTTCCCCTGCCGGTCGAGGTGATCCCGTTCGGCTGGCAGACCACGAAATCGCTGATCGAGGAGCTGCTCATCAACATGGACGTGCTCGGGCGCGACGCCTCGCTGCGGATGAACGGCGACCGCCCCTTCGTCACCGACGAGGGCAATTACATCGTCGATCTGCATCTTGCCCGCATCGGCCACCCGCACCGGCTTTCGATGGCGCTCAACCAGATGCCGGGGGTGGTCGAGAACGGCCTGTTCCTCGATATCTGCGACGTGGTGATTCTCGGCTTTGGCGATGGCCGGGTGGAAACCCGCGACATCAACGACGGCACCGTGGCCGAGGAACGGATAGATTTCGTCGAGAGCGAGAATCTCTTCGCCGATCTCGACGATTGAGCCCTGCCGCCGCTTGGCACGGCCCGCGCGAAGGATTAGATCGGCGCAATGGCAAAGAACCGCACACATGACGGCCCCGGTCCCTCGCAACGGCAACTCCGCGTCGGTGAACTCGTTCGCCGCACGCTGTCGGAGGTGCTGATGCGCGGCGACATCCACGATCCCGAGCTCAACCGCCTGTCGATCACGGTGGGCGAGGTGCGCTGCTCGCCCGATCTCAAGATCGCCACGGCCTATGTGATGCCGCTGGGCGGCGAGGCGCAGGGCGCGGCAATCGAGTTCCTCGCGCGCAACAAGGCCGAGCTGCGCCGCATCATCGGCCGCAAGGCGGGGCTCAAGTTCACGCCCGACCTGCGCTTTCGCCTCGACGAGACCTTCGACCAGATGGACGAGACGCGCCGGCTCTTCGAGGATGAAAAGGTGCGCCGGGATGTGGAGGGGTAGGCTCGGTCCATTGAGCTTGTACCGGGTTCTGTGCGCCTTCTTGCGCGGCCACCCAATCGCCGCCGTCCTTCTCGCCCCCCTCGTCCTGGCTCTCGGCGCCCCTGCATCCGCTGCATCGTGTCGCGCGATCACCGTCGAGGGCGCGGGTTACACGCTGTGCGAGGCGGACGCCGCGCGCGACGATATCCGCCTGTTTCTCAACGATCCCGGCAGCGATACGCTTCTCGGCAGCTTTGCCAATGTCGAGCGGCTGCTGGAGAAACAGGGCAAGCGCCTCGCCTTTGCCATGAATGGCGGCATGTACCACCCCGACCGTCGCCCCGTCGGCCTCTATGTCGAGGCGGGGCGCAAGACCGCTCCGCTTGTCACCCGCGCCGGTCCCGGCAATTTCGGGATGCTGCCCAACGGCGTGTTCTGTGTGCGCAAAGGGCGCGCCGACGTGATGGAAACGCGCGACTTTGCCCGTACCGACCCGGATTGCCGCCATGCCACCCAATCGGGGCCGATGCTGGTGATCGACGGGGCGCTGCACCCGCGCTTCATCGAGGACAGCGACAGCCGCTTTATCCGCAACGGTGTGGGCACCTCCGCCGACGGGCGGCGCGTGTGGTTTCTCATCTCCGATGCGCCGGTGAATCTCCACCGCTTCGCCCGCGTCTTCCGCGACTATCTCGGCGCGCGCCAAGCGCTTTATCTCGATGGCAAGGTGTCGCGTCTCCACGCACCGGGGCTCGGGCGGTCGGACGGGAGCTTTCTGCCGCTCGGCCCCATCCTCGGTGTCGTGGTTGACGAGGGTGCGCCGCTCGACTAGGCCCTTGCGCCTGATCGAGGGACAGGAACGGGACCGAAGAATGGCACGAAAGCCCAAGGGCCGCGACATTTCCGGGTGGTTGGTGGTGGACAAGCCCGCGGGGCTGACCTCCACCGCTGTGGTGAACAAGGTGAAATGGGCGCTTGATGCGCGCAAGGCGGGCCATGCCGGCACGCTTGACCCCGAGGCCACCGGCGTGCTCGCCATCGCGCTGGGCGAGGCGACCAAGACCGTCCCGTATATCACCGACGCGCTCAAGGCCTATCGCTTTACCGTGCGGCTGGGGCAGGGCACCAATACCGACGACGCCGAGGGCGAGGTGACCGACGCGAGCGACGCGCGCCCCTCGGACGACCAGATCAAGGACGCGCTCGGTGCCTTTCTGGGCGAGATCATGCAGGTGCCGCCGCGCTTCTCTGCGGTCAAGATCGACGGGCAGCGCGCCTACAAGCGCGCCCGCGAGGGCGAGGATTTCGAGGTTGCGGCCCGCCCGCTATGGGTCGAGGAAATCGTGCTCGCCGACCGCCCCGACCCCGACCACGCGGTGATCGAGATGACCTGTGGCAAGGGCGGCTACGTGCGGTCCGTCGCCCGCGACCTGGGCCGCGCGCTGGGCTGTTTCGGCCACGTGGTGACGCTGCGCCGCACCTGGTCCGGCCCGTTCCACGCCGAGGACGGGGTGAGCATGGAGACCATAGAAGCGCTGGCGCGCGGCCCCGATCTCGATGCGCATCTTCGTCCGCTCGAAGAGGGGCTCGCCGATCTGCCCATGCTCGCCGCCACGCCAGAGGGCGCGGCGCGTCTGCGCAACGGCAACCCCGGCATGGTGATCGCCTCGGGCGTCGAGTATGGCGAGGAGTGCTGGGCCGCCGAGGACGGGCGCGCCATCGCCGTGGGCCGCTACAAGGCGGGCGAGCTGCATCCCTCGCGCGTGTTCAACCGATGACCGCGCCCGAGGATCGGCACGACCCGGGCGGCAAGGTGCGTCTGCGCCTGCCCGAAGGCGTGCGCGGCGCGGCCGGTTTTTCCCCGTGCGGGCGCTATCGCCAGTCGCTTTCTCGCGACTGGACCGCGCCCGGAGAGGCGCCGCGCGCCGTTCTCTTCGTGGGTATGAACCCGTCGGTGGCGAGCGCCTCAGCCTCGGACCCCACCTGTCACCGCGAATTGACCTTTGCCCGTGACTGGGGGTATACCCGCTATCTCAAGGGCAATGTGCTCGACTGGCGCGCGACCTCGCCGCGAGACCTGCCCGCCGACCCGGACGCGGCGTGCAGCCCCGCCAACATCCCCGCGCTGGTGGCGATGGCGCGGGAGGCGGAACTGGTGGTCATGGCCTATGGCCGCCTGCACCCCCGTTACGCGGGCACCGTGCGCGCCGCCGTCGCCGCGCTTGCTGCCACCGGGCGCCCGCTCAAATGCTTTGGTCTCAACAAGGATGGCTCGGCCAAGCATCCGCTCTATCTGCGCAAGGACGCAGCCCTCGCGGAGTTTCCGCTGCCGGGTTGAGGGCACGCAAGGCCACAGCGCGATCTGGCGGGATGGACGGGGGGATGTTGGCCTGGAAGGGGACGTTGGGGATTTGGTCCCGGCGCGGCTCTCCCCAACGTCCCCTCCAGGCCAGAACCGCCCCTGATGAACCGCACCGCCAAACGACAAAGGCCCCCGCGACGCGGGGCCCTTGCCGACGCGGGGGGCGCCTATTTCGCGATGTTCAGGGCCACGAAGCGCGGTTCGCCCGCGCGGCGCACCAAGAGCAGCAGCGACTTGCGCCCCGCGTCGCGCGCCTCGGCAATGCGCGTGTCAAGATCGGAGATGCTCGCGATCTTCTGCTGGCCGGCCTCGGTGATGATATCGCCCGCGCGCAGGCCTTTTTCATAGGCCTCGGACATCTCGTCCACCTCGATGACCACGAGCCCGGTTGCATTCGCGTCCAGTTCGAGCTGTGCGCGCAATTCGTCGTCGAGCGGCTTGAGCGTCAGGCCCATCATGGATTTCTCCTGCGGGGCCTCGGGCGCGCCGGGCTGCGCCACCTCGATCGAGCCCTCGGCCTCCTCGCGGCGGCCCAGCGTCACCTTGAGCGTCGTGGTCTGGCCGTCGCGGTAGACCACGACGCGCACGGTCTTGCCGACCTCGGTGTTGCCCACCTGCCGCACGAGGCTGCGGGTATCCTTGACGTCACGACCATCGAAGCTGAGGATCACATCGCCGGCCTTCATCCCGGCCTCGGCGGCGGGGCCCTCCGGCACGTCGGTGATCAGAGCGCCGGCGACTTTTTCGAGGCCCATCGCCTCGGCCACGTCCTCGGTCACGTCCTGGATGCGCACGCCCAGCCAGCCGCGCCGTGTCTCGCCGTATTGCTTGAGCTGATCGACCACGCGCTTGACCACGTTCGAGGCCATAGAGAAACCGATCCCGATGGAGCCGCCGGTGGGGCTGAGGATCGCGGTGTTCACGCCGACCACGTCGCCCTCCATGTTGAACAGCGGCCCGCCGGAGTTGCCGCGGTTGATCGCCGCGTCGGTCTGGATGTAGTCGTCATAGGTGCCCGACAGAGCCCGGTTGCGCGCCGAGACGATGCCGGCAGAGAGCGAGAAGCCCTGTCCCAGCGGGTTGCCCATCGCCAGCACCCAGTCGCCCACGCGGGCGGTGTCGCTGTCACCGAACTTGACGAACGGGAGCGGTTTTTTCGGTTCCACCTTCAGGAGCGCGATATCTGTCTTGGGATCGGTGCCGACCACCTTGGCGGACAGTTTCTCGCCCGAGAAGAACTCGATATCAATCTCGTCGGCGTCCTTGATGACGTGGTTGTTGGTGACCACGTAGCCATCCTCGGAAATCACGAAGCCCGAGCCCAGCGCCGTGGAACGGCGCTGCTGATCGCCTTCGGGCATCTGGTCGCGGAACCGCTCGAAGAAGTCCTCGAAGGGAGAGCCCTCGGGTACCATCGGCAACGGCGTTGTGCCCTGCTCGACCAGGGTCGAGGTGGTGATGTTGACCACGGCGGGGCTGATGTCGTCGGCGAGGTCGGCAAAGCTTTGTGGCAACGCGCGCGCGGTGATCGCCTGCGCCAGCACAAGCGCCACGGCCAGCGCCATGAGCCAGACGGCCCGCGCGGCCCCGGTTGCAGATCGCGTAGCGGCAATGTTCGGATTGGTCACGCCAAAATCTCCTCTGGTTCGTGTCGTCGGGATCGCGCGCGAAGGCCGCGCCGCTCCCGGTGGATGGATCAGATGTAAGTGTCGCCGCCCCTTTCGCAAAGGCTGTAACATTTGATCACGGTGATGTGACCGTTCCGGCGCCGTGAATTCAAGCCCCCAGCGTCTTGGCCGCCCAGACGAGCACAAGTCCGCATACCAGCGCCAGCAGCCCCATCAGTCGACGCGCCTCGGGGGGGAAGGCCGCCAGCGCTACCAGCATCCGGTCAATGAGCGAAGGGGCCAGCGCATAGACCAGCCCCTCCACGATCAGCACCAGCCCGAGGGCCAGAAGGGCCGTTTCGATCATTGCGATGCGGTGCCCGAGCGCAGGTATTCGAAGAACTCGCTGTCCGGTGTCATCACGATCGAGGAATTTTCGCCCTTGAGCGCGTTCTCATACGCTTGAAGCGAACGATAGAAGGCAAAGAATTCTTTGTTCTTGCCATAGGCCTCGGCATAGATTGCGTTGCGCTCGGCATCGGCCTCGCCGCGGATCACCTGCGCCTCGCGCTCGGCATCCGACACCGTTTCGGTCACCGTCCGGTCGGCCTGCGCGCGCACGCGCTGCGCCGCCTCGTTACCGCGGGCGATCTCGTCGGCGGCCTCGCGCTCGCGCTCGGCCCGCATCCGGGCGAATGTGGCGTCCAGGTTCTGGTCGGGCAGGTTGGTCTGCTTGAGCCGCACGTCGACGATTTCCAACCCGAGGCCCTCTGCGCTGGTGCGCGCCTGTGCGCGGATGCGCTTGGCGAGGTCGCGGCGTTCCGGCGACAGGATCGAGTCGGATGTCACCTGGTCGGCACCCAGCACCTCGCGGATCTGCGCGTTGAGCACCGACGCAAGCCGGTCCTCTGCCACGGCCATGCCACCGATGCCGACCGCTTGCCGGAATTGCACCACGTCGCGGATGCGGTAGCGGGCGAAGGCATCGACGATCAGCCGGCGGTCGTCGGAGGGTGTCACCTCGATCGTGTCGGTGTCGAGCGACAGGATGCGGTCGTCATAGCGCACCACCTCCTGGATGAAGGGGATCTTGAAGTTGAGCCCCGGATCGGCGTGAACGGCCTTGATCTGGCCGAATTGCAGCACCAGCGCATTCTCGCGCTCGTCTACCACGAAGACCGACGACAGTGCGAGGAACACGGCGACCACGAGGAACGGGATGAGGAATTTGATCTTGCCCATGATCTCAGTTTCCTTCGCTTGTCGTGTTGCTGCGGTTTCCATCGCTGGACGCGTTGCTGCGGCGCAACTCGTTCAGCGGCAGGTAGGGCACGACACCGCTGCCGCCGTCGGTGCCGACGATGGCCTGGTCGAGTATCGTCTTGTCGATGTCACCGAGTACCTGCTCCATCCGCTCTAGATAGAGGCGCTTGCGGGTGACCTCGGGGGCCTTGGTATATTCCGTCAGGACCGAGGTGAAACGGCTCGCGTCACCGCGGGCCTCGTTGACCACGCGGGCGCGATAGCCTTCGGCCTGGGCGAGGATCTGCGCGGCTTCACCGCGCGACTCCGCCAGCACCCGGTTGGCATAGGCGTCGGCCTGCCGTTGCAGCCGGTCGCGCTCCTGCTCGGCGGCCTGCACCTCGCGGAACGCATCAATCACCTCGCGCGGCGGGTCAGCCTTGTCGAGGTTGACGCGCACGATACGGATGCCGCTCTCGTACTCGTCCAGCGTCGCCTGGATGTTCTCCATCGCACTGTCCGCGATGATCCCGCGGTCGCGGTTGAGGATCGGCCCAAGGTTCGAGGCGGCGATGATCTCGCGCATCACCGATTCAGACACCGCCTGCACCGTGAGTTGCGGGTCGCGGATGTTGAAGAGCAGTTTCGATGGGTCCGCGATGTTCCAGACCACCTGGAAATTGATGTCCACGATATTGGCATCGGTGGTCAGCATCAGCCCCTCGTTGCCGACATTGCTGCGCTGGCCGATATTCTCGGTCCGCTCCGAGGTGACGTTGACGATGTCGTAGGTCGCCACCGGCCACGGTGCGAAATTGAGGCCGGGATTGCCGGTCGCGTAATACTCGCCGAGGAACAGCTCGACCGATTGCTCCTCTGGCTTGACCGTGTAGACGCTGGCGAAAAGCCACAGCGCCACGGCGCCCAGTGCCGCGAGGCCGATGGTGCCGCGGCCGAATTGCGGGCCTCCGCCGCCGCCGGAATCGCCCCGGCCACCGCCGCCACGACCGCCCATCAGCACACGGAGTTGATCCTGCCCCTTTCGCACAAGCTCGTCGATCTCGGGGAGTTGCCCGCCTTCGGGGGGGCGCCTGCCGCCGCTTGGCGGGCGACGGTCATCGTCGCCGCCGCGATTGCCGCCACCGCCCCACGGGCCGCCATTATTTCCAGCCATGCTAACCTTCCCTTGCTGTTCCGCCCGCGGGCGGACATGCTTTCTACCTGTGCGCCGACCCTGAAAAATCAAGCGATTCGCGCAGGTGTTTTCATCGTCACGATCTCTTCCGACATGGTCGGGTGCACCGCCACGGTGCGGTCGAAATCTTCTTTGGTCGCGCCCATTTTCACAGCGATTCCGGCGAGCTGGATCATTTCGCCCGCGCCGGGGGCGACGATATGGCAGCCCAGAACGCGGCGCGTCTCGGCGCAGACCACCAGCTTCATCAGAACCCGCGCGCCGCGCCCGGCAAAGCTCTCGCGCATGGGCTTGAACGAGGTGGCGTAGATCTCCACCGGCCCGCGCTCGCGGGCGTCCTCCTCGCTCAGGCCCACGGTGCCCATCTCGGGCTGGGTAAAGATCGCGGTAGGGATCAGGTCGTGGTCAATCGGCGTCGGGTTGCCGTTGAAGACGGTTTCCACGAAGGCCATGCCCTCGCGGATCGCCACGGGCGTGAGGTTTACCCGGTCGGTCACGTCGCCGATGGCGTAGATCGAGGGCACGCTTGTCTGGCTGTAGTCATCGACCACGATTTCGCCCTTGCGCCCAAGGTTCACCCCGGCCTCTTTCAACCCCATGTCCCGCGTGTTGGGCGCGCGTCCGGTGGCGAACATCACCTCTTCGAACGTGGCCTCGGTGCCGTTGGTGGCGGTGACACGATAGCCGCCCTCGAAGGGCTCCATCGCCTCGATATTGGTGCCAAGATGCAGGTTTATCCCCGACTGGATCATCTCGTCCGACACAAGGCCCCGCGCCTCGCCGTCAAATCCGCGGAGGATCTGTGCGCCGCGGTAGAACTGCGTCACCTCAACGCCCAAACCGTTGAGGATGCAGGCGAACTCGCAGGCGATATAACCGCCGCCGATGACCAGGATGGATTTCGGCAGCCGATCGAGGCGGAAGATGTCGTCGCTGACCAGCGCGTGCTCGGCACCGGGCAGGTCGGGCCGGACGGGGTGGCCGCCGGCGGCAACCAGGATGTGCCGCGCGCTGGCCCGCGTGCCATCGGCCAGCTCGACCGTATGTGGATCGGCGAGCCGCGCGCGCATGTCGAATGTGGTCACGCCATTATTGCTCAGGATGCCACGATAAACGCCTTCGAGGCGGTCGAGCTCGGCATCGAGCTTGGCCCGGAACGTCGCCCAGTCGAAGCCGCCCGCGTGCACCGTCCAGCCATAGGCCTGCGCCTCGGCGATGGCCTCGGGGTATTCCGAGGCAAAGACCATCAGCTTCTTGGGTACGCAGCCGCGGATCACGCAGGTGCCGCCATAGCGGCTTTCCTCGGCGAGCGCGACGCGCGCGCCGCCCTGGGCCGCGACGCGCGCCGCGCGCACCCCGCCCGAACCGCCGCCGATCACGAAAAGGTCGTAGTCGAATGACATGCCAGTCGGCTCCCTACCTTGCTCCGCCGACATATCTCAGCAACGCGGCAATGTGAAACCCCCAATCGCACTGCCAAAAAACAACGGGGCCGCGATCCTTTCGGAACGCGGCCCCGTTGCGATCTCTCTCGCATTGCGGTGTCAGTGCAGCTTGGATTCGACCTCGCCGATCGCCGCGTCGATGAGCGCGTCGCCATCGGCGGCGCTCATCTGCTTGGCGATCACGTCGCGCGCGGCGGCGGTGGCCACGGCAATCGCCTGGTCGCGCACGTCGCGCACGGCGCGCGACTCGGCGCTGGCGATCTGGTCCTCGGCGGCCTGAAGCCGGCGCGCGATCGAGCGCTTGATCTCTTCCTTGGCGTCGACGGCGGCCTGCTCGGCCTCCTCGCGGGCCTGCACGACGATGCGGTCAGCCTGCTCCTGCGCCTCTTTCTGCTTGCGTTCGTAGCTGGCCAGCACCTTCTGCGCCTCTTCGCGAAGCTGGCGGGCCTCGTCGAGATCGGACTTGATAGACGCGGCGCGCTCGTCGAGTTTCTGGCCCAGGAGGCC
This sequence comes from Roseovarius sp., assembly GCA_016278295.1. GTDB lineage: Bacteria > Pseudomonadota > Alphaproteobacteria > Rhodobacterales > Rhodobacteraceae > Roseovarius. The sequence continues at coordinate 27,251 of JADQCC010000236.1, read as the reverse complement.
CGGAACCTTGAGGTAGACCAGCACCCCGATGAAGATCAGGAACGCGATCAGCACCACGAAATTGGTGTTGAACAGCGAGACGAACGGGCCGGACGACGCGAAGGCGGGGCCGGTAGTGAGCGTGGCGGCGGCAGTCAGGGTCAGCTTGCGCATCGCACTCATCCTTTCATCCGGGCGTTGACCGCTGCGCTCACGCTGCGACCGTCGGCTTTCTGGCCCATCGAGGCGACAAGCTCGGCGGTGACGTCCTTGGCCACCTCCTTGACGGCGTCGAGCGCGCCTTCGCGGATTTCGGCGATCTTCTTCTCACCCTCGGCGGTCTTGGCCTTGATCTTGGTATCGGCCTCTTCGTTGGCACGGTCGAGGTCTTCCTTGATCGAGGCCTTGGTCTCGGCGATGATCTTCTGTGCCTCGGCCTTGGCATCGGCGAGTGCCTGCTTGTAGGCCTCTTCCGCTTCGGTGGCCCGTGCCTTGAGATCCTCGGCGGCGGCGAGATCGTTGGTGATGGTGCCCTGCCGCTCTGCCAGCACCGCCGCGATGCGTGGAAGCGCAATGCGCGACAGGATGAAGTAGAGCACGACAAGCGCGATGGCGAGCCAGAAGATCTGGTTGCCGAACCAGTCGCCGCAAAGCTGCGGCATTCCAACGGCATTGCCGCTGCTGTTCACGCAGGCGCTTGTGGCTTCATGCGTTTCGGTTGCCATGACAGACGTCCTCCCTCAGGAACTTTCCGCGAATTCCGGGTGGCAGGCAAGCATGGCCGCCACCCGGCCGCAAGGATCGGGCCCTGAGCGATCAGACGGCGAACATCAGCAGAAGTGCGACGAGGAACGAGAAGATCCCGAGCGCTTCCGAGAACGCGATGCCGATGAACATGGTCGCGATCTGGCCGCCGGCTGCCGACGGGTTGCGCAGCGCGCCCGACAGGTAGTTGCCGACGACGTGGCCCACACCGACGGCGGCGCCGCCCATGCCGGTACATGCCAGGCCTGCACCGATGTAGGCACCCATTTGAACGATATCGCCTTCCATAGTGATCTCTCCTTACGCTGGAATTGGCATTGGTCTGTTGGTCGTCAGGCGGGCGAACCCGCCGCTTGTCTTTGTCAGGGGCGCGCGGCCCGGCTCAGTGATGCGGATGCAGCGCGTCGCGCAGATACACGCATGTCAGGATCGTGAACACGTAGGCCTGAATGAAGGCCACCAGCACTTCGAGCGCATAGACCGCGGAGATCGCGAGGATCGACAGCGGCGTGACAAGGATGCCCACCCCTACCGACAGTGCGATCATCGGCGCGAATGCCGCGAACACCTTTATGACGGCGTGGCCCGCCATCATGTTGCCCATGAGACGAACCGAGTGGCTGACCGGGCGCACGAAGTAGGAAATCACCTCGATCAGCGCGAGGATCGGCCGCAGCGGCAACGGCGCGGCGGTGATCCAGAAGAGGCCCAGGAACCCCGCGCCATGCCGGACGAAGCCCAGAACCGTCACAGTCACAAAGACCAGAAGCGCCAGCACGACGGTCACCGCGAGGTGGCTCGTGGTGGTGAAGGCCATCGGCAGCAGCCCGAGGAAATTGGCGAAAACGATGAACATGAACAATGTCATGATGTAGGGGAAAAACGGCAACGCGTCCTTGCCCGCCACATCCTCTACCATCTTGCGGACGAAGTCATAGGCCAGTTCGGCGATGGATTGGGTGCGCCCCGGCACGATCGCGCGCTTGGACGTGCCCAGCACCAGAAGGGCGAACACCGCCGCCACCGCGATCGCCATCCACAGCGTCACGTTGGTCAGCGTGAACAGGCCCACGGCCCCGTCGCCAAAGAGCGGCCGCACGATGAACTGATCCATCGGGTGGAACAACAGACCGCCGCTGTCGGCCCCTTGTGCTTCAGTCGCCATCCTTCGCCCCTTCGTCTCCGCCCGAGCCGGGCGCATTCATGTCCTTGGCGAGCTCTGCCGCGGTGCGCATCATCGTCTTGATGCCCGCCGCGAGGCCCAGCAATGTGAACACGACAAGGAATACCGGCAATGTGCCGAACAGGCTGTCCAGCCCGTACCCCATGCCGAAGCCGATCAATAGACCGACAACAAGCTCGATCACCATCCGCCAGCCATGCTGCGCCTGGCTGTAGTGCTCTTCCTGATGAGGGCGCGTCGTCTTGCCGCCTCGCAGCCTGGCGATCCGTGCGTCGAGTTGCCTGAGCCGCTCGCTGTCGTCTGGATCGGACACCTGCGCCCCCTCTCGGAACCTGCGGTAGGTGCTACGGTCAGAGAGAGCCGGAGTCAAGCGCGCGATCCGCGCAGGCGATTTGCGTTCAACCAGTTGATATATCGAATATTTTTGGAAAAGTGAATATGAGATTATTTCCCGGCGCGGCCGTCAGGCGCTCGTGGCGGGCGGCCGCGCCATGTTCAACCGAACGGTTGAGTTTCAGCGCACCACGAAAACCGAGCACTTGGCGTGCTGCGCGATATAGCCGCCATGCGAGCTGAATATATGCTCGAAAAAGCCGGGCTTGTGGCTGGCCATGATGACGAGGTCCGCGCCAACCTTGTCGATCGCCTTCATCAGTTCCGCGGTGGTTTCGACCGCCGGGTCGTGCGCCATCATCGGATCGGCCTTTACCGTCACGCCGTATTTTTCGCGCAGATCGTTCGCGAAACCTTGCAGCCGGTCACCGAATTCCTGCGGTGTGTGCCCAAGCTCGCCGGGAAGCTCGCCACCCACGCTGACCACGTCGATGCTCGCGCCGTAATGTTTGGCCATGTCGCCGGCCACGTCGAGCGCCTTGGCAAGCGTGTCCTTGTTAACCAGATCGACGGGAACCATGATTTTGGAGAACATGTGCTTTCCTTTCGCGTTTCCTGTTTGGTCTGCGGACCGTAACCGCCTCAACCTGACATTGCCTTGTCCCAAATCAAACCCCATTCCGGCCAAAATGCTGCGAAAAACGGCATGGTTCGCCCCGAACGGGCGGGGATGAGCGTTGACGCGGGCCGCCCCCTCGGGCTTAAGACCGGCATGGACAAGACCCACGCCCTCGACATGGTCTTTGCCGCGCTCGCCGATCCCACGCGCCGCGCGATCCTCGCCATGCTGCTCGAGGACGACATGGCCGTGACGGATGTGGCCGAGCCCTTCGAGATGAGCCTCGCGGCCATCTCCAAGCATCTCGCGATCCTTACCCGCGCCGGGCTCATCAGCCAGGAGCGGCGCGGGCGCGTGAAGTGGTGCAAGCTGGAGCCGGACGCGCTGCGTGACGCCTCGATCTGGATGCAGGGCTTTGGCCAGTTCGAGGCAGTGCATCTCGACGCGTTCGAGCGGTTTCTGCGGGACGAGTTGCCCGATGAACCCTGATCCGCGCCACCTGCCCCCGGCGCGTATCGAAACGGTGAACGGCGCGGTCCTCATGCCGATGGTGCCGGGACGCAGCCATGCCTGTGGTGTGCTCGATGCCGAGGGTCGCGCGGTCCCGGCAGCGCGCACGCGTATCGGCCCGCGACTGTTCACCGCCGATCCCGCCGCGCCCGCCGACGCGCCCGATCACCTGCCGGGGTGCTGGCTCTATGCCGGGGTGGGGCGGCACCATTTCGGGCATTTCCTGCTCGAGGCGCTGCCGCGGCTCTGGGCGCTCGACCATCCTGGCGCGCCACGCCCCGACGGAATCGCGCTTGTTCCGATGGCCGGGCGTGATATCGCCGCCGTGCTCGCCCGTCGCCTGCGTCCGTTGCTCGATATCCTCGGGCAGGGGCTGCCGGTGCATCTGGTCCAGCGGCCCACCCGCGTTGACGCGGTGCTCGTGCCCTCGCAGGGCTTTGGCCACCGCGAGTGGAGCCACGGCACGCCCGAGGCCCGCGCCTACATGCGCCGCCATCTGTGTGCCGCCGTCGCTCCCGACGGCCCCGAGCGGCTCTATGTCTCGCGCCGCCGCCTCAAGAGCCCGGCGCAGCAGGTGCCCCACGAGCGGCGGATCGAGAAATGGATGTCGCGGGGGGGCTATGGCATCGTGCATCCCGAGCGTCATACCATCACCGAGCAGATCGCGTGCTACCGCGCCGCCAAGGCGATCGTCGGTCCCGACGGCTCGGCCTTTCACCTCGCGCCCTTCGTGATCGAGCCTGATGCGCGCGTGGGCCTCATTCAGCGCCGTACGCGGCAAACGGCGTTCGATGCCATCGCGCGTCAGGTCGCGGGTTTTGCCGGGATCACGCCGTGGACCACTGCCGCGCTCGCCCGCCTGCCCGCGCCCGCGGAGGACATATCGGCCCTGCCGCCCGAGCTTTACCAACTGCGCCGCGAATTGCAGGCGGCGCGCTTTCTCTGAGCGGGGCGCTTATGCTTCCTGCCAGCCGCGCGCGCGCTCTTTTAGGAAGGCGAGGAAAGTCTGCACCTTGGTGGTGCGGTGCAGATCCATATGTGTAACCAGCCACAGCGGCGCCGCCCATTCGGGCCGCGGTGGCGTTACCCGCACCAGCCCCGGCACCTCTGCCGCCTGCAACGCCGAGACAAAGCCGATCCCCGCCCCGGCAAGGATCGCGTTGCGTTGCGCGTGTACATCGCCCGAGCGGAATACGATATTGGCAGCCGGCACGGTTTGCCTGAGCCAGCGATGAAACGGCGCTCGCGCCTCGGGATCGTCGGGTCCGACGAAACGGTGCCTGACGAAATCCTCGCAGCCCTCCGGCATTCCGTGCCGTGCCACGTAACCCTCGCTGGCATAGAGTGCGAAATCCTGCCGGAAGAACGGCTGTACCACGTTGTCGGGTTGATCCGGCGCGCTGCCCGCGCGTACTGCGACATGCGCCTCGCCGTATTCCAGCCGAAAGAGGCGGTCGCCGATCAGGTATCGCACCACGAGATCAGGGTAGTCCTGCTGGAATTCTGCCAGCATCGGCGCGAGCAGATGGCTCAGCCCGCCGATCGAGGTCACGACCAACTCGCCCGATACCTCGTTGCCGCGCCCCTTGATCCGGCCCGCCAACTGGTGAAACTGGTCGTCGGTCGCCTGCGCCACGCGCAGCAGGTCGTCGCCCGCCTCGGTAGGGGTGTAGCCCCGCGCATGGCGTTGAAACAGTCGCACGCCCAGGCGCTCCTCGAGCGCGTCGATATGGCGGATCACGGTGGCATGGTGCACGCCCAGCACCTCTGCCGCCCCGCTTACCGTGCCGATCCGCGCCACGTGAAATGCGGTGCGCACCTCGTCCCAGTTCTCCATTGCCCGATCTCCTGCCCGCTTTGCGCGCAGTATGCGGCGCGGCGCGGTGCGGCGCAATCCGGCTTGTCCCCGCCAGATGCGCCGGGGCCCGAAGCCTGGAAACTGTCAAGTCGTCAGGCCCGGTGATACGGGCTGCCCGCGAGGATCGAGGCGGCGCGGTAGAGCTGTTCGGCGAGCATCACGCGGGCGAGCATGTGTGGCCAGACCATGCGTCCGAACGAGAACGCAAAATCGGTCCGCGCGCGCAGATCGGGGGCGAGCCCGTCGGCCCCGCCGATGAGAAAGGCCACGTCGGCGCGCCCGCTGTCGCGCCACCCGGCGAGTTGCCCCGCGAAATCGGGAGAGCCCAACGCCTGCCCCCGTTCGTCGAGGGCCACCACCACAGCGCCGCGCGGGATCGCCCGCTCCAGCAGGGTGGCCTCGGCGTCCATGCCGCCGCCCTTGCGGTCCTCGACTTCGTGATAGGCAAGCGGACCGAGCCCGAGGCCGCGCCCGGTTCGGTCGAATCGGGTGGTGTAATCGTCGATCAATGCGCGTTCCGGGCCGGTGCGCAACCGGCCCACCGCGCAGACATGCACGCGCATTCAGCCCCGGGCTTTCGCCTGCCCGGCGGGCAGCCACATCTTTTCGAGCTGGTAGAATTCGCGTACCTCGGGGCGAAACACGTGCACGATCACGTCGCCGGTGTCGATCAGTACCCAGTCGCCGGTTTCGCGCCCCTCGGTGCGGGCTGGCACGCCGTGCTCGCGCTTGAGCCGGTCGACCAGCTTTTCCGAGATCGCCGAGACCTGGCGCGAGGAGCGGCCCGAGGCAATCACCATGTAATCGCCCATTGCCGTCTTGCCGCGCAGATCAATCTGCACGACGTCTTCGGCCTTGTCATCGTCGAGGGATTTGAGAATGGCGGCCAGCTGCGTTTCGCTATCGGCCTGATGCGGCGAGGTCATATGGGCCGCCGGGGAATCAGCGGCAGGGGCCGCGTGAGACATGAGAGACAGGACATCGTCCTCCTTGGCTACGCACCGCTACGCCCCGGTGCCGGGCATGAGATCAAGGTAGCAAGAGAAATGCGACTTTTCAATGAAACGCGCAGGCTTGTGGGGCGATCGCGCGGGAACGTGCGTGAAATTTACCCACCCCGCGGCCCGTCCTCTAGCATTCGCACCTCGCGCTGCGGGAAGGGGATGGAGATGCCGTGCTCCTGGAATGCGTCCCACAGGGCCAGATAGACATTGCCGCGAATGTTGGTGAGGCCCTGCGTGGGATCGCGGATCCAGAAGCGCAGGATGTAATCCACGCTGCTGTCGCCGAAGCCGGTGATGTGGCAGACCGGTGCCGGGCTGGCCAGCACGCGGGTCACGGCGCTGGCCGCCTCTCTCGCGATCTTGCGTACCTTGTGCGGATCGTCGCCATAGGCGGTGCCGAAATGGATGTCGAGCCGCACGAAATCGTTGGAATGCGACCAGTTGACCACCTGTCCGGTGATCAGGTCCTCGTTGGGGATGAGGTATTCGCGCCCGTCGCGCGTGGTAATCGAGACGTAGCGCGCGCCCAAGCTGTTGATCCAGCCGAAGGTCTCGCCAAGGCTGATGACATCGCCGGGCTTGATCGACTTGTCGAGCAGGATGATGACACCGGATACGAGGTTGGACACCACCTTTTGCAGGCCGAAGCCGAGGCCAACGCCGATCGCGCCCGACAGCACCGCCAGCCCTGTCAGATCCACCCCGACCGTGCGCAGCCCGATGAAGAACGCCGCGCCGTAGAGCAGCACTTGCAGGAACTTGACCACCAGCACCTGCATCGAGGGCGAGATGTCCTGGTTCTTGCGCACCTGCGCGGCGCTTGCCGTCGAGACGAAGCGCGCCAGCGCGAACAGCACGCCGATGACGATCACCGCCTGCACGAGGAGCCACACCGAGAGCCGCGCCTCGCCAAGCTCGAAGGCCCAGCCGTCGAGCAGCGTTCGTGCCTCGTCGGTGAGGTTCAGGATGATGAGCGTCGCCCATGTCCACCCGGCATAGCGCACCAGCGCCCGCAGGAAACCGTTGGCGATGAGCCGGGTCAGGATGGTGATCGTGAGCCAGGCCAGCGCCAGCTCGGCGAAGATCGCGAGCAGGTAGGACCGGCTTGGCCATGTGGTGGCGCGCAGGATCCATACCGCGGGCCACGTGAGCATGACGAAGAAGACGAGCCGCAGCCGCCGGTGCAGCATCACCAGCAGCCGCATCCGCCATTTTGGCCAGCCCTCGCGCCGCCGCATCCAGTCGTGACAGACCGGGCCGAGTATTCGGTTGGCGAGATGCGCGGCGGCGAAGAGGACCACGGCGATACCGACCTGGTAGGCGTTCCACGGGCGCAGAAGCCCGCGCAGGAACAGCTCTGCCTGCGCCCAGAGCCCGAGCGCGATGTCGTGAGTGAGGGTGACGGCGTCGCCTTCCATCCGCAGAGAGTGGCACGCGGCCCGCATCGCCACAAGCCAGCACTGGACAAGAGCCGGGAATCCGGGTCTTTTCCTGCCGGATACGGAGGAGCGCCATGACCACAGCCCTGATCACCCATCCCGATTGCCTGCACCACGAGACGCCGCAGGGCCATCCCGAGCAGGTGGCGCGGCTGGTACGGGTGCTGGCGGCGCTGGAGGGCAAGGCGGTGGTCCGCGTGACCGCGCCGCTGGTGGCCGAGGATGATCTGCTGCGGGTGCATCCCAAGAGTTATGTGGACAGCATCCGCGCCGCCGCTCCGGCAGAGGGGATCGCGCAGCTTGACGCCGATACCTGGATGTCGCCCGGCAGTCTCTCCGCCGCGCATCGCGCTGCCGGGGGCGCGGTGCGGGCGGTCGATCTGGTGCTTGCGGGCGAGGCCGGTAACGCCTTTGTCGCCACGCGCCCGCCCGGCCACCATGCCGAGCGCGAGACGCCGATGGGGTTCTGCCTCTTTGGCAACGTGGCGCTGGCGGCGAAACATGCGCTCGACCATCACGGGCTGGCGCGGGTGGCGGTGGTGGATTTCGACGTGCATCACGGCAACGGCACGCAGGACCTGCTGGAGGACGAGGCACGGGCGCTGTTCATCTCGTCGCACCAGTTCCCGCTCTGGCCCGGCACCGGCACGGCGGACGAGACCGGGCCGCATGACACGGTGATGAACCTGCCCATCGCGCCGGGCACCGGCTCGGAGGAGTTTCGTCGGCTCTACGAGGACAAGGTGTTTCCCCGGATCGAGACGTTCGCGCCGGAGTTGATCCTCGTCTCGGCCGGGTTCGACGCGCATCGCGACGACCCGCTGGCCGATTTGCGGCTGGAGACCGAGGATTTCGTCTGGATCACCGACCGGCTGTGCGATCTCGCCGACACGTTGTGCGGCGGACGGCTGGTGAGCTGCCTGGAGGGCGGCTATGACCTCGACGCGCTGGCCGAGAGTGCCGCGGCGCATGTCGATCGGCTCATCGCGCGCGGGCTGGGCTGAGGGGGATGCGCGCCGGGCTGATCCTGCTGTGTCTCGCCTATGTGCTGAGCCAATTCTTTCGCGCCTTTCTCGCCGTTCTGAGCGGCCCGCTGGAGCGTGACCTGGGCGCGACACCAGACGACCTGGCATTCGCCTCGGGGCTGTGGTTCCTCGTCTTTGCAGCGATGCAGCTGCCTGTCGGCTGGGCGCTGGACCGCGTGGGACCGCGGCGCACCGCTGCGGTGCTGTTGCTGGTCGGCGGGGGTGGGGGCGCGGCACTCTTTGCCGTGGCCACGGAGCCGCTGCATGTGAGTATCGCGATGGCGCTGATCGGGGTGGGCTGCGCGCCGGTGCTGATGGCGTCCTACTACATCTTTGCGCGGCAGTTTCCGCCCGCCAGGTTCGCGACGCTTGCGGCGCTCATGCTGGGCGTGGGCTCGGTGGGCAACCTCGTGGCCTCGTACCCGATGGCGTGGGCCGCCGAAACGATGGGCTGGCGTGCGGCGCTGTGGGGGTTGGCGGTGATCTCGGCGGCGGTGGCGGCGGGAATCGCGGCGCTGGTGCGCGACCCCGAGGCGGTCACGGGCGAGGCGCGCGGCTCGGTGCTCGATCTTTTGCGAATGCCCGTGCTGTGGGCGATCCTGCCGCTGATGTTCGTGGCCTACGCCCCCTCGGCGGCGCTGCGCGGGCTGTGGGCGGGGCCCTATTTGCGCGACGTGTTCGCGCTCGATACCGGGGCGGTGGGGCAGGCGACGCTGGTGATGGGCGTGGCGATGATCGCCGGAACGCTGACCTATGGCCCGCTCGACCGGCTGGTGGGCAGCCGAAAATGGGTGATCTTCGGCGGCAACCTGCTGGCGGCGCTGGCGCTGGTGGCGCTGATCCTGTGGCCTGACCGGAGCCTTGGGCTGTCGGTGGCGTTATTGGCGGTGATTGGCTTTGCCGGGGCGTCCTTTCCGGTGATCGTGGCGCACGGGCGGGCCTTCATCCCGGCACATCTGGCGGGGCGGGGGGTGACGCTGCTCAATCTCTTCGGCATCGGCGGGGTGGGCGTGGCGCAGTTTGCAACCGGGCCGCTCCATGCTAGCATGGCGGCGCAGGGGGCGCTGGCCGGTCATGTGGCGATCTTCGGGCTGTTTGCCGGGGCACTGGCGCTGGGGTTGCTGAGCTATCTCTTCAGCCGCGACAGCATGGGCTGAGCAAACCGCTTTTATCCCCTCACCATTCCCTGTATGACCCGCCCCGCAACCCCGCTCAGGAGGCTTGATAAACATGGGTTACAGAATCGCCGTCGTCGGCGCCACGGGCAACGTGGGCCGCGAAATGCTCAACATCCTCGCCGAACGCGAGTTTCCGGTGGACGAGATCGCCGCGCTTGCCTCGCGCCGGTCGCTCGGCACCGAGGTGAGCTTTGGCGACCGAACTCTGAAGACGCAAGACCTCGACACGTTCGATTTCACCGGCTGGGATATCGCGCTGTTCGCCATCGGTTCGGACGCGACCAAGATCTACGCGCCCAAGGCGGCCAAGTCGGGCTGCATCGTGATCGACAACTCGTCGCTCTATCGCTACGACCCGGACGTGCCGCTGGTGGTTCCGGAAGTGAACCCCGAGGCCGTCGAGGGCTATGCCAAGAAAAACATCATCGCCAACCCCAACTGCTCGACCGCGCAGATGGTGGTGGCGCTGAAGCCGCTGCACGACCGTGCGCGGATCAAGCGCGTCGTCGTCTCGACGTACCAGTCGGTTTCCGGCTCGGGCAAGGACGGCATCGACGAGCTGTGGGATCAGACCAAGGCGGTCTACAACCCGACCGACGACTACGAGGCCAAGGTCTATCCGAAGCAGATCGCCTTTAACGTCATTCCCCATATCGACGTCTTCCTCGAGGACGGGCAGACCAAGGAGGAATGGAAGATGGTGGCCGAGACCAAGAAGATCGTCGATACGAAGATCAAGGTCACCGCAACCTGCGTGCGGGTGCCGGTGTTCGTCGGCCACGCCGAGGCGATCAATATCGAGTTCGAGGACCATCTCGACGAGGCCGAGGCGCGCGATATCCTGCGCGAGGCACCGGGAATCATGGTGGTCGATAAACGCGAGGATGGCGGTTACGTCACGCCGATCGAATGCGTCGGTGATTTCGCCACCTTCATCAGCCGCATCCGGCAGGACCCCACCATCGACAACGGCATCAACCTGTGGTGCGTCAGCGACAACCTGCGCAAGGGCGCGGCGCTCAACGCCGTGCAGATCGCCGAGACGCTGGGGCAGCGGGTGCTGAAGAAGGGCTGAAGGCCCCAATCTGCGGAATTGACTGGCGGGCGCGTCCTTTCGGGCGCGCCTGTTCGCGTTGAGGGACATCACGATGTCCTGAGCCGGACCGGGCGGATACGCCTGGTGCTGGAACGCGATGGGTATGTGTCGTATACATGACGGGAATGTATCAGGTGTGTAAAACGGTGCGGATCCATCTTTAACTCCGCACGGCCCGATGAGGCCCGAAGAGCCGGGCGCCCTTTGTGAGGAGAGACCCGGCATGATCAAACCGCCCGTTTTCGACAAGGTGCTTCTGGCGCTCGTCGTCGCCAACATCTTCGCACTGATCGTCTTTCACTTCGTTCAGACGGATGTCTTCCAAACCGTCTATGCCGCCGAGGATGGGCCGGCGGAATGGGCCACGATTGTGCTGCTGTTTCTTTCTTTCACTGTGCTGGCGCGGCAGGCGCTCCGCTTTGCCGGGGCGGGCGAGCGGCGGGCTGTGGTGACAATGGCGGTAGGTGCGGCCCTGTTCTTCTTTGCCGCGGGCGAGGAGATTTCCTGGGGGCAGCGGATATTCGACTGGCAGGCGCCCGAGATCATCACCGACAACAGCTTTCGTTCCGAGACCAACCTGCACAACCTCAAGGTGGGGGAGGTCAAGCTCGTCAAGGTGCTGTTCGGCAACGTGCTGACGGTGGTGCTGTTGGGTTGGCTGGTGGGGCTGACGGTCCTTTACAGCCGGTCGGCACGGGTTGCGGCCTTGGCGGACCGCTGGGCCGTTCCGGTGGCGGGCTATCGCCACGCGGTGCTGGTGCTGGCCGCATCGGTGGTGATCGCGGTCGTGGACCTGCAGCGCAAGTGGGAAATCTACGAAACAATCTTCAGTTTCGTGGCGCTGTCGATCTTTCTCTACCCGCAGAACGGTCATGTATTCGCCCGCAAGTCGAACCCGGTGCGCGGGGATGCGACAGTCGAGCCGCGCGACGCTTGATGCGCGGCGCGGCTTGGGATATCCGCCCGTCATCGTATCCCTCATGGAAGGTCGCGCCCATGTTTCGCCTCACGGATCGTTCGAATCTGAGCCACGCCGATGCCGTGCTCTTCGGCATCGGTTATGCCACGCTGATCTTTACCGTGGGCTATTACGTCACCGGTCTGCACGATGCGTTTCGCACAGGGTTTGCCATCGAGGACGGCCCGGCGGAATGGGGCACGGCGGTGTGCCTGATGCTGTCGTCGCTGGTGCTGCTGCGCAATGCGTGGGTCCTGCGCGGGCGCGGCGTGCTGGCGGTGGCGATGACGGTTCTTTACGCGCTCGCCTTCTTCTTTGCCGCGGGCGAGGAGATATCCTGGGGCTACCGGCTGCTCGATTGGGAGGCGACGGAATTCTTTCGCGAGAACAACGCGCAGGGCGAGACCAATATCCACAACCTCGTGGTGGGTGATGTCAAGCTCGTCAAGACGCTGTTCGGCGGGGGGTTGTCGCTGGTGATGCTGCTCTACCTGCTGGTGCTGCCGCTGGTCTATGGGCGGGTGGGGGCGCTGGCGCGTCTTGTGGACCGGCTTGCGATCCCGGTGGCGGATACACGGCACGTTATCCTCGCGCTGGTGGCGACGGTGGTGATCGTGGCGGTACAGATGATGACCAAGTGGGAGAGCTACGAGTTCGTGTTCAGCCTGCTGACGGTGTCGATCTTCCTGCGGCCACGCAACGCTGCAAAGGTCACGTAAGCGGGCAGGGCGTTCACTCCACCACGCGCACGCTGTCCCGCGCGCGGGACAGTGCGGCCTGCCGCGGCCCGTGCAGCCTTGAGACGAGCACGCCCTGCGCGGCCTCGTCGGACAGGCCGAGCGCGTCGAGCGCGGTCTCGATATTGGCGGCGTTCTCGGCCAGGCGCGGGCGCTGGCCCATGTTGTGACGGCTGCCGCCTTCGGGCTCGGGGCGGGCGAGGCCGAAATGATCTGCCACGGCAGGCAGTGCGCCCTCGGCCTCGATATTCACGGCCATGAAATCGCGCCGCCCCTCGAAATGCGCCAGCACCCAGGCGAACCAGGCGGCGCGGCGGTGCGCCTCGTTGATGAAGTTCTGCACGCTGAACACCTTTTGGTGATGTGCGGCGATGCTGACGAGATAGGGGCGCAGGGGGCGGAAATTCAGGATGAAGCGGGCGTTGGGATAGGTCCGGTCGTAGGCCGCCACCGGCCGCACCTGCCCGAAATCAGAGAACGCGTCGTAACGCCCGGTTTGCCAGTCCCTGGAATCGTGAAAGCTGTGCAATCCGTTGGCCTCGAACAGCTTGTGCAGCGAGGTGGTGCCGCAGCGCGGGTGGCCGATGACGAAGTATTTGATCGCCTGCCGGTCGCCCTTGGGCGTGAAGAGGAAATGCAGCCGCATCCGCGCGCGGATCACGGCAAAGGCCACGTCGTTGAGGTCGGTGGTGCGGCGTCCGTCGGTCATCAGATGATCTCATCCTCGTCAAAGAGCGCGCCCACGTCGAGATGGGCGCTGATACCCTCGGCGGCGGCCGCGGCGCGGGCGGTTTCGGCGACGTGAAAGAGCGCGTCGCCCTCGTAGACCACCGGCATGTTTGTGCGTCCGATCAGGATGCCGGTCTGGTCGCTGACGATCTCGCTCTCGACATCGCCGAAGGCATTTGCCACCGCCCCCAGCACGGTGCCCGGCGCGACCGCATCCCCAAGCCCCACGAAGCCGCGAAACAGCCCGCCGCGCGGCGCGCGATACCACGACGAGGTGCGTGCGCGTACCGGCCGTGCCTTGGCCCGCGGCACGCCCTTGGCCGCGATCATGCCCAGCCGGCGCATCACCCGCAGCGTGCCGGCCACCCCGGCGCGCGCCGCCGCCTCGTCGAAGCGCAGCCCCTCGCCGCCCTCGTAGAGCAGGACGTCGACGCCAGCCTCCTCGGCGGCCATGCGCAGCGAGCCGTCGCGCAGGCTGGATTCCATCATCACCGGCGCACCGAAGGCAGCGCCGAGATCGGCCAGCCGCTCGTTGTCCGGCGTGAGGCGGATCTGCGGCAGGTTGGAGCGGTGGATCGCCGCCGAGTGCAGGTCGATCCCCACGTCGGAGCGGCGTACCACCTCTTCCATGAAGATATGCGCCAGTTGCGAGGCCATCGAGCCTGCCGAGAGGCCCGGAAAGACGCGGTTGAGGTCGCGCCGGTCGGGCAGGTAGCGAGAATGGTTGAGAAAACCGAAGGTGTTGACGATCGGCACCGCCAGCAGCGTGCCCGCCATCGACCGCAGCGGCGTGGCGCGCAGCAGGCGGCGCACGATCTCGACCCCGATCACCTCGTCGCCGTGGATCGCCGCCGAGACGAACAGCACCGGCCCCTTGCGCCGCCCGTGGATCACCTCGACCGAGAGGTGCACCGGCGTGTGATTGGACAGCTGGCTCACGGGGATATCGACGCGGGCGCGGGTGCCCGGTGCGACCCGCTGGCCGCCGATCTCGAAATGGGTGCGCCGCGCCATGTGCTGCCTCGCTGCCTCGTTGCCGTGCGTGGGTCTGTCGAGGCTTAGGCAATCGCGGCGCGGCTGTCCATGCCGTGCGCCGCTTGATCGTTTGCCGCCGCGCCGTTAAGCGGGGTCATGCAGTCCCTCTTGCCCGCCCGCTGCCCCGTCTGCCGCGCCGAGAGGCTCGCGGATTTCGGGGTGTTCGGCGGCAAGGGATACTGGCGCTGCGACGCCTGCGGCGCGCGCGGGATGAACCCCGGCCATTATCCGGGCGCGGCGGTCGAGCGCGCCGAGTATGACCGGCACGAGAACGCGGTGGACGATCCCGGCTACCGCCGGTTTCTCGACCGCCTCGCCTCGCCGCTTCTTGCGCGGCTCGCGCCCGGTGCGCGGGGGCTCGATTATGGCTGCGGCCCGGGCCCTGCGCTGGCCGCGATGCTGCGCGATGCGGGGCACGAGATGGCGCTCTTTGATCCCTTCTATGCCCCCGATCCCGCGCCGCTGGCCGATTCCCATGATTTCATTACCTGCACGGAGGTGATCGAGCATTTCCATCGTCCGGCGGAGGAATTCGATCGGCTGGGCGCGATGCTGCGTCCCGGTGGCTGGCTGGCGGTGATGACCTGCTTCCAGACCGACGATGCGCGGTTCGGCGGCTGGCATTACCGCAAGGACCCCACCCATGTCGTGTTCTACCGTGCCGAGACCTTTGCCACCCTCGCTGCCGCGCGCGGCTGGGTCTGCGAGGTACCGCGCAAGGACGTGGCGCTCCTGCGGGTGCCGGGACCATGACCACGGCGCTGCACGAGGAACGGCTGGCGACCGTGGTTGCAGCCGTGGCAGAGACCGGCGCGCGCACCGTGCTCGACCTGGGCTGTGGCGATGGCGATCTGATGTTGCGGCTGGCGGGCGTGGCGGGGATCGGGCGGGTCACCGGGGTCGAGATCGACGCCGAACGGCTCCGGCGCGCGCAGGCGCGGCTGGCCGGGGTGCCTGCGGGGGGCGCGCGGGTGCAGCTTGCCTGTGCCTCGCTCACGCAGGCGCACCCCAATCTGGCGGGCTATGACTGCGCCTGCCTGGTGGAGGTGATCGAGCACCTGCCGCAAGCCGATATCAACCGGCTGGAACGTGCGGTGTTTGCCGCGATGCGGCCTGGCCACGTGATCGTGACCACGCCCAATGCCGAGTACAACCCCGTGCTCGGTGTGCCGCCGCACCGCTTTCGCCATCCCGACCACCATTTCGAATGGGACCGGGGGCGCTTTGCCCGCTGGGGGCGGGGGGTGGCGGCACGCAATGGCTATACGGTGATGTTTCATGACATCTGCGGCGCGCATCCCGACCTGGGCGGCGCGAGTCAGATGGCGGTCTTCAGCCGCCGTAGCGGATGATGAAATTCCGCAGGATGTGCTCGGGCGCGTGGACATCCGCGGCGCGGCACATGGCGACGAGGTCATCGGCCGTCTCGGGGGCGAAATAGCCCTTGTGACGGTAAATGCGGATGCGCGTCTCGAACCCGGCGGCGTCAGCCTCGGGGTGGAACTGCGTGGCATAGACGTTGCGCCCGTAGCGCACCATCTGGAATGGGCAGGTCGGCGAGGCGACGAGATGGGTGCAGCCCGCTGGCAACTCCTGCAACGCCTCCTTGTGACCGACAAAGGCGCTGAATCGGTCGGGCAGCCCGGCAAGCAGCGGGTCGTCGGCACCGTCGCCGGTGAGGGCGCATTCGGCGGTGCCCACCGGCTCGCCATGTGCGCGCTTGCTCACGTCTCCGCCGAGATGCTTGCCGAGGATGCCGATGCCGTAGCAGCAGCCGAGAAACGGCAGGTCGCCCCCGGTGATCGCGGGCATGAGCGACAGCACCTGATCCTCGATGCGCGCCTCGGCGGGGGATTTCTCGTCGGTCGCGTCGCTCACGCAGCCGGGGCCGCCGCCGACGATCACCCCGGCATGGTCGGCGAGCCGCAGGTCGGCGGGCAGCGATTGCTG
Organism: Roseovarius sp.; assembly: GCA_016278295.1. GTDB lineage: Bacteria > Pseudomonadota > Alphaproteobacteria > Rhodobacterales > Rhodobacteraceae > Roseovarius. The sequence continues at coordinate 10,853 of JADQCC010000236.1, read as the reverse complement.
ATCGAGGCGGATGCGGCGCACGCGATCGTTTGCCAACCCGCCCTTTCGCAGGATCGCGGCGAATTCGTCGTCGGCGGCTTCGGTCTCGGGGCGCAATTGCAGGACGAGAAAGGGCTTGGTCATCGGCGGCTCCGGCTGCTGCGACAGGCTTGCCCCGGGCGCGCGGTTTCGTCAAGCGCGCGCGGGCGCGGCTTGATTCCGCGGGCGAAAGGAATAGGGTGCGCGCGTGCCTGCAACAGCGAGGATCCCACCATGCCCCAACGTCTTCACCTTGTCTTCGGCGGCGAGCTGGTCGATCCGTCACGCACCGAATTCCGCGACGTGAACGACCTGCACATCGTGGGGATTTTTCCCGATTACGCGAGCGCCCACAACGCATGGAAAGCCGAGGCGCAGCGCACGGTGGACAATGCGCACACGCGCTATTTCATTGCCCACCTTCACCGGCTGCGCGATGAAGAGCGCGAAGCCTCGTCCACCGAAGAGCTTGGCTAGGCGGCCATGAGCCGTTCGCTGGGCCTTGCGGCCTATCTCGCGCTCGCGCGGCGCGGCGGACAGGCCGGTGCCGCCCCCGACAGCCTCCGGCCCGCCGGTCGTGTGGTCTGGGCCCATGCGGTGGACGTGGGGCGCGCGCGCGCGCTTGCGGGGCTGGCGCGGCAACTGGCGCAGCACCGACCGGACATCTCGATGGTGATGACTGTGCCTGCCGACGGGACGGGGGCGGAGGGGCGCGCGCTGCGCGGCCCGGCCATCCGCCAGACGCTTCCGCCCGACACTATCCCGGCAGCCGAGGTCTTTCTCGCCCATTGGCGGCCCGACCTGTGCCTGTGGAGCGGTGGCGACCTGCGACCGGCGCTGCTGATCTGCGCGGCGCGCGAGGGCGTGCCGCTGTGCCTCGTGGATGCCGAGGAGGCGCTGCTGGAGCGGTCGCGCTGGCCCTGGCTGCGCGATCTGCCGCGCGCGGTGCTGGCCGAATTCACCGAGATACACGCCCGCGACGAGGCGGCGGCGCGTCAGGCGCGGCGGATGGGCGCGGACCCGACCCGCGTACACGTGACCGGCGTGCTTCAGGAGGAAGCGCTGGCGCTGCCTTATCGCGAGGACGATCACGAGACCCTCGCGCAGCTCATGCGTACGCGGCCCGTGTGGCTCGCGGCGATGGTACAGCCAGACGAGATCGACACCGTGTTGGGCGCACATCGCGACGCGAGCCGCGCGGCGCATCGCTGTGTGCTGGTCGTGGTGCCGGACGACCCCGGCCAGAGCGCCGGGATTGCGGAACGGATCGCGGAGCGGGGGTGGCGATACATCGCCTGGTCCGAAGGTACGTTGCCCGACGAGACGACGCAGGTGATCCTTGCCGACACAAGCGGCGAGATGGGGCTGTGGTACCGGCTGGCGCCGATCTGTTTCATGGGCTCGTCGCTTGTCTCCGGTTATCACGGGCGCGATCCCGACGAGCCCGCCGCGCATGGCTCGGCGATCCTCTACGGGCCGAATGTGGCGCGCTATCTGCACCGCTATTCGCGCTATGCCGAGGCCGGCGCCGCGCGGATCGTGCGCGACACCGACACACTTGCTGCCGCCGTTCAGGCGCTGCTGCCCCCTGATCGTGCGGCGATCATGGCACATGCGGCCTGGGAGGTGGCCTTTCGCGGGGCAGAGGTGACCGACCGGGCGGTGGAGATGGTGCTCGACACGCTCGACCGGCGCGCGGCGGCGGTGCCATGAGACCACCCGCGTTCTGGGACGCGCCGCCGGACCGGCCCGGCCTGCGCGCGCGGCTGCTGGCGCCGCTTGGGGCGCTCTATGCCCGGGCGACGGCGCGACGGCTGGCGCGGGGCGGCGGCTGGCAGGTGCCGGTGCCGGTGATCTGCGTGGGTAACATCAACGCGGGCGGCACCGGCAAGACGCCGACGGTGCAGGCGGTGGTGATGCGGCTGCGTGACCGGGGCCTCGCCCCGGCGATCCTGTCGCGCGGGCATGGCGGACGGCTGGCCGGGCCGGTGCGTGTCGATCCGAAAACGCACAGCGCCGGGGACGTGGGCGACGAGCCGTTGCTGGCGGCTGACTTCGCGCCTACGTGGGTGGCACGCGATCGCGTGGCCGGCGCCCGTGCGATCTGTGCGGCGGGGCAGGCGGATTGCATCGTGATGGATGACGGGTTCCAGGACCCGGCGCTTGCCAAGGATATCTCGATCCTCGTGGTGGATGCCGCGCGCGGTTTCGGCAATGGGCGTTGCCTGCCTGCCGGGCCGCTGCGCGAGCCGGTGGCGGCGGGCATGGCGCGGGCCGATCTGGCCCTCTCGGTCGGGGATGCGGCGGCGCAGGAGGTGTTTGCCAACCGATGGGGAAGGGTCGTCACCGTGCCGCATATCCGCGCGCGGCTGGCGCCGTTGCAGACTGGTATGGACTGGGCCGGTGCGCGGGTACTGGCCTTTGCGGGGATCGGTCATCCGGCCAAGTTCTTTGCGACGCTGCGCGCGCTCGGGGCAGAGCCGGTGCGCGAGGTGGCGCTGTCCGATCATCAGCCGCTGACGCGGGCGCTGATGGCGCGATTGCTGCGCGAGGCGGCGGAGAGCGGCGCGCAGCCCGTGACCACGGAAAAGGACGCGGTCCGCCTGCCTGCCGATCTGCGGCGGCAGGTGATGGTGGTGCCGGTGCGGCTCGATGTGGCGGATTGGGGGCCGTTCGACGCGGCGCTTGACCGCTGCGGGATTGGCGGCGCGGCACGCTGAGGCGCCGCGCCGCCCGTGCCGACGCTTATCCGGCCGCCAGCTTCTCGTCGATGATGGCCTTGAACTCGTCGTAGGGCATGTTGGAGTATTTCTGCCCGTCGATGATGAACGTGGGGGTGGAATTCACCTCGTGCGCCTTGGCGTTTTCCTGATACCACGCGACCAGTGCCTGCGCCTTGTCGCGGTCGTTGAGGCAGGCCTCGATCGCGTCGGGCGCGATCCCCGCCACCTTGCCGATGCGGCGCAGGTTGTCGGCGATTGCGGCCGGGTCGCCCTGGGTCCATTCGCGCTGCTGTTTGTAGAGCATGTCGGCGATGCCGAAGAATTTCTCCTGGCCGCCGCAGCGCGCGACCATCGACGCCCAGAGACCGAACCGGTCGAAATACACGTCGCGATAGACGAAGCGGATCTTGCCGGTGTCGATATAGTCGGCCTTGAGCTGTTTGAACGGCCCCTTGTGGAAATTGGCGCAATGCGGGCAGGTGAAGGAGGCGTATTCCATCACTGTCACGCTGGCGTCCTCGGGGCCGAGGGCCATTTCGGTGATCTCGGACGCGGTGGTTTCGGCGCCTTCCTCCTGTGCCTGTGCGGGCGAGATCAGGGTGGCAAGCGCGAGCACGCCCGCGGCGAAGAGATGTTTCATCCGGGTGATCCTTTTGTTCGTGTCGGTCTGGTCAATACGTTGCGCGCGAGCCGTTCCAGCGCGGCGCGCAGATCCTCGTCGGCCACCGGGGCGGTCATGTCGTGCGCCCGGGCCGCCACCTCGGGCGAAGGGTCGGTGGGGGTGCCGGTCGACTTGCGATGCGCAAAATCCGCCTGTCCCTCGGCAAAGCCGGTGGGCGATGTCTGCGTCAGGCGTATGCGCGAGATGGCGTTGTAGCCATAGATCGCGTTGATCCGTTCGCGCAGCGCTTCCTTCTGCATCTCGAGCATGGGGGCCTGTGCCCCTGTGGTGAGGATGGTGAGCGTGGCCCCCATCCCCTGCCGGGCGTAGGATACCTCGACGGGGCGGGCGATGGCAGCGATCGTGTCGCCGGCGATCTCGGGCCAGTGGGTGAGCAGGCGCGACTGCGCGAAGCCGCGCTGTTCCGAGACGCGGCGGATGCTCGGCTGCAACAGCGCCGAGGTGCGTTTGAAGCCTCGTGATCCGCGCGCGGCTGCGGCCATGCTTGGCACCCTCCCTCGTGGCGCTAATCTATGTCATGTGGCAGGGGATACCAGACCCGATTGCAGGCAAGGGGACAAACCGTGCGTGAATATGCCGATCCGGGGCCGATCCTGGCATGGTACGATACGCAAGCCCGCGACTTGCCGTGGCGCGTGGGGCCGCGCGACCGGGCGACCGGGCTTTGGCCCGACCCTTACCGCGTGTGGCTGTCGGAGGTGATGCTGCAACAGACCACGGTGGCCGCCGTGCGCGGCTATTTCGAGCGGTTCACCGCGTTGTGGCCCACCGTCGCCGACCTTGCGGCGGCGGACGACGCGCAGGTGATGGGGGAATGGGCGGGGCTGGGCTATTACGCCCGGGCGCGCAACCTGTTGAAATGCGCGCGTGTGGTGGTGGCCGATCATGGCGGGCGCTTTCCCGACAATCGCGAGGGCCTGCTGGCGCTGCCCGGCATCGGCCCCTACACCGCTGCCGCAATCGCGGCCATTGCCTTTGACCGGGCAGAGGTGGTGGTGGATGGCAATGTCGAGCGGGTGATGGCGCGGCTGTGGGATATCCGCACGCCGCTGCCCGCCGCCAAGCCGGTGATTCGCGCCGCGGCCGCGCGGCTCACACCAGCCGACCGGCCCGGCGACTATGCGCAGGCGGTGATGGATCTGGGGGCGACGGTCTGCACGCCGCGCGCGCCCGCCTGCGGGGTCTGCCCGTGGATGGGGGCCTGCGCGGGCCGCGCGGCCGGCGTGGCCGCCGATCTGCCCGCCAAGGCACCGAAGAAGGCCAAGCCGCTGCGGCTGGGCCATACCTATGTCGCGCGGCGCAGCGACGGCGCGTGGCTCATGGAGCGGCGGGCGGAAAGCGGTCTGCTGGGCGGGATGCTGGGCTGGCCGGGCAGCGACTGGGGTGTGGATCCCGACCCCGCTCCGCCGATCACGGCGCACTGGCGCGACACTGGTGTCGAGGTGCGGCATACCTTTACCCATTTCCATCTGCGGCTGCGTGTGCATGTCGCCGAAGTGGCGCACGGGGCGGTGCCTGAGCGCGGGGATTTCCTGCCGCCCGCGGCGTTTCGCCCCTCGGAGCTGCCCACCGTGATGCGAAAGGTATTTGACCTTGCGCGGACAGCGTTCGACACTGGGGAACAGTGACACGCGCAATCGCGAGGACAATCCCATGATACCCGCCGATCAGGTCGCCCGTTTCCAGCGTGCGCTGCCATTCTGGATGTCGTTCCTGCTGGTTCCCGTCGCGCTGCTCGGGGCGATCCATGGCGGCTGGACGGTGATCCTGCTGCCAGTGGTCACGTGGTATGTCTTTACGCTGCTCGACGCGCTTCTCGGGCTCTACACCGAGAATGCCGATCCCGCGACGCCAGAGGACCGGTTGACCTGGTATCGCGCGATCACGCTCTCCTGGGTGCCCGTGCAGTTCGCACTGCTTTACTGGATGATCTGGTATGTCACCGGGCCGGGGGATGCGCATCTCGGGGCGCTGGAGACGGTCGTTCTGTTCTTTGGGGTCGGCGTGGTCACCGGCACGGTGGGGATCAATTACAGCCACGAATTGATGCACCAGAAGGATCGCGGCGAGCGGTTCCTGGGCGATGTACTGCTGGCGATGGTGCTCTATTCGCATTTCCGGTCCGAGCATCTCCTGGTGCATCATCGCTATGTCGGCACGCCGCGCGACCCGGTGACAGCGCGCTATAACGAGGGGTTCCACCGGTTCTTTCCCCGGGTGCTGCGGCAGTGTTGGCAATCGGCGTTCCGTGCCGAGCGCGAGAAGCTGGCGCGCAAGGGGGGCGGATGGACCGATGCGCGCAATCCGTTCTGGCGCTACTGGGCCATGCAGGGATTCATGCTGTTGTTGGCGGTTCTGATTGGCGGCGGTGTGGGGGTGCTGCTGTTCCTGTTGCAGGCTTTCGTTGCCGTCTGGCAACTGGAACTGGTGAATTACATCGAGCATTACGGGCTCACCCGCAAGCATTTGGGCGATGGCAAATACGAGCATGTCCAGCCGCGCCACAGCTGGAACGCGGCGCACATGGCGTCGAACTGGCTGCTGATCAACCTGCAACGCCATTCCGACCACCACTACAAGCCTGACCGCCGGTTCCCGCTGTTGCAGAATTACAGGGCGGACGAGGCACCGCAGCTGCCCCACGGCTACCCGATCATGACGATGGCGGCGATGGTGCCGCGGCTGTGGCGGCGGATCATGAACCCGCGCGTGCGGCGCTGGCGGCAGATGTACTACCCCGAGATCACCGACTGGCGCGCCTATAACAAGGCGGCCAATCCGATGCCGCGCTGAGCTGTCTGGCGGGACCGTCGGCAGGCAGCGTCGGGGTGGGGTATTTGCCCCAAGAAGAAATGGTGGCGTCCCAGAAAGAAGGCCCCCGCCGATCGGGCGGGGGCCTTGCTTTGTCAGAGCTGTGGTGCCGGTGTCACTCTTTGCGGTGCTTGATCGGGGCCCAGATCCGCTTGTTGGTGAGGTAGAGCAGCACCGACAGCACGGTGAGGAAGATCACGCCGGTGAGCCCGGCCTGCTTGCGCGCCATCATCTTGGGCTCTGCCGCCCACATCAGGAACGATGCCACGTCCTCGGCCTCCTGCTCCAGCGCCGCCTCGGTACCGTCGTCGAATTCCACGTCCTCGCCCCAAAGCGGCTGCGCCATGGCGATCCAGCTTCCGGGCACGGTCGGGTGGCCGTTGTCGTCCCGGCATTCCTCGGGGTAGCCGCCCGCACCGAAGGCGGTATTGTAGTTGCCGGGGAAATCCTCGGGCGCGCATTCCGGCGGCTCTTCATAGCCGGTCAGAAGCGAGTAGATGTATTCCGCCCCGCCCGTGCCCTGGAAAAGCTGCGCCAGACCGGTGCCGTAGGGGCCGTGGAACCCGGCGCGCTTCTTGGCCATTAGCGACAGATCGGGCGCGTTTTCCAGTTGCGAGCCGGGGAAGTGATCCGTGGGTTTGGCAGTCCGGAAATCGTCGATCTCGGAGTCATAGACCTCCCATCTCTCGGCATAGGCTCGTACCTGATCGGTGGGCAATTGTGGGCCGCCCTCGTCGCCGAGCGTGCGCAGCGGGACGTATTGCATCCCGTGGCAGGCCGAGCAGACCTGAGTGTAGACCTTTAGCCCGCGCTGAAGCTGAATCTGGTCGAATTTGCCGAACGGCCCCTCGAAGGAGAAGGCGATATCCTCGACTTCTCCTTCCAACCCGGCGGCAAGCGCGCCGCCGGTGGAGAGGGACAGCGCCGCAAGGGCCGCAATGCCTGTTTTCTTCAACATTGTCATATGTCCTTTCTCATTCGGCGGGCGTTTGGGCCTTGCCGTAATGCGCATCGAAATCCTCTTCGATGGTGGCAGGCTGCGCCTCGGGTTTCTCGATCACGCCCAGAAGCGGCAGGATCACCAGGAAATAGGCGAACCAGTAGGCCGCGCCGATAAGCGAGATGGTGGAGTAGGGCGGTTCGGCGGGGCGTCCGCCGGCCCACATCAGAACCACGAAATCGACGCACAGAAGCGCGAACCACCATTTGAACATCGGCCGGTAGCGGCCCGAGCGCACCGAGGAGGTATCCAGCCACGGAGCCAGAGCCATCACCGCGATGGAGCCGAACATCGCCAGCACGCCGAAGAACTTGGCGTTGATGATCCCCCCGGTGATCCAGCTTGCGAACATCACCACCCAGACGTCACCGGTAAAGGCGCGCAGGATTGCATAGAAGGGCAGGAAGTACCATTCCGGTACGATTTCTGGCGGGGTCAGAAGCGGGTTGGCCTCGATGTAGTTGTCGGGATGCCCGAGATAGTTGGGCATGAACCCGACGATCGCGAAGAAGACCACCATGATCACCGCGAGGGCGAAAAGATCCTTGATCACGAAATAGGGCCAGAACGGCACCGTGTCCTTCTGAGCCTCGGCCTTGGAGGTGCGGCGCACGTCCACCCCGGTGGGATTGTTGTTGCCGGTGGTGTGGAACGCCCAGATATGCAGCGCGACCAGCGCGGCGATCACGAAGGGCAGCAGGTAATGCAGCGAAAAGAAACGGTTGAGCGTCGGGTTGCCCACCGCCGGTCCGCCCAGAAGCCAGGTCTGGATCGGCTCGCCGATCCACGGGATGGCACCGAAGAGCCCGGTAATCACCGTGGCCCCCCAGAACGACATCTGCCCCCAGGGCAGCACGTAGCCCATGAAGGCGGTGCCCATCATCAGCAAATAGATCAGCATGCCGATGATCCAGGTGATCTCGCGCGGGGCCTTGTAGGAGCCGTAATAAAGCCCGCGGAAGATGTGCAGGTAGACGGCAAAGAAGAACAGCGAGGCGCCGTTCATGTGCAGGTAGCGGATGAAGTGCCCGCCGTTCACATTGCGCATGATGTGCTCGATCGAGGCGAAGGCCATGTCGACATGCGGCGTGTAATGCATCGCCAGCACCACACCGGTGATGATTTGCAGCGCGAGGCAGAAGGTCAGGACAATTCCCCAGATCCACATCCAGTTGAGGTTCTTGGGGGTGGGAATCATGATGGTGTCATAGAGCAGCCCGACGATGGGCAGGCGTGAATGAAGCCATTTCTCGCCGCTCGTCTTGGGCTCGTAATGATCGTGCGGAATACCGGACATTTGCGCGTTTCCTTATCCCAGTTTGATCGTCGTGTCGTCGACGAATTCGGCCAGCGGAACCGGCAGGTTTTCCGGCGCGGGGCCTTTGCGGATGCGGCCTGCGCTATCGTAATGCGATCCGTGGCAGGGGCAGAACCAGCCGCCGAAATCGCCTGCGCCGTCGCCGATGGGAACGCAGCCGAGATGCGTGCAGACCCCCATCTCGACAAGCCATTCGCCGGCCTCGTCAAGAGTGCGGTTCGCGTCCGTGGCCGGTGCATCGCCGGAGATGTTGGCGTTCCGCGCGAGCGGGTCGGGCAGCGTCGAGACATCGACACTGCGCGCCGCCTCGATCTCCTTTTCGGCGCGTCGGCGGATGAAGACGGGCTTGCCGAGCCATTTGACCGTCAACTGCGTGCCCGGGGAGATGCCCGCGACATCCACGCGGATCGACGCCAGCGCCTGCACGTCCGCCGACGGGTTCATCTGGTTGACCAGCGGCCAGACGGCCGCTCCTGTGGTGACGGCACCCGCCCCTGCTGTGGCGTAGTAGAGGAAATCCCTCCGGGTGCCTTCGTGATCTTCTGCGTGGGACACGAGGTTACTCCATTCTGTCAGTGGCGGTCACGGCCTCATGAGGTTTTGTCCGGGGACTCTCCCCGACCTTACTCTGCGGCTATTTAGCGGGGCTTTGGCAAGGCGTCCAGCCTGCTGCGTCCCAAGATGTGATCGAAGCGCGCTTGTGTCGCGCTTGTCGGCGGGCATTTCGGGGTATAGTGACACATCAGACGCGTATTCTCTCATAGTGCAAGGTCCTGGACATGCTCGATTCATTCAAAACCGCCGCAACAGCGCTCATGCTGATGGCCACACCAGCCGCCGCCGAACTTGAGCTGAGCCTCTATCTTGGCACACAGAGTGCCTACAGCGACAGCGACTCGGTGCGTCTGCCGGGGGCGACCACGCCAGTGAGCCGCGACATCGACTGGCGGGTGAAACCGTTCGATAACCCGCTCTATTACGGTGGTCGCGCCACATGGTGGACGCAGAGCGATTTTGGCTTCGGCGTCGAGGGCACCCATGCCAAGGCCATCGCCTCGGCCTCGGATCGCGCCGCGCTGGGCGTCGACAGGCTCGAATTCACCGATGGGCACAACATTATCACCGCCAACGTGATGAAGCGCTTTCCCGGTGCCTTCGCCAAGACGCCGCGATTCTCGCCTTATGTCGGGGCCGGGGTCGGCGTGGCCATCCCGCACGTCGACATCAAGGTGACCGGTGCCACGGGACGCACCTTTGATTTCGAGGCCACGGGCCCCGCCCTGCGTGGCATCGCCGGGCTGAAATACGCGATTACCGACAAATGGGCCCTCTTTGGCGAGTACCAGATCACGTGGTCCGACAACGACGCCACCATTGACCCGGACCCTGCCGTTGCCGGGCAGAGCGCGGGCGAACTCAAGACAGAACTCGTGACCCATGCGGTGAACGTGGGAATCAGCTACAGCTTCTGAGGTCGCACCGGGGCGCGGCGGCCCCGGTCAGACGGGGGCCGTCGCCGCCATGCTCTCACGCTGCGCAAACCCGGTGAACCAGTCGGCCAGCGCGGGGTGGCCCTGCCGCCAGCCGCGTCCGTCATGGCGAAAATCGAGATATCCCAGCGCGCAGCCCGTGGCGACCTGACCCATGTCCAGCCGACCGGAGAGGTGGCTTATCCAGCGCGTTTCGAGCGCGTCGAGCGCGCGCGCGATCTTGGCCCATTGCGCCTCGACCCAGGGGGCGTATTGCATATTTTCGGGGCGAAAGCGGCCCTCGTAGGTCATCAGAACGGCAGCTTCCATGATACCCTCGGCGGTGGCTTCGAGCGTCAGGATTTCCCACAGCCGCGCTTCGGGGTAGAGCCCGGCACCAGCGAGGTCGTCCAGATAGCGGGTGATGACCCGGCTGTCATAGAGCGTGGCGCCGTCCTCGCGCACCAGCGCGGGGATCTTGCCCAGCGGGTTGGCCGAGGCGGCGCGCGGATCGGTCTCGATCGGGGTTGTCGCGAGGTTGATCACCTCGACCTGCTGGATGAGCCCGGTCTCATGCAACAGTACGCGCACCTTGCGCACGAACGGAGAGAGCGGGGAGGCGATGAGTTGCATGGTTCGGCCCTCTTGCAAGTGTCGCGCAGACGCTAGGCGCGCGGGGCCGGGGTGTAAAGCGCGGCTGGCCCTAACGGGCCTGCCGTCGCAACAGTCGCCAAGGAATGCTGCTCAATACCGGAACCGGCTTTTGAGCGGTATCTGCTAGCCCGGATAATTCATGAGGCCTGCATATCTGGCTGCGCGTGGCGTTTTCCGG
>JADQCC010000112.1 GCA_016278295.1 Roseovarius sp. | reverse complement strand
CATGGCATTACCGCCACCCCCTCCATCCGCCTAATCGAAAATCTCTTTTCCAACTTACTGAAATCTCCCTAGGCTCGGGATTATGGCGTTGATCGGCGAACAGCTATCGGGTTGACTTTGCGCTACGGCGCGCTCGTCAGCCGCGACCGACGCCTGAACGACAAGCGGCACAAACCGCGAAGAGCAACTGGCAGACAAGCGGGGACAAGCCCCGCCCAACATGACCAACGGGAGATAGACAGACATGATACTCAGGGCGAAACTCCTCTCCGCCGTGACCGGCGCGGCGCTGCTTGGCGGGGCGGCCGGGGCACAGGAACTCAGCGTGGCGTATTTCCTCGAATGGCCGATGCCGTTCCAGTATGCCAAGGAAACCGGCATGTACGAAGAAGCGCTCGGCATGGAGATCAACTGGCGCGCATTCGATACCGGCACTGCGATGAGCGCGGCGATGGCCTCGGGCGATATTCAGCTCTCGGTGAGCCAGGGCGTGCCGCCCTTTGTCGTCGCGGTCAGCGCCGGGCAGGATCTGCAGATCGTGGATGTGGCGGTAAGCTACTCCGACAACGACAACTGCGTCGTGGCTGAGGCGCTGGAGATCGACAAGGACAGCGCCAAGGAGCTTGAAGGCAAGAAGGCTGCCGTACCGCTCGGCACCGCCGCGCATTACGGCTTTCTCAAGCAGATGAATCATTTCGGCGTCGATATCTCGACCATGGACGTGGTCAACATGGCGCCGCCGGAGGGCGCGGCGGCGATCGCGCAGGGCGCGGTCGACATGTTCTGCGGCTGGGGCGGCTCGCTGCGCCGCGCCAAGGAGCACGGCAACGTGCTGCTGACCGGGCAGGAGAAGGAGGATCTCGGGATTCTCGTCTTCGACGTGACCTCGGGCCCGGCCGATTTCATCGCCGAGAACCCGGACGTGGTAGCCAAGTTCCTCGCCGTTACCGCCGAAGCCAACGCCATGTGGGCCGACCCGGCGAACCGCGACAAGATGCTGCCGGTGATCGCCAAGGACAGCGGCATGGATGTCGAGGCCACAGCGGCGACCATCGACACGTTCGTCTTTCCGACAGTGGAGGAGCAGCTTTCCGAGAAATGGCTCGGCGGCGGCGCGCAAGAATTCATGAAAGGCGTGGCCGATGTCTTCGTCGAAGCAGGCAGCATCGACGCCGCGCTCGACACCTACGAGGACAACGTCAATATCGGCCCGCTCACGCAGGCGGCCGGCGGGTCCTGACCCGCTTTTCTCCCCGCGCGGGCCGGCGCCTTTTGCGCCCGGCCCGCGCACCCGGATTTCACGATCAGTCGAAAAGGGGCGGAGGATGTCGACACTCTCCATCGAAAATATCTCGATGCGGTTCGACCTGCCGAATGGCGGTCACGTTCAGGCGCTTCAGGATGTCACGCTCGAACTCAACACCGGCGAGCTGATGAGCGTGCTGGGGCCCTCGGGCTGCGGCAAGACCACGTTGCTTAACATCCTCGCCGGTTTTCTTGCCCCGACCGATGGCCGCGTCATCCTCAACGATCATCCCGTAACCGGCCCCGACGCCGAACGCGGCATGGTGTTTCAGCAAGGCGCGCTGTTCGAATGGATGAGCGTGCGCGACAACGTGAGCTTTGGCCCCCGCATGGCCGGCAAGCGCGAGAAGGAATGGCGCGGCACGGTCGATCACCTGCTCGATGTGGTGGGCCTGCAGGATTTCAAGGACAAGGCGGTGTACGAGCTGTCGGGCGGGATGCAGCAGCGTGTGGCGCTGGCGCGGTGCCTGGCCAATGACCCCGACGTGATCCTGATGGACGAACCCCTGGGTGCGCTCGACGCGCTGACCCGCGAAAAGATGCAAGGGCTGGTGCTCAAGCTCTGGAAGGAAACCGGCAAGACCATCATCCTCATCACCCACTCGGTCGAGGAGGCCCTCCTTCTGGGCGAGCGTTTGCTTGTCATGGCCCCGCGCCCGGGCCGCATCCACAAGGAATACCGCCTGCCCTTCGCCGATGACGGCGTGGGCAAGGATCTGCGCGAGGTCAAGAAGAACCCCGCGTTCGGCGACAAACGCGAGGAGATCCTGTCGATGATCTGGGACATGGAAGAGGAAATCATGGGCCGCACAGAGGAGGCCGGCGCATGATCATCCTCATCATATATATCGCGATCTTCGCCGCGGCCTTCTTCGTGGTCCGCTTTGGCGTGCGCAAGTTCCGGCAGATGCGGGACTTCACCTCGCTCAAGACCGTTACCTTTGGCGATGAAAGCGCGGTGCGCCCCGACCGCTGGGCAAGCGTCATCTCGGTGGTGACGATCTTCCTGTTGTGGGGCGCGTTCACGGGATCGAACTGGGTGCCAATCCACGCGCCGGGCCCGTTCGTGGGCGATGCCGAGTTCACCTACACACTCGAGGCCCCTGACGGTGCGCGCGATGACGCCGCCGTTCTCGTGCGGGTCTTCAACGTCGGCGAAGACGTCGAGCCCCCCGCGATCGAGCCGGGCGCGGGCTTTGCGAAGAACGATGCCTCCTCTGTGGGCGCGTGGCGGTCGGACCTGATCCTGATGGACAAGAACGACGAGGTCACGCGCAAGGAGGGTGCCAGGGTCGTCGCCATCGACGGCCAACCCGTCAACCCCGGCGAAACCGTCCCGGTCGCAGGGGGCAAGGTCGCCGTCACTTCCAAGGGCTCGCTCAACTTCACACCGCGCCCCGGCTGGCAGATGGAGCCGATCTGGCTGCCGCCACCGGAGGCGGTCGTCGATCGCGTCGGAGAAATTGCCAGCGAGGGTTACCAGAACTTCACCCTTTGGGAGCATCTCTACTGGTCGCTGTTCCGCGTGATCGTGGGCTTTGCGCTCGGGGCCGCGGTGGGTATTCCGCTGGGCTACGCGATGGGCCTCAGCGACTGGTTCCGCGGCTGGTTCGATCCGATCGTGGAATTCATGCGACCCGTGCCGCCGCTGGCGCTCATCCCGCTGGTCATCATCTGGGCGGGCATCGGCGAATCGGGCAAGATCATCCTGCTGTTTCTCGCAGCCCTCTGGATCATGACCATCTCGGCGCGCGCGGGCGTGTCGGGTGTCGCCATTTCCAAGGTGCACGCCGCCTATTCCCTGGGCGCCTCCAAGTGGCAATTGATGCGCCACGTGATCATGCCGAACTCCCTGCCCGAGATTTTCACCGGCGCGCGCGTCGCGATGGGGGTCTGCTGGGGCACGGTCGTGGCCGCCGAACTGGTGGCGGCGGAAAAGGGCGCGGGCATGATGATCATGGTCGCCTCGCGGTTTCAGCTCACGGATATCGTGATCATGGGGATCATCCTCATCGGCATCATCGGCTACGGCATCGACATCCTGATGCGCAAGGCCGAGAAATGGCTGGTACCGTGGAAGGGCCGCATCTGAGGGCGCTGCCGGGGTAAACGCCAAAACAAGAGGGCTGCATCGCGGCCCCCTTGATCCGTGTCAGAGACAGGTTACGCAGCGCCGCTAGAACCGGGGCGAACACCACCGAAACGAGAGCCGCCATGACCAGCCCGCTGCAAGACCTCCTCGTACTCGACCTCACCCATGTTCTGGCAGGGCCATTCGCCTCGCTCACCCTCGGCGATCTGGGGGCAAAGGTCATCAAGGTCGAACGACCCGGAACCGGCGACGACACCCGTGCATTTCCGCCTTTCAAGAACGGGACGAGCGCCTATTTCGCCGCGATCAACCACGGCAAACAATCAATCGCGCTCGACCTCAAGGCCGGAGACGGCCGCGCGATCTTCGAGCAGCTCCTCGCGCGCGCCGATATCCTGCTGGAAAACTACCGCCCCGGCGTGATGGAAAAGCTGGGTTATGGCTGGGAGGCACTGCACGCGCGCCATCCAGCGCTGATCTACGGTGCCGTCAGCGGCTTTGGCCATACCGGGCCGGATGCGCTGCGGCCCGCCTATGACATGGTGGTGCAGGCGCGCGGCGGGGTGATGTCGATCACCGGCGAGGCAGGGCGCGAGCCGGTGCGCGTCGGGGCCTCGATCGGCGATATCGTGGCGGGAATGTACCTGGTGCAGGGCGTGCTCGCCGCCGTGATAGACCGCGCGAAAACCGGCGAAGGGCGCAAGATCGACGTGGCCATGCTCGACAGCCAGCTCGCCATTCTCGAACACGCGGTTGCGATCACCACCACCACGGGCACCCCACCGGGGCCATCCGGCGCGCGGCACCCCTCGATCAGCCCCTTCGAGACCTTTCACGCCGCCGACGGCCTCTTTGTCATCGCCGCCGGAAACGACGCGCTCTTTGCCCGGCTTTGCGACGTGCTCGGCCTGCCGCTCGCGCAGGATCCGCGTTTCGCGACCAACCCGGCGCGCTGCGAGAACACGCGCACGCTCAAGCGGCTGATCGAGGCGATCACGCTCGACCAGCCGAAATCCCACTGGATCGAGAAGCTGGAAGCCTCCGGCGTCCCGACTGGCCCGATCCAGAACGTGGCCGAGGTGCTCCATGACCACCAGATTCTGGCGCGCAACATGGTGGTGGACGTGCTGGACACCAAGGGTCAACCGGCCTTCGTGGCTGCTGGCAACCCGATCAAGATGAGCGGTCTCGAGGACACCGCGTCGCGCCCGCCCGCCCCATCGCTAGACGGGGATCGCGCGGCGATCCT
>JADQCC010000147.1 GCA_016278295.1 Roseovarius sp. | reverse complement strand
CTTCAGATATTCAATCTTGTCAAAGAGCATGAGACAAAACCAACCAGACTGCGCCCTACTTGCCGGCGCGCCCCGCCTCGTCTGCCCCAGAGTTTTTATCCGCTTCGTAACCTGTCGGCCCGTCGAGCGCCCCGCCACAGCGTCTCCGCCGCGTCGGTGAAGGCGTATTTACGGATACCGCCGGAGAGTCGCAAGAGGTTTTTTCGAAAAAAGCGAAACTTTTCCGCGCCACGGTGAAGCCGGGGGCGATGCGCCCTGCCGGCAGGGCGCGATCCCGCGCCTCATTCGCCGTAGACCAGCCCCTCGCGACGCGGATCGGCCCCGCCCTCGAGCCGCGCGCCGATCTCGATCGCGTGCAGCCCCGAGGTCAGCGCCCGCGTCTCCACCTCGTAGCCCAGCGATTCCAGCGCCGGGGCGAGCCGCGCCGCACCGGGCTCGATATCGTAGCGGCCGAAGCGGTTGACGAGATGCGGCAGCGCCACCGCCTCCTGCACGTCCATCCCCCAATCGGCCCAGGCGATGATGGTCTTGGCCACGAATCCGATGATCCGGCTGCCGCCCGGACTGCCCAGAACCAGCACCGGCTGGCCGTCGCGGCGCAGGATCGTGGGCGCCATGGACGAGCGCGGCCGCTTGCCCGGGGCCACGGCATTGGCGATGGGGCGCCCGCCCTCGTGGCTGGCAAAGGAGAAATCGGTGAGCTCGTTGTTGAGCAGGAAACCCCGCACCATCAGCCGAGAGCCGAAGGCGTTCTCGATGGTGGTGGTCATCGACAGCGCGTTGCCATACGAATCGACGATGGATATCTGCGAGGTGGAGGGCTGCGAAAGCGTCCTCCCGGTGCCCCAGTCCAGGGCATGATCGAATTCGGGCGTGCCGGGCGCGACCTCTGGCAGCGCGTCGTCACCACGCAGGAGCCGGGACCGGTCACGCAGATAGCCGGGATCGAGCAGGCCGCGCACCGGCACCGGCACGAAATCGCTGTCGGCGAGGTAACGCCCCCGGTCGGCAAAGGCGAGGCGGCTGGCATCGCCGATGAGCCGCCACGCCTCGGGGTTGTCGGGACCGAGCGCGGCGAGATCGAACGGGGCGAGCAGACCAAGGATCTGCCCCACGGTAACCCCGCCCGACGAGGGCGGCCCCATGCCGCAGACATCGTAGCCCCGATAGGGCACGCAGGCCGCGTCGCGCTCGCGCACCCGGTAGATGGCGAGATCGGTCGTGCTCAACCGCCCGGGATTGCCCTTGGCCCCCTGCACCGCCGCCGCGATGTCCTTGGCGATGGCCCCGGTATAGAACGGCTCGTGCCCCTCGGTCGCCAGGATGCGCAGCGTCTCGGCATAGGCCGGGTTTCGCAGGGTGTCGCCCGCGCGCAGCGGCGTGCCGCCGGGCAGGAAATAGGCGCGGGTGGTGTCAAAACGCGACAGCCGGTCGGCATCGCGCGCCACCAGCCCCGCCAACCGGGGGCTGACCGAAAACCCCTCCTCCGCCAGCCGGATCGCGTCGTCGAAGAGCCCCGCCCAATCCGCCCGACCCCAACGGTCCTGCGCCTCGGCCATCAGCGCGGGCGTGCCCGGCACGCCGACTGATCGCCCGCCCACCACCGCCTCGAAGAAATCGAGCGGTCGGCCCTCGGCATCCTGGAAAAGCCGCGGGGTGGCCGCGAGCGGCGCGGTCTCGCGCCCGTCGAGCGTGGTGATCTCGCCGGTTTCCCCGTCATGCCAGACGAGGAACGCGCCGCCGCCGAGGCCCGAGCTTTGCGGCTCGACCAGCCCCAGCACCGCCTGCACCGCGACCATCGCATCCGCCGCCGTGCCGCCCGCATCGAGCACTTTCGCCCCGGCCTCGACCGCGAGCGGGTGCGCGGCGGCGATCATCCAGTCACGGGCCACCACGGGGCGGCCCGCCGCCTTGGCCTCTGCCGAGGCGCGCAACATGGCCGGCACGCGCAGCGCCCCGGCCCCTGCCCCCTCGGGCGCGACCGTGTCGGCGGCCTGTTGCGCGGCCACGGGCAGCGCGAGGCAGAGAAGGGTTGCAAGGATCGCGCGCATCGCCGTCTCCTTTCGTCACATTTCGTCACAGCGGGCCGGTGCGCCACAGCGTCACCTTGAGCCCACCATGCGCCACCGGCGGACCCGGAGGCAAGAACGGCAACCCGGTCGCGCGGGCCAGCCCGCCATCGCTCGTCACCAGCCCGACGCGCCAGCCGCGCATCTCGCGGCGCAAGACCTCGCCGAGGCTGCCATAGAGACCGAAGAGCAGCTTGCGGTTGCCGATGCGCGCGCCGTAGGGCGGGTTGACCATGACGAGGCCCGGCGGCCCCGCGGGGCGGGTGAGCGCCGAGACCGGCTGGCAGGCGAAGGACGCAAGCCCCGCCACGCCCGCGCGCGCGGCGTTGTCGCCCGCCATGCGCACCGCGCCTGCGTCGCGGTCGAACCCGGCGAATCGCACGCCCGTCTCGCGCGGCGCAATACCACCGCGTATCGCCTGCCACGCGGGCGCGTCGAACGTGGCCAGGTCCTCGAAGGCAAATCGCCGGTCGCGCCCCGGCGCGAGCCCCGCCGCGATCTCTGCCGCTTCGATGGGAAAGGTGCCCGAGCCGCACATCGGATCGAGCACCGGCTCGGTCCCGTCATAGCCGCATTGCCGCAGGAACAGCGCCGCCAGCGTCTCGCGCAGGGGGGCCTTGCCGGTGGCCTGCTTGTGGCCGCGCCGGTGCAGCGGCTCGCCCGAGGTATCGACGCTCAGGCTCACCAGATCATCCTCGATCCGCGCCATCACCCGCACCGCGCCCTCGCCCCCCTCGGGCGCGCCGAGGCCCTCGGTGATCGCGCGCGCTATCCGCTGCGACGCGGCGCCGGCGTGGTAGATCCTGGATCGGCGGCAGGTCGCCTCGACCTTGACCGGCACGTCGGGCCGCAGCACCGATCCCCAGTCGAATTTCCGCGCCCGTTTGTCGAGCTGCGCAAGGTGCATCGCACGGAATTCGCCTATCCGGGCAAGCACACGGTTCGCGCCGCGAACCGTGAGGTTCGCGCGCCAGACCTCGGGCCAGCCGCCCGTGATCTCGACCCCGCCGGGCACCGCCGACACCGGCCCGAAACCCAGGTCCGCGACCTCGCGTGCCAGCGCCTCCTCCAGCCCCGGGGCCGTGGCAAGGAATATCCCGAATGCCACCGCGCTCAGAGCATCGCCGGCACGACCTGATCGGGCGGGCGGTGCCCGTCCTGATAGGTCTTGATGTTGATGATGACCTTCTCGCCCATCTCGACCCGCGCCTCGCGCGTGGCCGATCCCATGTGCGGCAACAGCACCACGTTGGGCAACTCGCGCAGGCGCGGGTTGATGTCGGCGCCGTGCTCGTAGACGTCGAGCCCGGCGCCCGCGATCTCTCCGGCGCGCAGCATCCGGGTCAGCGCGTTCTCGTCGATCACCTCGCCGCGGCTGGTGTTGACGATCACCGCGTCGGGCTTCATCAGCCTGAGCCGCCGGGCGTTCATCAGGTGAAAGGTCGAGGGCGTGTGCGGGCAGTTGATGCTCAGCACGTCCATGCGCGCCACCATCTGGTCGAGGCTCTCCCAGTAGGTCGCACCGCATTCCTCCTCGATCTCGGGGCGCAGGCGGCGACGGTTGTGGTAATGCACCTGCATCCCGAAGGCCGCGGCACGATGCGCCACCGCCTGCCCGATCCGCCCCATGCCGAGGATACCGAGCCTCCGCCCGGCGATGCGGCCACCGAGAAACGCGGTCGGCGACCAGCCGCGCCAGTCGCCCGACTGCATCGCCGATAACCCCTCGGGCAGGCGGCGCGTCACCGCGAGCATCAAGGCCATCGTCATGTCGGCGGTGTCGTCTGTCAGCACACCGGGCGTGTTCGAAACGAGAATGCCGCGCTGCCGTGCCGTCTCGACGTCGATGTGATCGACACCCGCGCCATAATTGGCAATGAGCGTGAGCCGTTCGCCCGCCTGCCCGATAAGCCCCGCGTCGATCCGGTCGGTGATCACCGGCACCAGTACATCCGCCTCCTGCATCGCCGCCGCCAGTTCCTCGCGGCTCATCGGCGTGTCGTCTTCGCGCAGCCGCACATCGAACAGCTCCTGCATTCGCCGCTCGACCGGCTCGGGCAGGCGTCGCGTAACGACAACACTCAGGGTCTCTGACGGCATGGCGGCCCTCCTCCGGCTTTTCTTTCGCGCGCGGTGCTGGCAGAGTGGCGCAGGACAAGGCGGGGCACAAGAACCCTTGCCGACGATGCGGGCAGAAATCGGAGAGCGAACATGCGGCGGCTTGTCATGGCCCTTCTCGTCGTGGCCCTCGGCGCGGGCGCGGGCGCCGCACAGGAGCGCGGGCCGGTGACCGGGCTGCCGATGCCGCGCTACGTCTCGCTCAAGGCGTCCAAGGCCAATGTCCGGCGCGGCCCCAGCCTCACCCACCGCATCGACTGGGTCTACAAGCGCCGCGGCATGCCCTTGCGCATCACCGCCGAGTTCGGCAACTGGCGGCGTGTCGAGGATATCGACGGGGCCGGCGGATGGGTGCATTACTCGTTGCTGTCGGGGGTGCGCACGGTCCTCGTCATGCAGGACATGCTGGACATGCGAGCACGCCCCGAGCCCGGCGCGATGGTCACCGCCCGGCTCGAGGCCGGGGTGATC
>JADQCC010000123.1 GCA_016278295.1 Roseovarius sp. | reverse complement strand
GGTGGCGATCAGCGCCATGAACTGATCGCCGTCGGCCACCCGCCCCTGCTCGTCGATCAGCACCACGCGGTCGGCATCGCCATCGAGGCAGATGCCCAGGTCGGCGCGCGTCTCCAGCACCTTGCGGGCGGCGGCCTCGGGGCGGGTCGAGCCGCAGTCGAGGTTGATGTTGTAGCCGTCCGGCTCCACCCCGAGCGGGATCACCTCGGCCCCCAGCTCCCACAGCACCTCGGGGGCGGTGCGATAGGCGGCACCGTTGGCGCAGTCGATGACGATGCGCAGCCCGCCAAGGCGGCGGCGGCGGGGAAAGGTGGTCTTGGCGTATTCCACATAGCGCCCGCGCGCATCGTCCACGCGCCGCGCCCGACCGATATTGTCGGGGACCGACAGGGTCACACCCTCGTCGAGCAACCGCTCGATCTCGCCCTCGGCCTCGTCGCTGAGCTTGAACCCGTCGGGGCCAAAGAGTTTTATGCCGTTGTCGGAGGCCGGGTTGTGGCTGGCCGAGATCATCACGCCGACATCCGCGCGCAACGAATGCGTGAGATAGCCGATGGCCGGCGTCGGCACCGGGCCGAGCAGGAATACATCCATCCCCGTAGAGGTGAACCCGGCGGTCAGCGCGTATTCCAGCATGTAGCCCGAGCGCCGCGTGTCCTTGCCGATCACCACGCGGTGTTCCTGCTTGTCGGTGCGGAAATAGCGCCCCGCCGCCGCCCCGAGCCGCAGCGCCATGTCGGCGGTCATCGGCCAGGTATTGGCCTGCCCGCGAACGCCGTCGGTGCCAAAAAGTCGCTTGCGCATCGCGGGTCTCCTGAACACGGCGGGGGGAATTTTCCCGCGCCAAAGGCATTTAGCATGGGCACGGCCAAGCCGACAAGACCGGGGCGGCAGTACGCGGCCGCGCCACTCGCCTTATGCGCGATCCACCGCCGACCCGTCTGCAAGGTGATGACGTTAGCGATAGCCCTCTGGATTGTCGGACTGCCACTTCCATGCCGTGCGGCACATCTCGTCGAGGTGACGCTCGGCCCGCCACCCCAGAACCGCGTGCGCGCGGGTCGGGTCGGCGCGCATGATCGGGATGTCGCCGTCGCGGCGCGGCGCGATGCGATAGGGTATCTCGCGCCCCGTGACCTGCTCGAACATGCGCACAAGCTCCAGCACCGTCGCCCCCCGCCCGGTGCCGATGTTGAACACGTCGCATCCCGCGTGCCCCACCGCGTGGCTCAGCGCGTCGAGATGGGCGCGCGCCAGATCGACGACATGGATATAATCGCGCTCTCCGGTCCCGTCGCGGGTCTCGTAATCGTCGCCAAAGACATCGAGAACCGACCGCCGCCCCACCGCCACCTGCGAGACGAACGGCATCAGGTTGTCGGGGATCCCGGTCGGGTCTTCGCCGATCCGCCCGCTGTCATGCGCGCCCACAGGGTTGAAATAGCGCAACAGCACCGCCGCCTGTCCGTTTCCCGCGGCGATCCAGTCGCGGATGATCTCCTCGATGAAGAACTTGGTGCGGCCATAGGGGTTGACCGGTGCGAGCGGATGCACCTCGTCATAAGGGATGTAGAGCGGAATCCCGTAGACCGTGGCCGAAGAGGAAAACACGATCCGCGCCACCCCGGTATCCCGCATCGCCTGCAACAGCGTCATCGCGCCGTATACGTTGTTGCGATAGTAAAGCAGCGGATCACGGACCGATTCTCCCACCGCCTTTAGCCCGGCGAGATGGATCACCGCGTCGGGGCGAAACGCGGAGAGCGCGGCGCACAGCCCGCCGTGATCGGTGATGTCGCCTGTCACCACGTCGAAATCGCGCCCGGCCAGGGCCCGGACCCGGTCGAGCGCCGCTGGCGTGCTGTTGCTGAAATTGTCAAAGACGCAAGCCTGCCAGCCCCGCCCCAGAAGCTCGTTGAGAACATGGGTGCCGATATAGCCCGCACCGCCCGTGAGAAAGACTTTCACCGCTCGTCACACCCGCCCGCTTGTCCGGCGGGCCGCGCGGGCCTGCCGGAGAGGACCATACCGGTCATGGAACTCATGACCCGACCATCCCATCGCCGCGACCGGATCGCAACCCGCATGGCCGCGCCCGCTCAGCAAAGGACACCCCACAGATCATACTCTCCCGCCTCGTCCACCTCGACGGTCACGATATCGCCCACCGACAGCCCCGTCGCGCCCTCGTCGATAAAGAGATTGCCGTCGATCTCGGGCGCATCCGCCATCGTGCGGGTCGTCGCGATGCCGTCTTCGTCGATATCGTCCACGATCACGCTCATGCGCTGGCCGACCTTCGCCGCCAGCTTCGCCTCGGAAATCGCCTGCGCACGGGCCATGAACCGCTCCCAGCGGTCCTGCTTGACCTCTTCGGCCACATGATCGGGCAACGCGTTCGACCGCGCACCGGCGACGTTCTCGTATTTGAAACAGCCGACCCGGTCGAGCTGTGCCTCGTCGAGCCAGTCGAGCAGCGTCTGGAATTCGTCCTCCGTCTCGCCGGGGTAGCCGACGATAAAGGTCGAGCGCAGGGCGATATCCGGGCAGATCGCCCGCCACGCGGCGATCTCGTCCAATGTCTTGGCCGCCGCCGCGGGCCGCGCCATGCGGCGCAACGTGTCGGGGTGGGCGTGCTGGAACGGGATGTCGAGATAGGGCAGCACCAGCCCGCCATTTTCCGCCGCCTGCCCCATCAGCGGGATCAGATCGCGCACATGCGGATAGGGATAGACGTAATGCAGCCGGACCCACGCCCCCAGCGAGCCGAGGTCGCGGGCGAGGTCGGTGATGTGGGCGCGGTGGCCATTGGCCTCGGCGTGCTTGATATCGACGCCGTAGGCAGAGGTGTCCTGGCTGATGACCAGCAGTTCCCTGACCCCGTTCTCCACCAGCTTTTCGGCCTCGCGCATCACCGCATGGGCGGGGCGCGACTGCAAACGCCCGCGCATGTCCGGGATGATGCAGAACCTGCACTTGTGGTTACAGCCCTCGGAAATCTTGAGATAGCTGTAGTGGCGCGGCGTCAGGCGGACGCCCGAGGCGGGCAGCAGGTCGATGAACGGATCGGGGCTGGGCGGCACGGCGGTGTGCACGGCATCGAGCACCTGCTCGTATTGGTGCGGGCCGGTCACTGCCAGAACCCTGGGATGCGCGCCGGTGATGTAATCGGGCTCGGCCCCGAGACAGCCGGTGACGATCACGCGGCCATTCTCTGCCAGCGCCTCGCCGATGGCATCGAGGCTCTCGGCCTTGGCGCTGTCGAGAAAGCCGCAGGTGTTGACGATCACCGCGTCGGCGCCGGTGTAATCGGCGGAAATGCCATAGCCCTCGGCCCGCAGCCGGGTGAGAATGCGCTCGCTGTCCACCAACGCCTTGGGGCACCCGAGAGAGACCATTCCGATAGAGGGCTGGCCGGTGCGGGGCGAGTCTGTGACCCGCGCGCGCGGCGCGAGGTCGGGGCGAAGATCGGGCGGGTTCTGCGACATGCGCGCGATATAGCGGTCAAGCTTGCGTGCGGGAAGGGCAAAAGCGGTTGCCCCCGCCCGCGCACCGACCCTAATGTCGATCCAGGATACGGAAGGGAGTGCGTCATGCGGTGGATATTCCGGCTGATCGGTCTGGTCGTCGTGGTCGCGGCTGTCTTCGTCGGCGCGCTGTTCTTTCTGCCGGGCGAGCGTGTCGCCATGATCGCCGCGGACCAGATCACCAGGGCCACGGGGCGCAAGGTGACGCTGTCGGGCGAGACCCGGATCAGCCTCTACCCCGTGCTCGGCGTGGCGACCGGCGCGGTCGAGGTCGCCAATGCGGGCTGGTCCGATGCCGGGCCGATGCTGCAAGCCGAAAGTCTCAAGATCGGGGTGAAACCGGCGGCGCTCTTCGGTGGCGATATCCGCATCACCGGGCTGGAAGCCGTCGATCCCGTCATCCGGCTGGAGCGCGCCGCCGACGGGCGCGTCAACTGGGAGTTGGGGGTAGAGGGCGTGGCGCCCTCGGGGCAGGCAACGGACAGCGCCGCGCCCGCCACCTCAGAGCGGCTGGCGCTGACGCTCGACCGCGCGCTGGTGACGGGGGCGCGGCTCATCTACACCGATCACGCGGCCGGTACGGTAGAGGAGGTGCGCGATCTCGACCTCGACCTGCGCTGGCCCGAATATGACGGAACGGCGGATTTCGAGGCCTCGTTTTCCCGCGGCGGCGGGCCGGTCTCGGTCACGGGGCGGCTCGAACAGGTGGGCCGGTTCATCGACGGGGCGGTGACCGCCGTCGCCGCAACGGTAGAGGCCGCGGGCGGGCGCGTGACGTTTGACGGGCGCGCGGGCACGCAGCCGCAGGTGCAGGGCCGGCTCGATCTCGACCTCGCCGATACCGGGGCCTTTCTCGGCGCGATGGGAGTGGCCGGGGTCACCCTGCCCGAAGGGTTGGGCCAGAGCCTGAAAGGCGGGGCCGATGTGACGCTGGCCGAGGCCATGAACCTGTCGGTTCGCGGGCTGAACCTGCAGGTTGGCGGCAACACCCTCACCGGCGCGGCGGATGTCGACCTGTCCGGCGAGGTGCCCCGCTTCAACGCGCAGATCGCGGCCGGTGCGCTCGACCTGTCGCGCCTCGCCGGGGCCGACTCGACCGGCGAGGCGGGGTCCGGGGGCGGGAATGGCGGGGGCGCGCAGGGCTGGTCGACCGAGCCCATCGACGCCGGCGCGCTGGCGCT
>JADQCC010000007.1 GCA_016278295.1 Roseovarius sp. | reverse complement strand
ATGATGCCGGCCATCGTGCCCGTCGTGTTGTAGAGACTTGTTTCTACTTGGATCTTGTAGCCCAGACCGCGGCTCGATGCGATAAACTCGCCGATAATCGCCCCGATCACGGCATAGGGGATCGAAAGCTTCAACCCCAGCAGGATATAGGGCATCGCTGCGGGAAAGATCACCTTTGCGAACAGATCGGATGACCGCGCACCCATCACCCAGGCTAGATCGATATAGCGTCTTTCTACCGAGCGCACGCCCGCATAGGCGTTGTAGAACACGACGAAGAAAACCAGCGTGAAGACGAGGATCACCTTGGGCAGGATTCCGATGCCGAACCAGATGACAAACAACGGTGCAAGCGCCACGCGCGGGATTCCGTTGAGCGCCAGAAGAAAGGGGTCGAGCACTTTCGCCGTCGTCTCGGACCGGCCCAATGGCAGGCCCAGGAGCAGGCCCAGCACCGCGCCGACCGCGTATCCGATGATTATGGCCGTCATCGTTGCGTTGAAATGACGAAAGAAATCACCGTTCACGATCCAATCGTAGAGATATGCAAGGATTTCCCCGGGCGTCGAAACCCAGAAAGAGTCGAACGCCCAGCCAGACAACCCTTCCCAGCCGCCGAGCAGCGTCACGAGAAGAGCGATGCGCATGATGGAAATCTTGTTGAGATGCCACAGCCCTGCCAATCCGGAGCCTCCTGCCGCCGAATCCGTGCGCTCGGAGATGATTCTCTTGCCCATATCAGGCTTGCTCCATGCGGGCGGCGGAACTGACCTCTTCGGCAAGCGCGTCCCAGAGTTCACTAAGAAGCGACCTGAACGCCGGGTTCTCATGCAGATGATGCAGATCGCGGGGGCGCGGTATGTCTACCTCGTGGATTGCCTTTATGCGCCCCGGGCGCGCCGTCATGACCACGACCCGATCACCCAGCGCGATGGCTTCCTGCAAGTCGTGAGTGATGAAAATCACCGTCTTGCGCTCTTCTGCCCAGAGGTCGAGCAGTTGTTCCTGAAGCAAGATCCGCGTCTGGGCGTCGAGCGGTCCGAACGGCTCGTCCATGAGAATGACACGAGGTCCGAAAGACAGCGCGCGAACGATGTTTCCACGCTGCCGCATCCCGCCGGAAAGTTGATGGGCATATCGGTCCTTGAAATCTCGGAGACCAACTCGCGCAAGAAGCTCATTGCTCCTTCGTTCGCGCGCCTTGGCGTCGAGACCGCGTATTTCCAATGGAAATTCAATGTTCTGCCGCAGGGTGCGCCACGGGAAAAGATTGTCTTCCTGCGTGACATAGCCGATCTCGAGCCTGTGCTCCCATGCCGGCGATCCATCCAGCCGAATGGCCCCGCCGGTCGGGTGGTCGAGTCCCACAAGTAGGTTCAGGAGGGTCGATTTCCCGCAGCCAGACGGCCCGACGATGGTAAGGAATTCACCCTCGGCGACACGCAGCGAGAAGTCGTCGAGTGCGAAGACCGGCGCTCCGTCGGGGCCGTCGAACGTTTTCGACAGACAGTCGAACTCAAGATGCTGATCGGATGTCAATGCGCGCAACTCCACGTCTATCGACAGAAAGGTTTCCAGAGTTTAGGCTTGCCTGCAATGATGTAAAATCGAACAATCCGTTGCCGAAACGGCAAGACTCAATCACAGGATACCGCGTGCCCAAACAGCCGACCCCGCATGAAGCCGATGACGTCACCGGCGGCTTGACGTTTCCCCGACCGCGCGATGCTCAGCACGTTTCCGCACTTCGCTACTTTTACGAGGTCGCGCGCGGCGGCTCCATCCGGGCAGCCAGCGAAGGTCTGAACATTGCCCCGTCCGCCATCAGCCGACAGATAGGCAAGCTCGAGGAGGAAGTCGGAGAGGCCCTGTTCGAGCGTCGCGCGCGCGGCATGGTTCTTACTCCTGCGGGGCAGGTTTATCAGGTCTACGTTCTCGACGCACTCATGTCGCTGCGGCGGCTTCACTCCGAGATATCCGAGCTGCGCGGCCTGAAGCGAGGACAGGTGCGGGTGGCGACCATTGAGGGGTTGGTCACATCGTTTCTGTCACGCGCCGTGTCAGACTTTCGAAAAGAGCTTCCTGGCATCACGTTCGAGGTTACAATCACGAGCGCTGACGACGTGATCACGCGCATTCAGTCAGGAGCGGCGGACATAGGGTTGGCCTTCAACGCACCGGCAACCAGCGCGATCGATTACACGCGGCGGATTCCCGATCCCGTGGCCGCAATCATGGCACCTTCATATTCGCTCGCGGATAAGTCCCACCTTTCGTTGAGGGACGTATTGCAGCATCCGATCGCAATTCCGGTGCAAACTTTCGGCATACGGAACCTGCTGGACCACGCCTGCCGAGAGGCAAGGCTCGCTCTCTCTCCGGCGCTGGAAACAAATTCCATCGAAGCGCTTCGATCCTTTGCGCGTCATGGCGACGGGATCGCATTCCTGCACTCTTATGCCGTAGAGAATGACCTGCGGAGCGGGGCTTTGGTCGCCGTCGACCTGCGCGTTCCCTCTTTGCGGATCGGCACGATAGACCTCTGTGTGCTGTCCGAGCGTCGCCTGCCGGTCGCCGCTCGGGAATTCCTCGATTTTCTCGAAAGGCGCCTGCCGCAGACGTGACCCGTGACTCCCATCCCGGCGGTTCCCTGGCTACAGCACTCATGCCGCTAACCGGCAATGGCTGCCTTGTCGCCTATGTCGTGACCAAAGAGCAGTGAGCGCGTTTCGTCGCGATCAACGATGACATCCAGAACAGCAGGCCCCCGCTGGTCGAAAAGCCAGCCGACCGACGCGGCAATGTCGCCGCCATGTGACACGCGACGTCCCGCAGCGCCATATACGACGGCAAGTTCCGCGAAATCGGGATTGGAATATTCCGTGCCGTAACTGGTGGCCTGGCGTGCAAGCATCGCGCCGTAGGCGAAATCGTTCAGGATCACGATCTTGACATTCGCACGCTCGCGAATCGCTGTCTCGAGCTCCTGTGAATGCATCATGAAATCACCATCACCCAAGATACACAGGACTGTTCGATGGGGATGCTCGATCGCGACGCCAATGGCTGCCGACAGCGCAAAGCCGACAGTTCCGGAGTTCGCGGCATAGAAGAACCCAAGGGGATCACGCACCAGCCATTCCCCGGCGAACTGCTGGAAACGCCCACCACCCATCACCACAGTTGTGTCAGGCGGCGCAGCGCCCTCAAGATGCCGCATGACGGCTTGCGGCTTGACCCTGAGCGGATCGTCAATCCCAAGAAAGGCGGCACGCTCGGCAGTGCGCTCTGCAAAGCGCTCATCGAGAGACCAGAAACCCGGTTGGGGTCCGCCACCCATGGCATCTGCCGCCGCCTCGGCGAAGGCCGCGACGTCTGAGACGAGGCTGATATCCGCGGGCCAGTTTTGACCGATCACATGCGCATCCGGATCCACCTGGATGACCCGTTGACCGTCATTGAGCAGGTGCCAGTCATGTGTGGTGAGGTCGTCCAGCCGACAACCGAGCACGAGCAGTGTATCGGCCTCTAGCAGGGTCTTGCTTGCCTGGCGCTGCCCGAACCGACCGGCGTGGCCCATACAAAGCGGATGCGCTTCGTCCAATACACCTCGCCCGTTCGGTGATGTGACCAGTGGCAGGGACCAAGTCTCGCACAGCCGGGCAACCGCATCCGGGCACGCCCCACGTCGCGCCCTCGCACCGGCCACGACCACAGGGCGCGATGCCTGGCGCAAGAGCGCGAGACTGTTCGACAGCGCATTGCGATCCGGTGCCGGTGCGGCGGTTGGCGTGAACGCCGCGCGGGGTGCACCGACCGGCTCGGACCACAGATTCTTGGGAACACTCAGAAACGCCGGACCGGGACGGGCCGTCGTGGCAGCCTGAATCGCCTGCCGCAGGTATCGCGGGAACGCCTCGGCGCTCGGCACGGCACCGCAATACCGGGTGACTGGGCCAAACACCTCTGTATCGGGCATCTCGTGCCAGACCTCCCGCCCTATCAGCGTCTGATGTTCATTGCCTGCGATGACCAGAAGGGGCACGGAATCACGTCCGGCGGCAAGGATGGCCGTGAGTGCATTGGCAAGACCGGGACCGAGATCGACCAGCAGAACGCCCAGATTCGCACCCATCCGCGCGCTGGCGTCCGCCATATGGCCGGCACACTGTTCATGGCGCGTCACCACGAACCGTGTGGCATCCGACAGGCGGAGCGCCTCGATCACCGGAAGGTTCGTGATACCCGGCAAACCGAACACCGTCCGGACCTCAATATCCGCAAGCACGGCGCAAAGGTGGCTCGCAACAGTCTCGTGGACCTGATCGGTTGTCATACGTGCTCCCCGGTTATCGCGCATTCACGATGAAACACACACTTGACAGGCGGCCAGATCAGGCTGCCGCATTCGGCCTCTCCTAACCAGTGCAAACTTTCGCTCCAAGCCTTGCTGCTTTGCGAATGACCTTGGTGATCGCGCCCTGACCCTCGAACTGGCGCTCGAATTTCGCAGAGGCACAGCTGCTTCCGTCACTCGACACCAATGGGTGGACCCCACCGAAGACAGGCAATCTCTCGCGACGCCGAGCAGCACGGGAGCTTTGGGGCATGGGATAGCAGTGGCACCAGAAGACATCCCCGTGCGAGGATTTCGATTTCCCTAGGCTCTGGACTCATTGAGTTTCACAGCCAGTAGATGACGAGTGCGGCGAGAG
>JADQCC010000283.1 GCA_016278295.1 Roseovarius sp. | reverse complement strand
GCCCGCGCGGTCGTCGGGGAGAGCACCGGCGCTCTCGGGCACGATTCGGCGTGGGGTGGGGGCGGTCTCGGGCGCGCCCTCGTCAGGGGGGATGGCGGCGGCGCTGTCGTCGGCGGGCGGCGCACCGTCCGCCTGTGCGTCCGGGGCTTGCGTCCCCGCCTCGCCGGTTTCGTCCGCCGGGGCCTGCTGCGTGTCGGGCCTTGTCAGCCCGGCATCGCTCTCGCCGGGGTCGGGGCTTGGCGGCTGGGCCGGTTCGGTCGAGATCGACAGCCGCGTCTCGTCCTCGGGTTGCGCGGGGGCCGGGGCCTGCGGGCTGGGCAGGACCGGGCTGTCGCTCTGAACCGCGACGCCGCCCGTATCCGGCGCATCGGCCGGCGGTGCGGCGAGCGATGTCGTATCACCGGTGGTCGGCGCCGGGGCGGTATCGGCCCCGCTCAGGCCGCGCGTGTCGTCGGGGGCAGGTTCGGGCACGCGCGGCGCGGCGGCGGGGTCGGGGCTGTCCCCGACCTCTGGCAGCGCCGCCTCGCGATCCTCGCGCACCGCGTCGAAGCCCGATCCGGGCGGCACCTCGACCGCACCGGCATCCGGGGCCTGCTCGCGCAGCGCCGCCATGTCGGCGAGATCGACCACCACCGACGCGGTGCCGAGCACGAGGCCCGACACGACAAGGCCCGTCATCATTCCCGCCAGAACACCGTGCATTGCCGCCCTCGTCCCTTGTTTCTTCCGCCTGTTCGCCCTCGTTTCCGGCCTAGCGCCCCTTGACGGTCCGGCGCAAGCCTGAACAAGTATACCGCGACCGGCCCCAAGGCCAACAGCCCCGTTGCCAGAGGACAGGCGCCATGCTGCTCTTGATCGACAATTACGACAGTTTCACCTACAACCTCGTGCATTACGTGGGCGAACTCGGGGCCGAGACGCGCGTCGTGCGCAACGACGCGATGGACGTGACCGAGGCGATGGCGCTGCGGCCCGCGGGCATCCTGCTCTCGCCCGGGCCCTGCGACCCGGATCAGGCGGGCATCTGCCTCGACCTGACGCGCGCGGCGGCAGAGGCGAGCATCCCGCTTCTGGGCGTGTGCCTCGGGCATCAGGCCATCGGGCAGGCGTTTGGCGGGCGCGTCATCCGGCATTCCGATATCGTGCATGGCAAGATGGGGGAAATCCGGCACAACGGCACCAGCGTGTTCGCCGGGCTGCCCTCGCCCTTTGACGCCACGCGCTATCACTCGCTCGTGGTCGAGCGCGACAGCCTGCCCGATTGCCTCGAAGTCACCGCCGAGCTGGCCGACGGCACGATCATGGGCCTGCGCCACCGCGCGCACCCGATCCACGGCGTGCAGTTCCACCCCGAATCCATCGCCTCGCAGCACGGCCACGCGCTGTTGCGCAATTTTCTCGACATGATGCAGGTGCCGGCATGAGCGACATCCGCCCGCTCATCGCCGCCGCCGCCGACCGGGCGCTCACGCGTGGCGAGGCCGAGGCGGCCTTTACCATCCTGTTCGAGGGCGAGGCGACGCCGGCGCAGACCGGCGGCATTCTCATGGCGCTGCGCACCCGCGGCGAGACGGTGGATGAATACGCCGCCGCCGCCGCCGTGATGCGCGCGAAATGCCACAAGGTACGCGCGCCCGAGGGGGCGATGGACATCGTCGGCACGGGCGGCGACGGCAAGGGCACGCTCAACATCTCGACCGCGACGGCGCTGGTGGTGGCCGGGGCGGGCGTGGTGGTGGCCAAGCACGGCAACCGCAATCTCAGCTCGAAATCGGGCGCGGCGGACGCGCTGGGGATGCTGGGCGTGAAGGTGATGATCGGGGCCGAGGCGGTGGAGAAGGTGCTCGCCGAGGCGGGTATCGCCTTCATGATGGCGCCGATGCACCACCCGGCGATGGCCCATGTCGGCCCGGTGCGCACCGAGCTTGGCACGCGCACCATCTTCAACATCCTCGGGCCGCTGACCAACCCGGCGGGCGTGAAGCGGCAGCTGACCGGCGCGTTCTCGCGCGATCTGATCCGCCCGATGGCCGAGACGCTGGGGCAGTTGGGGTCCGAGCGCGCATGGCTCGTGCATGGCAGCGACGGCACCGACGAGATGACCATCACCGGGATCACCTGGCTGGCCGCGCTGGAAGAGGATGGCAGCATCCGCGAGGCGGAGTTGCATCCCGAGGATTTCGGCCTGCCCGTCCACCCGTTCGAGGCGATCCTCGGTGGCACACCCGAGGAAAACGGCCGCGCGCTCGGTGCGCTGCTCGACGGGACAAAGGGCGCCTATCGTGACGCCGTGCTGTTGAACGCCGCCGCGGCGCTCACCGTCGCCGGGCGCACGGATGATCTGCGCGAGGGCGTGGCGATGGCCGCCGAAAGCATCGATTCGGGCGCCGCGCGGATGCGGCTCGCCGCGCTCGCCAAAGCCACATCGGAGGCCCAATGACCACCCCAACGATTCTCGAAAAGATCAAGGCCTACAAGCTCGAAGAGATCGCCGCCGCCAAGGCCGAGCGCCCGCTCGACGAGATCGAGGCGGAGGCGCGTGCCGCGCCCGCCGTGCGCCCGTTTGGCGACGGCGTGTTGCAGGCCTCCAAGACCGGCTATGGCCTGATCGCCGAGATCAAGAAGGCGAGCCCGTCAAAGGGCCTCATCCGCGCCGATTTCGACCCTGCGGCGCTGGCCGCGGCCTATGCCGAAGGCGGCGCCGCGTGTCTGTCGGTGCTGACCGACGGGCCGAGTTTCCAGGGCGCGCCGGAATATCTGCGCGCGGCCCGCGAGGCGTGCGACCTGCCGGTGCTGCGCAAGGATTTCATGTACGATCCCTACCAGGTGGTCGAGGCACGGGCCTGGGGCGCCGATTGCATCCTCATCATCATGGCCAGCGTGTCGGACGCGCAGGCACTCGAGCTTGAGGCGGCCGCGACCGAATGGGGGATGGACGCCCTCATCGAGGTGCACGACCGCGAAGAGCTCGACCGCGCGGGCGCGCTCGCTTCGCGCATGATCGGCATCAACAACCGCGACCTGCACAGCTTCGAGACCAGTCTCGACACCACCCGCAAGCTGTCGAAATTCGTGCCGCCCGAGTGCATGATCGTCAGCGAGAGCGGGCTGGCCACGCCCGACGACCTCGCCGAGATGGCCCGCTACGGCGCGCGCGCCTTTCTCATCGGCGAGACGCTGATGCGCGCTGATGACGTGGCCGCCGCCACCCGCGCATTGCTGGCCAATCCGCTTACCGCCGGGGGCATCTGATGGCCGGACTCACCCATTTCGATGGCAAGGGCGATGCCCACATGGTCGATGTGTCCGACAAGGCGGTGACGGCGCGGGTGGCGGTGGCCGAAGGTCACATAAGGATGGCCCCGCAAACCTTTGATCTCATTGCCGAAGGCCGGGCGAAGAAGGGCGATGTTCTGTCGGTGGCGCGGCTGGCGGGGATCATGGGCGCCAAGAAGACACCCGACCTGATCCCGCTCTGCCACCCGCTGCCGGTGACTCGCGTGGCGGTGGACCTGACCCTCGACCCAGACCTGCCGGGCATACGGATCGAGGGCACGGTCAAGACCACGGGGCAGACCGGCGTCGAGATGGAGGCGCTGACCGCGGTATCGGTGGCGGCGCTCACGGTCTATGACATGGCCAAGGCGGTGGATCGCGCGATGGAGATCGGCGGCATCCGGGTGGTTCTCAAGGATGGCGGCAAATCGGGGCGGTACGAGGCGACATGATCACGAAAGCACGCTCATTGCAGTTGTTTTTCGTGGATGGGCGCCCAGATGGCATGTTGACTGCCGAGGTTTTCAACTGGACAGGCCATGTTTTACGTATTCCCCGAACCCAGCTAAGAGAAGGGTTGGCGCGTAAGGAAGCCTCTTACACAGGTGTTTATCTGCTTCTGGGCGAAAAGGAGAGCCAACCTTTAGCCTATATTGGTGAGACCGAAGAACTGGGTGCCCGTCTCCGTGGTCATGCAAAGCAAAAGGATTGGTGGGAAACTGCTGTTCTCATCACAACGGCGGCGAATAATCTGCATAAAGCCCATGTGAAATATCTTGAATCGCGATTGGTTGAAATAGCGTATGGCATTCGAGCTATCGAATTGGAGAACGGAAATATCCCGCCCAAAAGCAGCCTATCGGAAGCAGATCAAGCCAATATGGAGTCGTTTCTAGATACGCTTCAGATGGTGCTACCGGCAATTCGGGTGGACATGTTCATGGACAAATCGCGTCCTTCTTCTGCCGGGCCTGAGTCTCTGTCGGTCTTGCAGCCGGAGAATATGGTTTTCGTAATGAAGACCCCAAAACATGGCGTTGAAGGTCGTGCCGTTTTGCAAGGCGGTGAATGGATCGTTCAAGCGGGTTCCAAGGCACGCGCGGTTTGGGCTGGTAATGAGCAGAGCAAAACGCATTACCACACGCTTCATGCTGAATTGCTGGCAAACGGCACCCTGCGTGTCGAGGGAAAACACGCTGTATTCCAGACCGATTACGCGTTTTCCAGTCCGAGCGCCGCAGCGGCCATCCTGAATGGGCGCTCTAGCAATGGCAGGTTGGATTGGAAGACAGAAACCGATGGCAGGACTTATGCAAAATGGGAAGTAGACCAATTGCCCGAGTTGGAACTTGACGTATGATCACGGTCGACGCGGCACTTTCGCACCTCTTCGCCTTGATCGAGCCATTGGAGACCGAGGAGGTGCCGCTGGCCGAGGCCGCGGGGCGCATCCTCGCCCGCGACGTGGCG
>JADQCC010000280.1 GCA_016278295.1 Roseovarius sp. | reverse complement strand
GATACGAATCAAAAGCCTTGTACTTCACGGAATATCCCCCGAAAGCCGCGTTGAGGTATCATTCTTTACGCGATCACAGATCGTTTATCGCAACCCTTGGTTGCTTAGCATCTTGCAACTTTAACGAGTAGTAAATTATTCATGTATCCCAAAAGCTGTACCCCGAGATCCCGTCCGCACCGCCATCCGCACGCCATCCATTCTGTTATACAATTGATATAAAATGGTTTTTCCGCTGCCAGGTGGCTGCCCCGCAAACCGGCAAGAAAATGCCAACCGCCGCCCCTTGCATCCGTCGCGCGGCCCGCCTAAGCCCCGCCCATGACCGCGATCTTCGACAAGGGGCCGCCGCCGCCCTGCCCCGCGCCCTTCAACCTGGCCGCGCATGTGCTGGCCACCGCCGCGCGGCGCCCCGACAAGGTCGCGCTCGCCGTGATCGGGCTGTCGGGCGCCGAGCGGTGGAGCTATGCACGGCTCGAGGCCGCGGTGCGCGGCACCGCCACGGGGCTGCGCGCGCAGGGGCTCGCCCCCGGCGACAGGGTGCTGATGCGGCTGGGCAATACCGTGGAATTCCCGCTCGCCTATCTCGGCGCGATTGCCGCCGGGCTGGTGCCGATCCCGACCTCCAGCCAGCTCACGGAGTCAGAAGTCGCGGGCGTGATCGCCACGACCGAACCGCGGCTGATCCTGCGGGGCTGCGGCATCGCCTGCCCCGACGACACCGGCCTGCCGGTGCTGGACGAGGCGGCGCTGCACGCCATGCGTGACCTGCCCCCCGCCGGCTGGCACATGGGCGATCCCGACCGGCTCGCCTATGTCATCTACACCTCCGGCACCTCAGGCCAGCCGCGCGCGGTGATGCACGCGCACCGCGCCATCGTCGCGCGCGAGATGATGCGCGCGGGCTGGTATGGCCTGACGGAATCGGACCGCCTGTGCCACGCCGGCGCGTTCAACTGGACCTTTACCCTCGGCACCGGGCTGCTCGATCCGTGGCGCGCGGGCGCGACCGCGCTCATCCCCGCGCCCGGCGTGACACCCGCGCAATTGCCGCTGCTGCTCAGGCGTCACGACGCCACGCTTTTCGCCGCCGCCCCCGGCGTCTATCGCAAGATGCTGGCCACCGACACGGGCCGGCCGCCGCTGCCGCCGCTGCCGCGCCTGCGCCACGGGCTCGCGGCGGGAGAGAAGCTGTCGGACGCGATCCGCGCCCGCTGGCACGAGGCCACCGGCACCGCCATCCACGAGGCCTACGGCATGTCCGAATGCTCCACCTTCATCTCGGCCAGCCCCGACCGCCCGGCGGCCCCCGGCACGCTGGGCCGCCCGCAAACGGGCCGCCGCGTGGCGATCCTCGGCGCGGACGGAACGCCGGTGGCGCATGGCGAGGAGGGCACCATCGCCGTGCACCGCGACGATCCCGGCCTGATGCTGGGCTACATGGGGGCGGCGCAGGCGACGGCGGCGAAATTCAACGGCGCGTGGTTTCTCACCGGCGATCGCGGCACGATGGACGCGACCGGCGCCATCGCCTATATGGGCCGCGCCGACGACATGATGAACGCGGGCGGCTATCGCGTCTCGCCGATCGAGGTCGAGGCGGCGCTCGGCCTCCATGCGGGCATCACCGAGGCCGCCGTCACCGATATCGAGGTGAAACAGGATGCACGCCTCGTCATGGCCTTCTATACTGGCCCCGAACCGCTCGATCCCGCGGAGCTCGACGCCCACTGTCGCGCCCGGCTCGCGGCCTACAAATGCCCGCGCGGCTTCTTTCACGTCGAAAGCCTGCCCACGGGTGCCAACGGAAAACTCCTGCGCCGCGCCCTGCGGCCGATATACGAGGCCCTCAATGGTCCGGCTTGACATCATCTCCGATCCGATCTGCCCCTGGTGCTACATCGGCAAGACCCTGCTCGACCAGGCGCTCGCGCAGCGCCCCGACCACCCGTTCGAGATCCACTGGCAACCGTTCCAGCTCAACCCCGACATGCCGCCCGAGGGCATGGGCCGGCGCGAATACCTGGAGGCCAAGTTCGGCGGCCGCGAGGGCGCGGCGCGGGCCTATGCGCCGGTGCTGGAACGCGCCGGGGCGGCGGGGCTCGACATCGACTTTGCGTCGATCCCGCGCACGCCCAACACGATCGACGCGCACCGCCTGCTGCACTGGTCCGAGGTCGAGAAATGCCAGACGCCGATGGCGATGGCGCTGTTCCGCGCCTATTTCCACGACGGGCGCGACATTTCCGACCACGAGGTGCTGGCCGATCTCGCCGACGGGCTCGGGCTCGACGCGGCCCTTATCGCGCGGCTTCTGGCCTCGGATGCCGACCGCGAGGAAATCGCCGCCCGCGATGCGCAGTTCCGGCAGATGGGCGTGACCGGCGTGCCTACCTTCATCGTGGCGGGCCAGCACGCGGTGCCCGGCTGCCAGCCGCCCGAAATGTGGCTGCGGGTGATCGACGAGATCGCCACCCAGACGGCGAACGGCGCGGGCTGAGCCCGATGCGCGCGCGCACGCTTCTGATCCTGCTCGCCGCCGTGATCGTCGGCGGCACGGTGTTTTTCCGCCTCGTCGAGGGGTGGAGTTGGCTCGACAGCTACTTCTTCACCGTGGTCACGCTCTCGACCGTGGGCTATGGCAACCTCGTGCCGGCCACGGTCGCGGGAAAGATCGGCACCACCGTGTTCATCATCACCGGGCTCGGCATCTTCGCGGCGGCGATCCAGCGCTTCGGCTTTCACGC
>JADQCC010000129.1 GCA_016278295.1 Roseovarius sp. | reverse complement strand
CTTGTAGCGCGCCACCACGTCGCCCATCGTGTAGTTGCGCACATGGCCCATGTGGATGCGCCCCGACGGGTAGGGGAACATCTCCAGCACATAGTATTTCGGGCGGCTTTCGTTGCGGCGGGCGCGGAAAATCCCGGCCTTGTCCCACGCCTTTTGCCAGGTCGCCTCGATCTCGGCGGGTGAATAGCGCGACATGCCTTGCGCCCCTCTTCTTGCGGTCTCGTTTGGGCTGTGGTGATAGGCGCTTGTCGGCCCTTGGTCCAGTGTCGGGGCACAAAAATGCGGGGCTTGGCCCGGTGCGTGCCGCCCGGCTATAAGCGCCCCAAGGCAGCAAGGCAGGCAGGGCCGTGAACATCCTCTTCATTCATCAGAATTTTCCTGGTCAATACAAGCACCTCGCCCCCCGGCTGGCGGGCATGGGGCACCACTGCGTGGCGCTGACCCTGCGGGTCAAGGAGGCGCAGACATGGCAGGGGGTGCGGATCCTCCCGTACAGCCTGCCAAGCCGAGCCGGGCAGGTGGTGCACCCGTGGCTGGTGGATTTCGACAGCAAGGTGACGCGCGGCGAGGCGTGCTGGCGCGCGGCGATGGGCTTGCGCGCGCGCGGCTACGTGCCCGACCTCATCCTCGCCCATCCCGGCTGGGGGGAATCGCTTTTCCTGCACGATGTCTGGCCCGGGGCGCGGCTGGGGCTTTATTGCGAGCTTTACCACCTCGCGGGCTGGCCGCATCTGGACTTCGACCCCGAGTTTCCCAGCACCTCCCCCGAGGCCGAACCGCTGCGCATCCGAATGAAGAACCTCAACAACGACCTGCATTTCGAGGCCGGGCACGCGGGTATCAGCCCGACCCGGTTCCAGGCCGATACCTTTCCCGCGCGGTTCCGCGACCGCATCACGATCAGCCATGACGGCATCGACACCGTCGCCGCCTGTCCAAAGCCCGATGTGCGGCTGGAGGTCGAGGGCGCGGGCGAGCTGGGCCGCGAGGACGAGGTCATCACCTTCGTCAACCGCAACCTGGAGCCTTACCGCGGCTATCACATCTTCATGCGCGCGCTGCCGCGCCTGTTGCGCGAGCGGCCCAAGGCGCGCGTGCTGATCGTCGGCGGCGACGAGGTGAGCTATGGCGCCCGCCCGCCCAAGGGCCAGACCTGGAAGCAGATCTTCATCGACGAGGTGCGCGGGCAGATTTCAGACGATGACTGGGCGCGCGTGCATTTCCTCGGGCGCATCCCCTACGAGCGGTTCCTGCGGCTGTTGCAGGTAAGCCGCGTGCATGTCTACCTGACCTACCCGTTCGTGCTCAGCTGGTCGCTGATGGAGGCGATGAGCTGCGGCGCGGCGATCGTGGCGGGCGATACCGAGCCGGTCCGCGAGGTCATCACCCATGACGAGACCGGGCGGCTGGTGGATTTCTTCGATGGCGCGGCGCTGGTGGACGAGGTCTGCGCGCTGCTGGACGACGAAGGCGCGCGGCGCAGGCTGGGACAGGCGGCGCGCGACCTGATCCGCGCACGCTACGATCTCCAGACGATCTGCCTGCCGCATCAGCTGGCGTGGGTCAGCGAGGTGGCGGCGGGGGGCGCGTGATCGTGCCCGCACAGGGCGTGACCGGCCAGCAAGACGCGCACGGGCGCTGTCGCGCCCCGCGCGGGCTTTCCGTGGTTCAGTAACGGTCGGCGGCGATGCGAAGCTGGCGGGCGCGGTTGAGGATGGCATCCTCGACCGCGCGCTGCGTGGCCGCATCGACCGGGCCGCGCCGCGTCTGGAGCGAGACCTTTAGCGCGCGGGCATCGAGCGCCGGATCGCTGATGAGCACGGTCGCGCGGTAGGCGGTGCCGCCGCCCGGCGGCGTGCCATAGCCGGTGGAGATCACGCCGGTGAACGGGTCGGCGGCCTCTACAGGCAGGAAATCGAGCACCTCGAGCGAGGCGTTCCAGAGAAACCGGTTGACCTTGACGGTATCGCGCCCGCCGCGGAACGCGTCGAGAATCGAGCCTTCCGCCGGGTCCGGGTCTCTTTCGCGTCCGCCTTCCACGCGCATCGCTTCGGGATCGACCCGGGCATTCTGGAACGCGCTGCACCCCGCGAGAAGCACGAGGCTCGCCGCGGCGAGGCCGACAAATCTGATACGCGATTGGGTCATGGCACCGTCCGGATCTGTTTCCATCCCGTGTATCCAAGCCGCCGCGCCGGGGCAAGCCCGTTGCACCCGCCCCGCGCCCGTGGCACTCAGTCGCCACGGGACAACAGCGGGAGAATGGCGGTGAGCCTCAGCGACATCAGGGAGCGTATCGCCCGGGCCGAGGCCGGGGCCGGGCGCGCGCCGGGCAGCACAGCACTTGTCGCCGTGTCCAAGGTGCAGCCGCAGCCACGCGTCGAGGCGGTGCTCGATCAGGGCCACCGCCTGTTCGGAGAGAACAAGGTGCAGGAGGCGGCTGGCCGCTGGCCGCCCTTCCAGGAGCGGTACGAGGGCATCGTCCTGCACCTCGTGGGGCCGTTGCAGACCAACAAGGCGCGGCAGGCGATGGAGATGTTCGGCGCCATCCATTCGCTCGACCGGCCAAAACTTGCGCGCACCCTCGCCCGGCTGGCGCAGGAAACGGGCGGTTGCCCCGATCTCTTCGTGCAGGTCAATACCGGCGAAGAGCCGCAAAAGGCCGGGGTGCTGCCCGCCGATGCGGACGGGTTCGTGGCCGAATGCCGGGCGCTCGACCTGCCCGTGCACGGGCTGATGTGCATCCCGCCGGTGGACGAGGAGCCGAGCCTGCATTTCGCGCTGCTGGCCAGGATCGCCGCGCGCAACGGGCTCGCCGGTCTGTCGATGGGGATGAGCGGCGATTTCGAGCGCGCGATCGCGTTCGGGGCCACCCATGTGCGTGTTGGCTCGGCCATTTTCGGCGCGCGGGATTACGGCTGAGCGACCGGGGCGGCGTGGATCAGGTGGCCGTGTTCAGCGGGTCTTTCCCGGATTCTGCGGCGCGATGAAGATCGCGGTGGCGAGCAGGGCAAAGACCAGTTCGTAGACCTCCCAGTTGCGCGGCACCTGGATGGCCGCGACCACCCCGCTCGCCAGCAGCGCCAGCACCGCGTGGTGCAGCCCCGGTACCGGCACCGCCAGTGCATCGGCTATCCGCCGCAGCCATGCCGCGCGGGGATAGAGCAGCGGCAGCACCACGAGATAGAGCAGCAGCACAGTCGTCAGGACGCTGCCGAACAGCACCCGCGCCAGCCGCATCTCGCCCACCTTGAGGTTATGCAGGTTGGTCTCGCCCTGGTAGTTGTTCGCGGCAAAGAAATCCCCCGATGCCCATCCGACAATCCGCTGCCCCCAAGAGATTTCCTCGCCCGCCGCGAGAAAGAACAGCAGCGCATAGGCCCCGGTCAGAACCGCCGCCCGCCGCGCGCCGCGCCCCGCCAGCCGCGCCGCGTTCGACAGCAACACGAGGCTTGCCACCAGCAGGAACAGCGCCGTGCCATTCTCGACCAGATCGTCCTCGGCGGCAAAGGAAGACTGGAAATAGTCCGGGGCCCGCAACGCGATGAGCGTGCTGGCGGCCAAGATCGCAACGATGAATGCCAGCAGCAGGCGGTTGATCGTGTCGCGGTGCATCGCGCCCTCCCCGGAAATGGTGATCGTCTGTTATGCGCGTGCGTGCTCCGGTTCAAGCCTCGGCTTCGCTGTTCCAGCCCTCGATGATCGCGAATGCCTCGTCTGCCGTCTCGACGAAGCGGAACAGGTCGAGATCCTCGTCGCTGATCGTGCCCGCCTCGGCGAGGGCCTGCCAGTTGATGATTCGCCGCCAGAATTCCTCGCCGAACAGAAGGAAGGGCACCCGCGCCATCCGGTCGGTCTGGATCAGTGTCAGCGCCTCGAAGGTTTCGTCCAGCGTGCCGAACCCGCCGGGGAAGACACAGACCGCCCGCGCGCGCATCAGGAAATGCATCTTGCGGATCGCGAAATAGTGAAAGTTGAAGCACAGCCCCGGCGTGACGTAGTCATTGGGCGCGTGTTCGTGCGGCAGCACGATGTTGAGCCCGATGGACGCGCCACCCGCATCCGCCGCGCCCCGGTTGCCCGCCTCCATCACCCCCGGCCCGCCGCCGGTGGCGATGACGTAGTCGCGCCCATAGGTGGACATGGATTTCTCGGTCATCAGCCGGGCGAATTTGCGTGCCTCGTCGTAATAGCGCGACAGGTTCGCCAGTTCGGCCGTGCGCGCGGTCTGTTTGCGCGACGGCTCTGGAATGCGGGCGCCGCCGAATAGCACCACCGTACTCTGGATGCCGCGCTCGTTGAGGATCATCTCGGGCTTGAGCAATTCCAGTTGCAGCCGCACCGGCCGCAGCTCGTCCCGGCACAGGAAGTCGTCATCGGCAAAGGCCAGCCGGTAGGCGGGCGCGCGGGTCTGCGGCGTGTCGGGCACCTGCGCGGCAGAGGAGCGGTCCGCGTGCGCATCGCGGAACAGGCTGTGGCGGTCGTCGTTCATCGCGTGCGATCCTCGCTTGGGTCCGGGCTCTCATCGGTATAGCGTTTGGCCGGTCAAGAAAAGCCAAAGAGGTGTGAGCGATGGATTGGCAGGCGGCAATTTCCGGGGCGGCGGCGCGGATCGCGGATCACGTGCGGCGCACGCCGGTGGCAACCGTGCGGTTGGGCGCGCGAACCGTGAGGTTCAAGTTCGAGCAGATGCAGCATACCGGCAGCTTCAAGGCGCGCGGCGCGTTCAACACGCTGTTGCAGGCCGAGGTGCCGCAGGCCGGGATCGTCGCCGCCTCGGGCGGCAATCACGGC
>JADQCC010000083.1 GCA_016278295.1 Roseovarius sp. | reverse complement strand
CGTTTAAAGCGCGCATTTGAACGATTTTCACCGGGAGGGCGGCATGACACGCTGTAACCGGGCGGGCGACGACCCGCTCTGCATCGCCTATCACGACACCGAATGGGGCGTTCGCTGCTCGCGCAGCCAGTGGCTGCTTTCGGGTGGCATTTCAAGGACGAGGACGTGCAAATTCTTGTCGTTCCTGCTCGGCCTTGCCGCGAATTACACAGCCCTTTGCATGATCGTTGATAAGCCCCATAGCCTGCATGAAGGCAAATACCGTGGTGGGCCCAAGGAACTTCCAGCCCCGCTTCTTTAATTCTTTTGCCAACGCATGCGAGGTGGCAGAGGTCGATGTGGACTGAGGTTCGGCAAGGGTATCCGGCTCGGGCTCGAACCCCCAGACAAAGGCCGCGAGTGACCCTTCTTTTTCCACAAGCTCGCACATGCGCCTCGCGTTAATGATTGTCGCCTCGATCTTTCTCTTGTTTCGCACAATCCCGGTATCCGCCATCAAGCGCGCGTGATCCGCATCCCCGAACGCAGCGATCTTTGTGTAATCAAAACCGGCAAACGCGGCACGAAAATTATCGCGTTTATTCAGGATCGTGCGCCAGCTTAGACCGGACTGAAAGCTCTCAAGACAGAGCTTTTCAAACAGGCGAATGTCATCGGAAACCGGAAAACCCCATTCCTTGTCATGGTAATCAAGGAATTCGGGAGCAGCGGCGCACCACCGACAACGAGGCTGGCCATCAGGACCTGTGATCAGCTTGTTCATGGATCAGCCTTTCAAGACGTCGAGGTCCGGCGCGGTTTTCTTGACGTCCACTTCGACAATTTCGGCGGTGACAATATCGTTGATGACGAATGGATCGGCATTCACGCGTCTTTCAACCTCGTCACGGCTTTCGCTGACCGCCAGAATCGCGCCGCCTCCCTCGGGCGTCAGCGAGCCAACGCATTGAAAAACACCATCCGCAAAACCGGCCCCGATCCACTCGTTATGTTCCGCCATTCTGTCAGGGGCGGCGGCCTTGTTTGCAGAGAATTTAAGGAAAACAATGAACATATTCAGCCTTTCAGTGATGGTTTGTCGGAAAGCGCATCAAGCCAGCCCTCGAGCGCGGCCACTTCGGACGCCAGATAGTCTTCATCGTGATATGTTGACGCCATAACCGTGATCCCTTGCGTGCG
The DNA here is from genome assembly GCA_016278295.1 of Roseovarius sp. Classification (GTDB taxonomy): domain Bacteria; phylum Pseudomonadota; class Alphaproteobacteria; order Rhodobacterales; family Rhodobacteraceae; genus Roseovarius. The sequence continues at coordinate 3,617 of JADQCC010000083.1, read as the reverse complement.
CCCGAGAAGGTGGAGAGCCAGGGCTTTGGCGTCGTCGTGACCCAAGGCCCTGAATTGCTCGGCCAGCCAATCTCGAAACAGGGTAAAGATGTCGGCGGCGCGTTCGTGTGCAACGTGATCAAGCTTCGCCAATTCGGTTGTGAGGGTGCCAACCGGGCAGCCAAACGCCATGATCTTGGTCTGGTTGGTCAGCAGGATGCGAATGAACGATAAAATGCGCGCTTTGGGCGGCGCATCTGCCTCCCATTCCCCTAGCATGCATCTTGTCTTGGCAAGCCTTCGGCGGATCACCGCATCAAGGATATCGTCCTTGGATTTGAAGTGATGATAGAAGTTGCCGCGCGAAATCCCGACCGCCTCCGCAATATCCGCAAAAGAAGTCGCCTCGAACCCGTTTTCATAGAACAGGGTGTCGGCCTTCTCTTCGATACGTTCGCGGGTTTTGGGTTGGGTCATGATCACCTTCTTGAACTGCATATCAGCAATTAGGACAGCCGTCCTAATTTGTCAAACCTGCAAACCCCGACGTTCATGGCAAGCGCAGCACTCGGCAGATTGGGCTCTCAACCGGCATCCACCGCGCACGGCATGAAGATCCGCTCTCGGGCAACCACCCGGACTGTGCACAGCCCCCTTCCGGCGCCCTGACGCCGCGGCGCTCTTCACTGTGGGGGCGCGCGCAGCGGTATCCGAATGCCGCCATCGCCTGTTTCGCATTCGCGCGGCATGGACTATATGGGGCGGCAGATGATCCGCAGGACCGACCCCATGACCCAGACCGCCCCGATCACGCAGGATGTGCTGACCATCCCCCGCAAGGCCCCCGCCGGCCCCGTCAACATCGTCGGGCTGACCCGCGAGGGTCTGCACGCGGCCCTGATCGACGCGGGAACCCCCGAGAAACAGGCCAGGATGCGGGTGAACCAGATCTGGCAGTGGGTCTATCAGTGGGGGGTGCGCGATTTCCACGCGATGACCAACCTCGCCAAGGCGTATCGCGCCGACCTGGCAGAGAAATTCGTGATCGAGGTGCCAGAGGTGGTCAGCCGCCAGCTGAGCACCGACGGCACCCGCAAGTACCTCGTGCGGATCGCGGGCGGGCACGAGGTGGAGGTGGTCTATATCCCCGAGACCGACCGGGGCACGCTGTGCATCTCGTCGCAGGTGGGCTGCACCCTGACCTGTTCGTTCTGCCATACCGGCACGCAAAAGCTGGTGCGCAACCTGACCGCGGGCGAGATCATCGGCCAGGTGATGCTGGCGCGCGACGATCTGAATGAGTGGCCGAAACAGGGCGAGCCCGCGGGCGAACGGCCCCGCCTCATCAGCAATATCGTGCTGATGGGCATGGGCGAGCCGCTCTACAATTTCGAGAACGTCCGCGATGCCATGAAGATCGCGATGGATGGCGAGGGGATATCGCTGTCGCGCCGCCGGATCACCCTGTCGACCAGCGGTGTCGTGCCGGAAATCGCGCGCACCGCGCAAGAGATCGGCTGCCTGCTCGCTGTCAGCTTCCACGCCACCACCGACGAGGTGCGCGACAAGCTGGTGCCGATCAACAGGAAGTGGAACATCGAGGCGCTGCTGGGGGCCCTGCGCGACTATCCGCGCCTGTCCAATTCCGAGCGCATCACCTTTGAATATGTGATGCTCAAGGATGTGAACGACAGCGATGCCGACGCGCGCCGGCTGGTCAAGCTGATCGCGGGCATCCCGGCCAAGATCAACCTCATCCCGTTCAACGAATGGCCCGGCGCGCCGCATCAGCGCAGCGACTGGGAGCGGATCGAGGCATTCGCGCATATCCTCTACAAGGCGGGCTATGCCAGCCCCATCCGCACCCCGCGCGGCGAGGATATCATGGCCGCCTGCGGACAACTCAAATCCGCCACCGAGCGCGCGCGCAAGCCGCGCCGCGAAATCGAGGCCGAGGCGGGAGCGACCCGCCCTTGACCGGATTCGCGCCGCTGCCGCAGCCCCTGAATGCCGGTGGCGAGGCGCGCCGCGTGGGGGTCGAGATCGAACTCGGCGGGCTCGACGAGGCGCGCGTGGCACGGATCGTGGCCGACCGGCTGGGCGGGCGCGCCACGCAGGAGGACAGCCATATCTGGGCGGTCCGCGACAGCGGGATCGGCGATGTCGCGGTCTATCTCGACATTTTCCTGCGCAAGGCACAGCAAAGCCGGCTGCGCGATCTGGCGCTCGATCTGGGCCGCGAGGTGGTGCCGGTCGAGATTGTCACCGAACCGCTGGACATGGACGGGCTCGCGCGGCTCGACGATCTGCGCGCGGCCCTGCGCGACGCCGGTGCACTGGGCAGCGGCGCGGGGCTCGTGTTCGGCTTTGGCGTGCATTTCAACGTCGAGGTGGCGAGCGCGCGGGATGCCGACACGGTGCGCCCGCTGCTGGCCTATGCGCTGGTCGAGGACTGGCTGCGCAGCGCCTACCCGATCGACGAGTCGCGCCGCCTGTTGCCGTTCACCGATCCCTACCCCACCGATTTCGTCCGCGCGCTGATCGAGGCGGGGCCGGGGGCGGCGCGCGATCACGTCACCGGGCTGTACCTGGAACTGACGCCAAGCCGCAATCGCGGGCTCGACATGCTGCCGCTTTTCGCGCATTTCGACGGTCGCCGCGTCGCCGCCGCGATCGCGGACAAGACATCGGCGCGGCCCACCTTTCACTTCCGCCTGCCCGATTGCCGGATCGACGAGGCCGGCTGGTCGCTGGCCCGCGAATGGTGGCGCTGGGTGGCGGTGGAGCGGGTGGCGCGCGACGAGGCGCTGCTCAGGCGGCTGTCGGATGCCTGGCTCGACGATCACGGGCTGGTCACGCTGTCGCGCCAGCACTGGGCGGCGCGCGCCGGGCGCATCCTGCTGACGGCGGGGATCGAAACCGCATGACCCGAACCGCGCCGCGCCCCGTGATCGGGGTCACCGTCTCGCGCCGCTCGGGGTGGCGCATCTACCCGCTGATCGCGCTCAACCTTTGGCTGGCGGGCGGCTGCGCACGGCGCTGGCAGGCCGGGCGCGAGACCGAAATGGGCGCGGTCGATGGCGTCATCATCGGCGGCGGCGACGACATTTCGCCCGATCTCTACGGCGGACGGATCGTCACCTCGGCGCGGCTCGACCCGGACCGCGACGCGCTGGAGCGGGGCGTGGTGCTCGATGCCTTCGCGCGGGGGATGCCGGTGCTGGGGATCTGCCGGGGCAGCCAGATGCTCAACATCGCGCTGGGCGGCACGCTGCACCAGGACGCCTATGCCACCTACGAGGCGAGCGACCACCGCCGCACGATCCTGCCGCGCAAGGAGGTCAACATCGTACCCGGCACGCGGCTGGCGCGGCTGGCCGGGGCCGGGCCGATGAAGGTGAACGCGCTGCACAGCCAGGCGGTGGACGTGCCGGGCGACGGCCTGCGCGTGGCGGCGCGGGATCGCGGCGGCATGGTGCAGGCCATCGAGCGGGTCGAGGAGCCGTTCGCGCTGGGGGTGCAGTGGCACCCCGAGCACCTGTTCTACGCCCGCCGGCAAATGGGGATATTCCGCGCGCTGGTGGCCGCCGCGCGCGCGCGGCGCGCCGCGGCGGCGCAGCTTGCCGGCGTCGATGCCG
>JADQCC010000222.1 GCA_016278295.1 Roseovarius sp. | reverse complement strand
GAAGGCCGAGGTCTCGGCAAGATTGGCAGAAGGCGCACGGTTCTCGACGGCAAGACGTGCCGATACCCCGTCACCCTTGCGCACGATCCGGCGCGAACGGCCTGTGACCTCGGCCACCATATCCGTGCCGAAGCGCTGCACGATCTGGTCGAGCGCTCCGGGGACAGGCGGAAGCGAACCCAGCTGCTCCAGCATCTCGTCGCGCCGCGCCACGGCTTCACGGCATTTCACCGGCTGACCATCGCGGAAGACGGGGCGTGACGACAGGTTGCCCTCGCCATCGGTGAAGGGTTCATAGAGCTGCACCGGGAAGGAATGCTGCAAATACGAGCCGACATACTCCCTCGGCGTGACATCGACGGAAATATCGTTCCATTCCTCGGTCGGGATCTCGGACAGCCGCCGTTCCATCAGGGCTTCGCCAGTCGAGACGATCTGGATGACGGCGGCATGGCCCGCTTCCAGATCGGCCTCGATGGACCGGATCAGGGTCGGGGTTTTCATGGAGGTCAGCAGATGGCCGAAGAAGCGCTGCTTCGTGCTTTCAAAGGCCGAACGGGCGGCGGATTTGGCCTGCCGGTTCAGCGTCGCTCCCCCAGAGTCTGGGCTGCCGGTGATATTGGCGGCTTCCATCGCCGCGTCCAGATTCCCATGAATGACGGCGAAGGCGGCAGCATATGAGTCGTAGATGTGCCGCTGTTCGTCCGTGAGCTGATGCTCGATCAGTTCATATTCGACGCCATCATAGGAGAGTGAGCGGGCGGTATAGAGGCCGAGAGATCGCAGGTCGCGGGCCAGGACCTCCATGGCCGCAACGCCACCGGCTTCGATCGCCTCTACGAACTCTGCACGCGTCTGGAACGGAAAATCCTCACCACCCCAGAGGCCGAGGCGCTGCGCATAGGCGAGATTGTGGACGGTGGTGGCGCCGGTTGCCGAGACATAAACCACGCGGGCGTCGGGCAGCGCATGTTGGAGCCGCAGGCCCGCACGTCCCTGCTGCGAAGCGGCGACATCGCCGCGTTCTCCTTTTCCGCCACCGGCATTCTGCATGGAATGGCTCTCGTCGAATATAATGGCTCCATCGAAATCGGAGCCCAACCATTCGACGATCTGCTTGACGCGGGAAACCTTCTCGCCCCGGTCGTCGGAGCGTAGCGTGGCATAGGTGGTAAAAAGGATGCCTTCCGACAGCGTGATCGGCTTGCCCTGCGGGAAGCGTGACAGAGGCGTGACAAGCAGTCGTTCCATGCCAAGCGCCGACCAGTCGCGCTGCGCGTCCTCGATCAGCTTGTCCGATTTGGAGATCCAGATCGCCTTGCGCCGACCGCGCAGCCAGTTGTCGAGAATGATGGCGGCGGACTGGCGGCCTTTGCCAGCGCCGGTTCCGTCACCGAGCATGAAGCCCCGGCGAAAGCGGATCGATCCGGCAGCATCCTCGGGTGCAGCGCTCACATTGTCGAAATGCTCGTCCACGGTCCATGCACCCGCGAGATGATCGGCATGGGCTTCACCAGCATAGATCACCGTTTCAAGCTGGGCGTCCGACAGACGCGCGCAGATGTCAGCGGGCAGCAAGGGCCGGTAGGAGGGCTTCGGCGGTGCGACCGAGGCCATGGCTGCGGATTGCACAAGCTTGGTCGGATGCGGCTGCGCGCCAGCAATGCGTAGCGATTGCAGCGTATATTCCTCATAGATGGCGTCGGACAGGCGAGCGCCTTCCGGTTGCGTCCAGTCCACGGTCTCATAGGCGAGTTCGGCGCCCTCGGGATCGTTAGCGAGAGCAGCGGCAGGTCGTGCCGCTGTCGCGCGGGTCAGATAGCCTCGCACGGTTTTCGGCGCGGCGGTCGAAGCAGGCACCACGATCTTCGGCAATGATACCGGCGAACGCTGCGGGACATGCGCCTCGATCCATTCGATCAGCGTAGCAACATCCAGCGCGATCCCTGGAGAGGCCGGAAAGATGCCAGGATCGTCGGCGGGCAGTTTGTCGATCACGGTCAGCCGCGTGTCGATCGTGGTGCCGTGCTTTGCATAGACCGCACCATCGACGGCAGCGCTGAACACCACGCGGCCACGGGCCTGCAAGCGGATGAAGGCGTCTCGCCATGCCGGAGCTTCGGGGCCAAAGCCAGCGCCGGTGATCGTCACCAACCGCCCGCCGGGAGCAAGACGGGCCAGTGCCGCGGCAACATGGCGATAGGCCGCATCCGCGACACGCCCGCTGACATTGGCCATGACCGAGAATGGCGGGTTCATCAGCACCACGGACGGGACAGCATCCGGAGCCAGATGATCATCGATCTGGGCGGCGTCGAAGCGGGTGACGGCAAAAGCCGGAAAGAGCTCGGCAAGCAGATCGGCGCGGGTCTCGGCCAGTTCGTTGAGGATCAGCGAGCCACCGATGGTCTGCGCCAGGATCGCCAGAAGGCCGGTGCCCGCCGATGGTTCCAGCACCCTGTCATCGGGCGTAATCGCGGCAGCCGTCAGAGCGGCAAGGCCGAGGGGGATCGGCGTCGAGAATTGCTGGAAGTTCTGGCTTTCCTCGGAACGCCGGGTCTGCGTGGGCAATAGTCCGGCGATCTTTGCCAGCACGGAAATCCGTGCAGCCCGAGACGCTGCTTTACGGAAAAGCGCCTTTCCGTATTTGCGCAGGAAGAGAACTGTGGCGACCTCGCACGCCTCATAAGCCATCTTCCAGTCCCACGCGCCGGTAGCATCGGATGCGCCGAAGGCCGTTTCCATAGCACCGCGCAAGGTGGCGGCATCGACACGCTGACCGCGTTCGAGATGGGGGAGCAGGAGATTGGCCGCAGCCAGGATCGCAGGCGCGGCCGCCAGCGGTGTGACCGGATCGGCCACGGGAAACACCATGTTCATGTCGGGAACCTCAGGAGAGCGGGAAGGACAAGCCCGGACAGCGCTCTCTCTCGACCACCCGGACCTGACCCTTTCCGGCCCACCTCTCACTCTCAAAGCGCAGCATGAAAAAGCGCCCCGACCGGACGGCGGGGCGCTTGTCAGTGTCTTCTCGGGATCATCCGAAGCGGCGACCGGCTTCGGTGAACGTGTATTCATTGGCGGCGATGGTTTCATCGACCGCTTCGTCCGAGGACAGATAGTCATATTCGCGCTCAAGCTGGCGGTAGAGCCAGCGGGCCAGATCGCGCAACGCCTCGATGATCGTCTCCTCGGCATCAGCGGTCATGTCCTGCCAGGTCGGGCTGTCGCGCTCGACCGAGATCGACATGCAGTATTCGTGATAATAATGGCCGCGATGGCTGGCCTCTGCGCGAATCTGATAGAAGTTTCGGCGCTGGATCGCCTGAAGGGCATCGGAGATGCGGTGCAGTTCGGTGTCCTGCGGGGCGTATTCCCGGATCAGGTGCGGCGCCTGTTTGCGGTAGGAATAGAGAGATTCGAAGCAGGCACCGTCCCCTTGTGACCAGAAGCCCCGGAACCAGATGCACGGTTCCTGCCGTGTGCCGCCGTCCATCAACCGGACGGTGCGGGTCTTGAGGTTGAGCCCGAGGATTTCGGCGATGCGCTGGAAATCCTCATAGACGGCATCGTACCAGTCATAGTCGAAGCCGCCCTCACGATACCAGGCGCGGGCCTTGTCCTTCGCCGCGTCGGAAAGTTCTCCCAAGCGATAGACGGTGGTTTCGATGATCTCAGGCATAGGGATCTCTCCCTTCCAGAACCGAGGAAAGCCAGCCGTCAGTATAGATCCAGTCCACTGTTTCGCCGGTGGCAAGATCGAGGACATGCGCACCACCGCCGAAGCCGTCGATTCTCGGCCTGGAACAACTGTTTGCGTATTGAAGGCCCCATAGGCCCGTCAGGCGGAATTCAGTGGCGCAGCGTTTGACGAACTGGATGACATGCTCGGGATCGCCGGTGACATCATCACGCATCCAGAGCTGTGTGCCACCATGTTCTGGCTGGATGGAGAGCAGGAAGCCATCCGAGGGCGGATCTTCGGCGGCATTGTCATCCGCCAGAGCGTTGTAGAGATCAAGCGCGCGGGCAGCGTTTTCGGGGGTGCCTACGTCGAGGAGGCAAGAAAAATGCGTGTAATAGTCGGCCATGGCGGTCTCCAGACATGACATGGCCCGGCGTATGGCCGAGCCGAATGGGATGGAAAGGGTTAAGCTCAGGCGGCCTGCGGCAGGCGGAGCAGATCGGCCGAGGTTTCGCGCCAGAAGGGATCGACCAACCGGGCCTCCAGCGCAGCGGCGCGATAACGCAGCCGTCTCGCATCACCGGGGTCCGAGGCCCGGAATGCCATACCGCGCAAGCGGCTGGCCTCGGTCACGATCCTGCGTGCCTCGGCATCGGATGCGACTGGCTGTTGCCAGAGGATAATGCCGGCGCGGATTTCACCGGCGAGGACCAGGCGCTGATCTCGGTCCTGAATGAGCATGATGCGCGGCTGAAAATACGGGAAGCTGTCCGGCCCCGTGCAAATATCACCGCGCGCCACGCGCAAGGCTGCGGCCTGGATGGCCTCTTCCGGTGACGGGCATTCGCCAAGCGGGATCACGCGGTCGAAGCTGTTCGCCGCGTCACTGGCGTCATAGCTGGCGACGCCCAGGCAAGAGATGCGCAGCGGCAGCTTTTGCGCTCGATAAAGCGCCGGCAGAATATCGACAGCCAGAATCTGACCGATGGAACGGAAGGTTTCGGAACGGACAAAGGTCATCGGGATCACTCCATGACGGGCGCCGGTGAGCCTCTCTCTCCGACCCTCAACCCGTCACGGCCGAACGGCCCGCACTCTTCCTCTCTGACCGGGGCAGCCCGGTTCCGC
>JADQCC010000161.1 GCA_016278295.1 Roseovarius sp. | reverse complement strand
CAGCAGACTGCAAATCGTAGCTTATGTCAGTGTCCGAATTTCGGGGGGTAGCTCAGTTTGTCGCGTCGGAACCGTCGCCCGCCGCGACATGGAAATGCACGAAGCGGTCGAACAGTGGCGTCGCGCGATAGCGATACCCGTCGGCATCGAAGCGGCGACTGTCCGTTGCCGCCGGTTCGAGCAGGCCGAACCAAGTGAGAAAGCGCAGGACGCGCAGATGGAAGCCGTGGATCGGCGCATCGGGATAGCCGTCCATCTCGTGGATGGCATCATCGGGGATTACCGAGGCCTGGAATATCTCCCGGGCGCTCGCCCAGCCCTCCGTCACGCTGTGCACTTGCCAGAGCAGCAGGCCGAAATACAGATCGAAATCCCCCATGAAGGCCGCATCAAGGCTCGGCAGATAGCGGCCCTTGAAGGTCTCGGGGAAGAGCTCGGCCTGAACCAAGCCAGGCCGATCGAGCGCGTCTCGGCCCGCCGGCGAGAGCAGCAGGCGGTCCTTGTGCTTGCGCATGAGCTTCCGCCGCTTCATGACCTCGTGCAGGTACCAGCCGGGCAGATAGTCGATCTCGTCGACCACCTTGTTGACGGCATAGACCTCGACCGACTCGTAGCCCGGCCAATCGAAAGCCTCGACAGCCCAAGCCAGGAACTCGCGGTTCAGCGCACCCGACTTCGTCAGGCCGATCCCGTCATGCTCGCGAGCGTAGGCTAGCATCATGGCGCCCCGCGTCGCCACGACGCTCCCGGATAGTGCTTTGGGATTGAGATGCCGGCTCAGGCTGATGAGGTCGCTGCCGTCGAGCGAGTCGTCGGCCAATGCCTGGATGGTGGCGCGCTCCAGCCTGTCACCCACAGCTAGTCCCTTCGCACCGATATGCGCCCAACTGGCAGGGTTGCCGGGATCGGTCGCCAAGTTGTTTCACGAAGTCAGCGCCTCCAGCACGGGACAATCAGGCACCTCGTCACCTGAGCATTTCGCCGCTGTTTCGGCCAGGATCCGCTCGATGCGCCTGAGATCGGCGATCTTCTCACGCACGTCGGCAAGGTGCCGTTCGGTGCGTTCCTTGACCTCGGCGCAGGTCTGCGTGCCGTGATCGACGAGCGCGAGCAGCCCGCGGATTTCGCTGAGCGAGAAGCCCAGCTCACGCGCCCGCAAGATGAAGCGCAACCGTTCCACATGGCCGCCGTCGTAGACGCGATAACCGGCCTCCGTGCGCGGCGGCTCCGGCATCATGCCGATCTTCTCGTAATAGCGGATGGTCTCCAGATTGCAGCCGGTCCGACGCGCAAGCGCAGCGCGGTGCAATCCCTTCCCTGACGTATCGTGTTTCATCTTTTTTGCAGAACCCCCTTGAGCCTGCAGTTACTACAGACATTAGATTGTTTTTGAATGGAGTCGATGCGGAAAACACGTCCGCCCATCGCGAGCCGGCAAAGGAGCACAAACCGTGAAAGACGCCACGATCATCAAGACCGGTGTCATCGGCACTGTCATCGCCGCCATTTGCTGCTTCACACCCGTTCTGGTCATCGGGCTGGGCGTAGTCGGTCTCTCGGCCTGGCTCGGCTGGCTGGACTACGTGCTGTTGCCGGCGCTGGCGGTTTTCATCGGCATTACGGCCTACGGCCTCTGGCGGCGGCAGCGGGCTGCCGCCTGCTGTGACACCGACACCAAAGCAAAACAGGAGAACTCCTGACATGGTTGACTGCTGCACGCCGCCGTCAGGCGGGCGCTACGACCTCGCCGTCATCGGCGCAGGATCGGCGGGGTTCTCCGCCGCCATCACGGCGGCCGAACAGGGCGCGAGTGTTGCGCTGATCGGCCACGGCACCATCGGCGGCACCTGCGTGAATGTCGGCTGCGTGCCGTCGAAGACCATGATCCGCGCCGCCGAGGCCCTGCATGGTGCGCACACCGCCAGCCGCTTTCCCGGCCTTGCCGGAGAGGCGCAGGTGACGGACTGGCAAGCTCTCGTGGCGGCCAAGGACGATCTGGTGGAGAGCCTCCGCCAGGGCAAATACATCAATCTGTTGTCCGCCTGGCCCGGCATTTCCTACCTCGACGGGGCCGCACGCCTGAGCCCTGACGGCATCGCCGTGAACGGACAGACCGTCCCGGCAGGCAAGGCCATCATCACGACCGGCGCCGCACCGGCCAAGCCGGACATCCCCGGCATCGACAACGTGCCCTGGCTGACCAGCACCACCGCGCTGGAGCTGACGGCCCTGCCCCGCTCGCTGATCGTGATCGGCGGCGGCTATGTCGGCTGCGAGCTTGCCCAGATGTTCGCGCGCATGGGCACGGCGGTGACGCTGGTGACCCGTTCGCGTCTGCTCCCCGAGGCCGAGCCGGAGGTATCGGAAGCCCTGACCGGCTATCTGCGCGACGACGGCCTGGCCGTGCGTGGTGGCCTCGCCTATCGGCGGATCGTGCAAGCGAATGGCGGCATTGCCCTGACCGTGGAGATCGACGGCCGGGAAGAAACGCTGACAGCGGAACAGGTGCTGGTCGCGGCGGGGCGAACACCCAACACGCGCGGGCTCGACCTTCTGCAAAACGGCATCCAGTTGGCCAACAACGGCGGCGTCGCGATCGACGAGCGGATGCGCACCTCAAAGCCCGGTCTCTACGCCGCCGGCGATGTGACCGGGCGCGACCAGTTCGTCTACATGGCCGCCTATGGTGCCAAGATCGCCGTCCATAACGCGCTGAACGGCGACAGCCTCGTCTACGACAACGCCGCCATGCCCTGGGTGGTATTCACCGATCCGCAGGTGGCGGGCGTGGGCCTGAGCGAGGCCGCGGCCAGAGACGCGGGCTATGACGTCAAGACCTCGGTTCTGCCGCTCGACCAGGTGCCCCGAGCGCTGGCGGCACGCGATACGCGCGGGCTCATCAAGCTGGTCGCGGACGCGGGAACCGACCGTCTGCTGGGTGGCCATATCCTTGCACCCGAAGGTGCCGACAGCGTCCAGACGCTGGCGCTCGCCCTCAAGACCGGCATGACGGCGAAGGCGCTCGGCGAGACGATCTTCCCGTACCTGACCACCGTCGAGGGGCTGAAGCTCGCCGCGCAGACCTTCGACAAGGACGTGGCGATGTTGTCCTGCTGTGCAGGCTAGTCTTCTCCGTCACCGCGCGGGATGACCTCACGCCCGGCGCCGGGCACCGCTGCCGCGCGCTTGACGCGGCACCATGAGGGTTCAGTATGATCGGCGATGAGGAGGCACATGGCGAACCCGACCATTGGCAGGGCGGCGGAGAGCCGACCGAGCCGCAAGAGAAGAGTGCAGCCGATGCGTAAGATGCTCCCGCCAGTCCTGCTGGCACTCGCCCTGACCGTCGCCACGGCGGCCCACACCGCCGGTTCCGCGTACAAGGTCCATGTCGCGGGCCTCGCCTGCCCGTTCTGCGCCTACGGGATCGAAAAGAGCCTGGGCGCAATCGACGGGGTCGCGCGCGTCGAGACCCATATCGAGGACGGCGTGGTCATCGTCGAGATGGCCGAAGGGGCAACCCTCGACCGGGCGAAGGCGGCGCAGGCGGTCAAGGATGCGGGCTTCACGCTGGACGGTTTCGAGGCACCGGCGGGCAGCGGCCAATGAGGACAGGCGACGCCCGCATGCAGATAGCCCCGCTCTCATTCCTTGCCCGATCCGCCCTTGGCCTCACGCTTCTCGTCCTGACGGCGAGCCTTCCGACCGGCGCGACCGCCGCGCCGCAGACTTTCAACACGGCGCTGCCCGTCGCCAGGGGCGAGTTCATGCTTCGCCAGCAGTTCCTCTACCGCAAGGCCGAGGACGACCCGAGCGCGGCAGACCGGGATATGGAGGTGCTGGGCGGCATCTCGGTGCTGGGCTATGGCGCGACGGGCGATCTGGCGCTTTTCGGCGTTGTCCCTTTCCTCGACAAAAGCCTCGATCTCACGACTTCGGGCGGCGCACGTGTCACCCGCGACACCAGCGGCCTCGGCGATATCCGCCTGTTCGGCCGCTACACCGCCTTCCGCGCCGATGCCAAGGGGCGCACCTTTCGGATTGCCCCCTTCGTCGGCATCGAACTTCCCACCGGAGACGACGATGACGCCGACAGCCTGGGCAGGCTCCCTGCCCTGCCACAACCGGGCTCGGGCTCATGGGATCCGTTCTTCGGTGTCGTCGCCACCTGGCAGACGCTTCAATACCAGATCGACGCGCAGGCCAGCTACAAGCTCAACACCGAGGCGAACGGCTTCGAGTTCGGTGACGAGCTTCGCCTCGACGCCTCGCTGCAATATCGCCTCTGGCCGCGCGAGCTGGGCGCGGGTGTGCCGGGTTTCCTCTATGGCGTGCTAGAGGGCAATTTCGTGCACCGGGCGAAGAACCGGATCGGCGGCGCCGATGATCCCGATTCCGGCGGCGAACAGCTCTTCATCTCACCCGGCCTGCAATACGTGACCAAGCGATGGGTGGCGGAGGCCATCGTGCAGCTTCCCGTCGCGCAAAACCTCAATGGCGCGGCGCTTGAAGACGATGTCATCGTCCGGGCCGGCTTCCGGGTCAATTTCTGAGGGGGCCCGGATGGTGAAGCGCAAGACGATCCTGAAAGCACTCGCGGCCGTGACCGCAGGGGCGGTTCTGTTGGTCCTTGCAGGCTGGATCGTCTTCGTCCCTTCGGCCAAGGAGCCCGGCTACGAATTCGTCAAGACCTGGGGCGGCAAGGGCACCGCACCCGGCGAGTTCAACGACCCGACCGGGCTTGCCGTCACCGCAAATGAGCTTTTCGTCGCCGATGCCCGCAACGGCCGCATCCAGGTCTTCGACCTCGACGGCA
>JADQCC010000065.1 GCA_016278295.1 Roseovarius sp. | reverse complement strand
CCGAACTGGGCATCTGGATGGCGCTGATCTTCATCGGGCTGCCCTTCGTGGTGCGCACCGTGCAGCCGGTGATCGAAGAGCTTGACCGCGAGGTCGAGGAGGTCAGCGCCACGCTTGGCGCGCGCCGCGCCTATACGCTCCGCCGGGTCATCCTGCCGACACTGGCGCCCGCGGCCCTGACCGGGTTCGCGCTCGCGCTCGCACGGTCTGTCGGCGAATACGGCTCGGTCATCTTCATCGCGGGCAACATCCCGAACCTGACAGAGATCGCGCCGCTGCTGATCGTGATCCGGCTGGAGGAATACAATTACGACGCCGCCGCCGCGATCGGCATCGCCATGCTGGTGATCTCCTTCGCGATGCTGCTGGTGATCAACCTCGTTCAAATCTGGAGCAGACGGAGGATCGGTCTTGTCTGAGCACATCACCCTTGACCACCGCGCATATCACCCGAACCAAGAGGAGCAATTGCCGGAGGCAGCGGGCCTGGGCTTGGCCCTTGTTGCAAGTCTTCTAGGGATTCTGCTCGCGCTCACCGCCGCGGTTGCGGGCAAACCCTGGTGGCTGGTCATGCTTTTGTGGCCAACCGGGGCCGGCCTCTCGCTCGTGGGACTGGGATGGCTTGCCATAAGCGCAGAGGCCAAACCTCACACGGGAGCGGCGATCGCCCCGGCATGGGGGCGCACCCATGGCTGATGTCACACTCAATCCCACGCCGGTCACGACCGAGCCGCGCCTCGCGCGTGGCCTGCTCATCGGCGGGACCATGGCGCTGATCGCGGTGCTGCTCTTTGCCCCGCTCGTCGCGGTCTTCGCCGAGGCGCTGCGGCAGGGCTGGGCGGCCTCTTGGGAGGCACTGGCCTCATCTGACGCACGTTCCGCTATCCGCCTCACGCTGATCGTGGCGGCCATCGCCGTGCCGCTGAACGCGGTGTTCGGCATCGCCGCCGCCTGGGCGATCACCAAGTTCGACTTTCGCGGCAAGGCCTTTCTGATCACGCTGATCGACCTGCCGTTTTCGGTCTCGCCGGTGGTGGCCGGTCTGGCGCTGGTGCTCTTGTTCGGGGTCAATTCGTCGCTCGGGGGCTGGCTGGTGGCCAATGACATGCAGATCGTCTTTGCCTTTCCCGGCATCGTTCTGGCCACGATGTTTGTGACCTTTCCCTTCGTCGCGCGCGAGCTCATCCCGGTGATGATCGAACAGGGCCGGGCCGAGGAAGAGGCCGCCTTGACACTCGGGGCCTCGGGCTGGCGCGCCTTTTTCACCGTGACCCTGCCCAATATCCGCTGGGCGCTGCTTTACGGTGTGCTGTTGTGCAACGCCCGCGCCATGGGCGAATTCGGCGCGGTCGCGGTCATCTCGGGCAAGATCCGGGGCGAGACCACCACCATGCCGATCATGATCGAGATGTTCTATAACGAATATCTCTCGGTCGCGGCCTTCTCGCTTGCTGCCGTGCTGGCGCTGCTGGCGCTGGTCACACTCACCCTCAAATCGCTTCTCGAATGGCGTCACGCGGATGTTCTGGCCGCGACGCGCCGTCACTGAAAGGTCAAGACATGCATATCGACATCGAGGAACTGGCCAAGGAATTCGGCACCGAGCGGGCGCTGCATCCGGTCTCGCTCTCCATCCCCTCGGGCGCGCTCATCGCGCTTCTGGGGCCGTCCGGCTCGGGCAAGACGACGCTCTTGCGCATCCTGGGGGGGCTGGAATTTCCGACCTCGGGGCGTGTGCTCTTTGACAGGTCGGACGCCACCGGCCTGACGGTGCAGGAACGCCGCGCAGGCTTCGTCTTTCAGCATTACGCGCTCTTCAAGCATATGACGGTGTTCGAGAACATCGCCTATGGCCTGCGCGCCCGCAAACGCCGCGAACGCCCCACCGAGGCCGAGATCGGGCGACGGGTCAATCGCCTGCTCGACCTGATCCAGTTGCCCGATATCGGCACCCGCTATCCCAGCCAGCTTTCGGGCGGGCAGCGGCAGCGCGTGGCGCTGGCGCGCGCATTGGCGATCGAGCCGCGGATGCTGCTGCTGGATGAGCCGTTCGGCGCGCTCGACGCCAAGGTGCGCAAGGAATTGCGAGGTGGGCTGCGGGATATTCACGACACCACTGGCCTGACCACCATTTTCGTCACCCACGATCAGGAAGAGGCGATGGAACTCGCCGATCTGGTGGTGGTCATGTCGATGGGCCGGATCGAACAGGTGGGCAAGCCGTCGGACATCCGCGCACACCCGGCGAATGACTTCGTGCGCGAGTTCACGGCGGCCTGAGCCATGAGCAAACCTGAACTGGACCGGATCGACCGCAAGATCCTGCATGAGCTGATGCGCGACGCGACAACCCCCGTCGCGCAACTGGCCGAGCGTGTGGGCCTGTCGCAGACGCCTTGCTGGAAGCGGGTGCAAAAGCTCGAAGCGGCGGGCGTCATCACCGGGCGCGTGGCGCTGGTCGACCCAGACCGGATTGGCCTCGGCCTCAGGGTCTTTGTCGAGATCGAGGCGCCTGACCATTCCCGCGAATGGCGCGCCGAGTTCCGCGCCGCCATCGCCGAGTTTCCCGAGATCGTCGAGGTGCATCGCATGGCGGGCGATGTCGATTACCTGCTGAAGGTGGCCGTGGCCGACATGGCCGCCTTTGACGAGTTCTACCTGCAACTCACCCGCCGCCTGCCCTGCCGCAACGTGACCTCCAACTTCTCGATGGAGGTGATCCACGACACCACCGTCTGGCCCATCGACACCGCCACGGCCTGATCCCCAAGGAGACTGAGATTCCAAAAACCCCATGACATTTGAAATCCTAAAACACGATAAAGATGATAGTGTTTATGGGAAAGGAGATCACCGATGATCAAGACCCTGCTTATTCCCGGCCTCGACGGCTCTCCCGCGCCCCATTGGCAACACTGGTGGGAACGCATGGACCCGACCGCGCGCATCGTCGAGCAGAAATGCTGGGACCGGCCGCGCCCAGATCAATGGCTGACCGAGATCGCCGGCGCGCTGCTCCTGCATCCCGGTGCGGTTCTGGTGGGACATTCCCTTGGCGCGGTGGCGGCGGTGCAACTCCTGTCGCGCTGGCCACAGCTCAAGGTCGGCGGCGCGCTGCTGGTTGCCCCGGCCGAGCCGTCGCGTGATCCGCGCACGGCCCCCTTCGGCAAGATCCCCGACGGCCCGCTGCGCGTGCCTGCCATCGTCGCCGCCAGCCGCAACGACCCCTGGATGGACCAGCCGCGCGCGCGTCGTCTGGCGAAACGCTGGGGCGCGGAATTCGTCGATATGGGCGAGACGGGGCATGTCAACGTGGCCTCGGGCTTTGGCCCCTGGCCCGAGGGGCGCGCCCTGCGCGACCTGATCTGGTCGCTGTCGGCCCTGCCGGGCCGTGTGACCGCCAGTTTCCAAGAGCACCTCAACAAGAAGGAAGTGACCGCATGACACCGATCTTGAACCGCATCCGCAAGGCCATTCCGATGACCGTCTTTGTTGTGTCCTACAGCGCGCTGATGGCCATCGTGATCCTGAGTTGATACCGGAAAGGAGACGATTATGATGTTCTACTGTGCCCACGATCCCGGCCTTGCCGGCTTCCTCGCACCCGAGTACGGCGTCCACGAGGACGATCCTCTGCTCTCGCGCGCCGAGATCTGCGTTGCGCTGATCAGCTCTGCCCTCGGTGTTCTGCTTCTGGCGGCGCTGTGATGGACGGCACGTTCCAGCCCCCCGCCCGCCATGTGCTGATCATCGGCGGCGGGGCGAGCGGGGCGCTGATGGCGACGCATCTGTTGCACAGCGCTCCCGAGACCCGCGTCACCATCGTCGAAAAGCGGGGAATCCTCGGCTGCGGCATCGCCTATGCGACCGACAATCCCGAGCATCTGCTCAACACCCGCGTCCACAACATGAGCGCCTTTCCCGACGATCCCGATCATTTCCTGCGCTGGCTGCGCACGCGGGACGAGGATTGCGGCGCGACAGACCAGTGCTTTGTCAGCCGCGCCACCTATGGCCGCTATCTCGAAAGTCTCGTGTCGCCCTGGCGCGACGACCGGCTGCGCTGCGTCTCGGGCGAGGTGCTGCGGCTGGAGCCGTCTGACAAGAGCGTGAGCGCGGATCTCGACGATGGCACCGCCGTTCTGGCCGACACGGCGATCCTCGCCACTGGCCATGCCGTGCCCGCCGAGCCGCGCGACGGCCTGCGCGGCGCGTGGGATTTCACCCCGCCCGAGGACACGCAAGCGCGGGTGGTGATCGTTGGCACCGGGCTGTCGATGGTCGATCACGTGGTGGCGCTGCTGGCGCGGGGCCATCGCGGGCCGATCACCTGCCTGTCGCGCCGGGGCCTTCTGCCGCAACCGCATGTCGGTGGCGCGGCCCTGCCGATGGGGCGTGGCGAGGTGCCGCTCGGAGCCTCCGTCAGCGCGCTTTTGCGCTGGCTCCGCGCGCGGGTGCGCGCCGCAGAGGCGCGAGGTATCCCCTGGCAGCTTGTGCTCGACGGGCTGCGCCCGCATGTGGCGGCGATCTGGCGGTCCTGGGACACCGGGACGCGCGCCCGCTTCCTGCGCCACGGCGCCAGCCATTGGGAGGTGCACCGCCACCGGATGCCGCCGCAATCGGCCCACGCAATCGAGGCCGCGCGTGCGGTCGGCCAGCTGACCCTCCTGCGCGCGCGTTTTGCCGGGGCGGTACCGATGGGCGAAGAGACCGGCATCGTCACCACCCGGCCCGACGGCACCGAGCGGATGCTGATCGCCGATCACGCGATCGACTGCCGCGGCATCCGCCGCAACCCGGAAACCGACAGCGCCCCGGTGATCCA
>JADQCC010000071.1:34357-42534 GCA_016278295.1 Roseovarius sp. | reverse complement strand
GGGGTGGGCTGGCGATCGCGCGGCGGCGTGCAAGCACGCCTTGTTCCGCGCGGGGCGGGAGGCGAATGGCAGGAACAGGCCAACCCGCGACCCCGGACATCGGCCGCTGATTCCGCATCACCATCGACCCGCCCACCGGCGCGTCGATGAACAGGTTCAGCCGCCGCTCTCGATGTCGAAGCCGAGGTGCTTGGCGACGGTATAGATGTCCTTGTCGCCACGGCCGCACATGTTCATGACCAGCAGGTGATCGCGCGGCAGGCCCGGCGCGATCTTGGCGACATGGGCGAGCGCGTGGCTGGGCTCCAGCGCCGGGATGATGCCTTCGGTCTCGCAACTGAGCTGGAACGCCGCCAGCGCCTCGACATCGGTGATCGAGACATATTGCGCGCGCCCCGTCTCGTGCAGCCAGCTGTGCTCGGGTCCGATGCCGGGATAGTCGAGCCCCGCCGAGATCGAATGCCCTTCGAGGATCTGCCCGTCATCGTCCTGCAACAGGTAGGTGCGGTTGCCGTGCAGCACGCCGGGGCGCCCACCGGTGAGCGAGGCGCAATGCTCCATCCGGTCATCGACGCCGTGTCCGCCGGCCTCGACACCGATGATCGCGACCTCCTTGTCGTCGAGGAAGGGGTAGAACAGCCCCATCGCGTTCGAGCCGCCGCCGATGGCGGCGACCAGCGTGTCGGGCAGGCGGCCCTCGGCCTCGTGCATCTGCTCGCGCGTTTCCTTGCCGATGATCGACTGGAAATCGCGGACCATCGCCGGGTAAGGGTGCGGCCCCGCCACCGTGCCGATGCAGTAGAACGTATCGCGCACATTGGTCACCCAGTCGCGCAGCGCGTCGTTCATGGCGTCCTTGAGCGTGCCGCGCCCGGAGGTGACGGGCACCACCTCTGCCCCCAGGAGCCGCATGCGGAACACGTTGGGCGCCTGCCGCTCGACATCCGTGGCGCCCATGTAGACCACGCATTTCAGTCCGAACTTGGCGCAGACCGTGGCGGTGGCGACGCCGTGCTGGCCCGCCCCCGTCTCGGCGATGATCCGGGTCTTGCCCATGCGGCGGGCGAGGATGATCTGGCCCAGCACGTTGTTGATCTTGTGCGCGCCGGTGTGGTTGAGCTCGTCGCGCTTGAGATAGATCTTCGCGCCGCCCAGCCGCTCGGTCAGCCGCGCGGCGAAATAGAGCGGCGAAGGCCGGCCAACGTAGTGCTTCCACAGGAAATGCATTTCCTCCCAGAAGGAGGGATCGGTCTTGGCGTATTCGTAGCGCTCTTCGAGTTCCAGGATGAGCGGCATCAGCGTCTCGGACACGAAGCGCCCGCCGAAATCGCCGAACCGGCCCTTTTCGTCGGGGCCGGTCATGAAGGAATTGAAAAGGTCGTTGGCCATGTCTCGCACGCCCCTTGTTGCCTGCGCCACGTCCTAGTGCGCCCCGCCCCCGAGGGCAAGGCGCAGGCGCGCGCGAGGTATCAGTATTCCACCACCGCGCGGATCGATTCGCCCTTGTGCATCAGCTCGAACCCCTCGTTGATCTGCTCGAGGCTCAGCTTGTGCGTGATCATCGGGTCGATCTCGATCATGCCCGACATATACATATCGACGATCTTCGGCACATCCGTGCGCCCGCGCGCGCCGCCAAAGGCCGTGCCGCGCCAGACCCGGCCGGTGACAAGCTGGAAGGGCCGTGTGCTGATCTCGGCGCCGGCGGGGGCTACGCCGATGATGATGCTCTCGCCCCAGCCCTTGTGCGCGGCTTCGAGCGCGGTGCGCATGACGTTGACGTTGCCGGTGGCGTCGAAGGTGTAATCCGCCCCGCCGCCGGTCAGCTCGACGAGATGGGCGACGATGTCGCCATCGACGTCCTTGGGGTTGACGAAATCGGTCATGCCGAACCGGCGCGCCATATCGGCCTTGGTCGGGTTGAGATCAACGCCGACAATCTGCGCCGCCCCGGCGAGCCGCAGACCCTGGATGACGTTGAGCCCGATGCCGCCAAGGCCGAACACGACGGCGCGGCTGCCCAGTTCCACCTTGGCGGTGTTGACCACCGCGCCGATGCCGGTGGTGACGCCGCAGCCGATATAGCAGATCTTGTCGAAGGGGGCATCGCGGCGCACCTTGGCGAGCGCGATTTCGGGGACCACGGTGTGGTTGGCGAAGGTCGAGCAGCCCATGTAGTGATGGATGGGTGTGCCGTCGAGCATCGAGAACCGCGTCGTGCCGTCGGGCAGGAGGCCCTGCCCTTGGGTGCCCCGGATCGCCTGACACAGGTTGGTCTTTGGGTTGAGGCAGTATTCGCATTCGCGGCATTCGGGGGTGTAGAGCGGGATCACGTGATCGCCCACTTCGAGGCTTGTCACCCCCTCGCCCACCTCGATCACCACGCCCGCGCCCTCGTGGCCGAGAATGGCGGGGAAAATCCCCTCGGGATCGTCGCCCGAGCGGGTGAATTCGTCGGTGTGACAGAGGCCCGTGGCCTTGATTTCCACGAGCACCTCGCCTGCCCTGGGGCCGTCGAGATTGACCTCCATGATCTCCAGAGGCTTGCCCGCCTCCATCGCTACCGCCGCTTTCGTGCGCATCGTCGCCTCCCTTGTGTTGCCGCTCTTTTCAGCCCTAGTCGGACATGCTCGCAAAGGCAATCTCGGACTGTGCCGAAGTGTTTTGACAGGCGCGGCGGGGCGCTGTATCTGAACAGGTGTTCATTTACTGCGGGAGGCCCCTCATGCGCATGACAGACACAGCCGCGATCGTTACCGGCGGGGCCTCGGGCCTTGGCGAGGCGACGGCCCGCCATTTCCGGGCGCTGGGCGCGCAGATGACGCTGCTCGATCGCGATGCGGAGCGCGGGCAGGCCGTCGCCGCCGAAATCGGCGCGCATTTCGCCGCGACGGACGTGACCGACGAGGCGTCGGTCGCCGCCGCCATCGCGCAGGCGAAGGCGGCGATGGGCCGGATCACCGTGGCGGTGAATTGCGCGGGCATCGCCACCGGGGCCAAGACGCTGGGCCGCGACGGGCCGCACCCGCTGGACGCCTTTCGCCGCACCGTCGATATCAACCTCGTGGGCACGTTCAACGTCGGCCGTCTCGCCGCCGCCGAGATGGCCGCGAACGCCCCCGGCGACGATGACGCGCGCGGGGTGATCGTCAACACCGCGTCCATCGCCGCCTTTGACGGGCAAAAGGGCCAGGCCGCCTATGCCGCCTCGAAGGGCGGGATCGTGGGGCTGACGCTGCCGATGGCGCGGGATCTCGCGCGCGAGGGCATCCGCGTCATGGCGATCGCGCCGGGCATCTTCGCCACGCCGATGATGCGCGGCCTGCCTGGGGACGTGCAGGACAGCCTCGCCGCCGAGGTGACATTCCCCAAGCGGCTGGGCGACCCGGACGAATATGCGCGGCTGGCGCGGTTCATCGTCGAGTGCGGCTATCTCAACGGCGAGGTGATCCGCCTCGACGGGGCGCTCAGGATGCAGTGACGCCCCCTGTGGGGACCAGCCCCCACGCCCCCGGGGTATTTCGGCCAAGAAGAAGATCAGCGCGGCGTCATCCGGTAGGCGGCGCCATTGCCGACGCTGAGAAACCAGATCGAGCCGTCGGGGGCCTCGCGGATGTCGCGCACGCGCGCCGTTTCGGGCGATGTCAGCCGCTCGACCTCGCGCAGGGGCGTGCCCGCGAGATGCGAGATCAGCCCGAACTTGAGCGAGCCCACGAAGAAGTGGCCGCGCCATTCGGGCCAGAGACGGCCCGAGTAGATCATCATCCCCGAGGGCGCGATGGACGGATCCCAGTAGAATGCGGGTTGTTCCATGCCCGCCTTGTGGGTGCCCTCGCCGATCCTGGCCCCCGAGTAGTGGCGCCCGTAGGAGATCACCGGCCAGCCGTAATTGGCGCCACGGCGGATGCGGTTGATCTCGTCACCGCCCTGGGCCCCGTGCTCGACCACCCAGATCGTGCCGTCCGCGCCGCGCGCCGCGCCCTGCGGGTTGCGGTGACCCCAGGACCAGATGGCGGGTTGTGCGCCCTGCGTGTCGGTGAACGGGTTGTCCGCCGGGATCGTACCATCGCGGGCGATGCGGATCACCGAGCCGTTCTCGCGCGCGAGGTCCTGCGCCGAGGGACGGTCGCCGCGCTCGCCGATGGTGGCGTAGAGGGTGCCGTCCGCGCCCTCGACGAGGCGCGAGCCGAAATGCCGCCCGCCCGAGGATCCCGGGGTCAGCTCGAAGATCACGCGCCAATCCTCTAGCCTCTGGCCGTCCTGCGAGAGCCGGGCCCGCGCCACCGCCGTGCCGGCGCCGTTTGGCTGGGGTTTGGCATAGGTGAAGAACAGCGTGCGTGTGGTCGCGAAATCGCGCGGCACCAGCAGGTCGAGCAACCCGCCCTGCCCGATCGCGGCCACCGTCGGAACACCGGCGACCGCGCGCGTCTCGCCATCGCGGTGCAGCAGCAGCCGCCCGTCCCGTTCGGTGATGAGGACGCCGCCGCCGGGCAGGAAGCCGAGAGCCCAGGGTTCGTCGAGCCCGGCGATCATGCGGGTGACGGTGACCGGCCCGGCGCTGGTGTCGAGCGCGTGGGCGGGCGCGCCGAGCGCGAGGGCGAGACAGAGGGCGAGGAGACGGATCATTGGAACGCTCCTTTCGTGTGACCGGGCCCGGACCGTCAGGCGCGCTTGTCCCGCACCTGTCCCAGGCCCATCACCTCCAGCACCCGCGCCTCGATATCGGCGGCGGAAAGCCGGGCGGTGGCATACATGTCGGCGGGGCTCGCCTGGTCGATGAAAATATCCGGGAGCACCATCGAGCGGAACTTGAACCCGGTGTCGAAGACGCCGGATTCGGCCAGCAGGTGGCTGACATGGCTGCCGAATCCGCCGATGGCCCCCTCCTCGATGGTGATCAGGGCATCGTGTCGTGCCACAAGGTCGAGGATCATCCCGGCGTCGAGTGGCTTGGCGAAGCGGGCATCGGCCACGGTGGGGGTGATGCCGCGCGCGCGCAACGATTCGCAGGCGGTCATGACCTCGGACAGCCGCGTGCCGAAGGACAGGATCGCCACGTCGGCCCCGTCCTGCACGATGCGGCCGCGGCCGATCTCCAGCGGGGTGCCGCGCTCTGGCATCTCGATGCCGGTGCCCTCGCCGCGCGGATAGCGGAACGCGATGGGGCCGCTATCGTGGCGCGCGGCGGTGGCGACCATGTGCCTGAGTTCAGCCTCGTCGGCGGCGGCCATCACCACGAAGCCGGGCAGGGTCGCGAGAAAGGTGATGTCGAAGCTGCCCGCATGGGTCGCGCCATCGGCGCCCACGAGCCCGGCGCGGTCAATGGCGAATCGCACCGGCAGGCGCTGGATCGCGACGTCGTGCACGACCTGATCGTAGCCGCGTTGCAGAAAGGTGGAATAGAGCGCACAGAACGGCCGCATCCCCCCCGCCGCGAGCCCGGCGGAGAAGGTTACCGCGTGCTGCTCGGCGATACCGACGTCGAAGAGCCGCGACGGGTAGCGCTCGGCGAAGAGGTCGAGCCCGGTGCCGTCGGGCATGGCGGCGGTGATGGCGCAGATGCGCGGATCGTCGGCGGCCTCGGCCAGGAGCGACTCGGCAAAGACGCGGGTGTAGCTGGGCGCGTTCGACGGCGTCTTCTTCTGCTTGCCGGTGACGAGATCGAACTTGGCCGTGGCATGGCCGCCGTCGCGCGCGCTCTCGGCGGGGGCATAGCCCTTGCCCTTTTTTGTCAGCACATGGATCAGCATCGGACCGGTGGCCCGCGCCTTGACGGTGCGCAGCACGGGAAGGAGCTGATCGAGATCGTGGCCGTCGATGGGGCCAACGTAGCTGCAGCCCAGCTCCTCGAACAGCGTGCCGCCCACGGCGAGCCCCTTGAGCATGTCCTTGGCGCGGCGCGCGCCCTCCTGGAAGGGCGACGGCAGCATCGAGATCGCGCCCTTGGCGGCGGCCTTGAAATCCTGGAACGGTGCGCCCGCGTAGAGCCGCGAGAGGTAGGACGACAGGGCTCCCACCGGGGGGGCGATGGACATCTCGTTGTCGTTGAGAATGACGATGAGCCGCTTTTTCAGGTGGCCCGCGTTGTTCAATGCCTCGAAGGCCATGCCCGCCGACATCGCGCCATCGCCGATCACCGCGATGGCGTCGCCGTGGCCGGTATCGCAGGCACCGCCGAGGTCGCGCGCCACGGCAAAGCCCAATGCGGCGCTGATCGAGGTGGACGAATGCGCCGCGCCGAACGGATCATAGGGCGATTCCGACCGCTTGGTGAAGCCCGACAGCCCCCCCTTCTGTCGCAGGGTGCGGATGCGGTCGCGGCGACCGGTCAGGATCTTGTGCGGATAGCTCTGGTGCGAAACGTCCCAGATGATCTTGTCGCGCGGCGCATCGAACACGTGGTGCAGCGCCACGGTCAATTCCACCACCCCGAGCCCCGCACCGAGATGACCGCCGGTTTCCGACACAGCCGCGATGGTCTCGGTCCGCAGCTCGCGGGCAAGCTGCTGCAACTCCGCGTCGCTCAGCCGCTTGAGGTCGGACGGTATGTGTACCTGGTCGAGAAGCGGTGTGCTCGGAGTCTCGGACATCGGGCCCCTCCCCGGGGTTCATCAATTCTGGCGCGAGATAACGAAGCGCGCGAGCGCCTGCAAGCTTTGCGCCTCCTCGCCGAATACAGATAGGGCGTCACAGGCGGTGTCCACAAGGCTCGTGGCGCGGCGGCGCGCCGCGCCGAGGCCGAGCAGCGACACGAACGTGGCCTTGCCCGCGGCGGCATCCTTGCCCACGGCCTTGCCGGTCATCACCGCGTCGCCCTCGACATCGAGAATGTCATCGGCGATCTGGAAGGCGAGGCCGAGGCATTCGCCATAGGTCTGGAGCGCGCGGACGCGCGACGCCGGGGCCTGCGCCATCACCGCCCCCGCCGTCGCCGCCCAGCAGATAAGCGCGCCGGTCTTGCCCGCCTGAAGCCGGGTGATCTCGTCGAGGGCAAGCGGCGTGGCCGCGCTCTCGGCGGCGATGTCCTGCGCCTGGCCGCCCACCATGCCGCCGACACCGGCGGCGCGCGCCAGGCCCCGCACCAGCGCCAGCCGGGCGGTATCGGGGCAGGCTGTCGCGCATAACAGCTCGAATGCCAGCGCCTGCAAGGCGTCGCCGGCCAGCACCGCCGTTGCCTCGTCCCACTTGCGGTGGACGGTTGGCTTGCCGCGCCGCATGTCGTCATCGTCCATGCAGGGCAGGTCGTCATGAATGAGCGAGTAGGCATGGATCGCCTCGATCGCCGCCGCGGCGGGTGCGGACATGACCCGCTCTATCCCGAAGAGCAGCGCGCCCTCCATCACCAGAACGGCGCGAATGGCCTTGCCGCCCTGCACCGCGTAGCGCATCGCATCCGCGACCGGCCCGTCCTGCGCAGCGAGGGCGGTTTCGATCGGGGCCAGTGCAAGCTCGGCGTCGAGCGCGAGCGCCGCGCGGTGATCCGCGAGGCCGTCGGACATCACGGTCCCTCGACCGGCGCCGTGCCCGTCGGGTTGCCCTCGGCATCGAGCGTGATGGCCGCGACCTTTTCCTCGGCTTCCTTCAGCTTTGTCTCGCAGCGTTTCTTGAGCGCCGCGCCCCGCTCGTAGAGCTTGATCGACTCGTCGAGCGCAACGTCGCCCCGTTCGAGGCGGCCGACCACATCCTCGAGCTCGGCCATCGCCTGCTCGAAGCTCAGCTCCGTGACCGGTGTCTCTGCCATGCCGTGCTCCCGCTGCCTGATTTCAGGGCTCGACCATAGCGGCGGGCGGGCGGCTGTGCAATTCGGTTGACGCCCCCGCGGGGGTGGGAAAAACTCGACCGCATGAGCGATCCCGCCTCCCAGCCCGCCCTGCCCGCCGAGAGCGATCTGCCCGACGGTGCCGAGATCGGCGCGCTCATCCGTCACGTTCCGGGCAAGCGCCGCATCCATGCCGGAACCTGGCAGGGGCGCGACGCGATCTTTCGCCTCGCCACATCCGAGACCGCCGAGATGCAGGCGCGTGAATGGCAGGAGGCGTGCCGCATCTGGCCCTACATGCAGGGTGTGCGGTTCCGCACCGCCGAGCCGCTGGCCTTTCTGCCCGAGCTACACGTCGTGGTGATGGAGTGTGCGCCCGGAACACCGCTGCTCGACCGTGTGACGCGGCTGCGCGCGG
>JADQCC010000071.1:20403-34257 GCA_016278295.1 Roseovarius sp. | reverse complement strand
GCGCGCGGCGCGGCTCGCGCCCGCCGCCGCATGGCTGCGGCGCTACACGGATGTATCGGAGGGCTGGCGCGCGGCGCGCTGCGCAGGCTGGCTTGCCCGCGCCGAACGGACGGCAGATGGCCAGCCCTTCCCGGCGCTGCGCGAGATCGAGGCCGGTATTCTCGCCGGAATCGACCGCATCGCCGGGCGCATCGACGGGACCGACTGGCGGGTGGCGATCTGCCACGGCGATTTTCACCCCAACAACCTGTTGGTGAATGGCCGGACGCTCACCGGCATCGACACCGGCGGCTCGGGGCGGATGCCCGTGCTCAAGGATATCGCGCGGTTCCTGATGCACATAGCGCGGCGCGGCGTCTGCCCCTCGGGGCGCATGTGGTGCGGCGTGGATGAGGGGATGCGCGATGCCTTTGTCGAGGCGTTTGCCCTCACCGAGGCCGAGCGGCGGCTGGTGCTGCCGTTCTTTCTGGGGATCGAGGCGCTGATCCGGGTCGAGACACCGGCGCTGCGGCCCCGGCGCATCCGCATCGCCAAGCGGATCTATGCCGCGCTGCGCGACGACCTGGCAACGCGAGACCTGACCTGGGGGCCGTGATCCGGCCCCTGCGGTGGCCTGACGGGTGGCTTGGGGGCGCGGCGGGCGCGAAGCGGCGCTATGGTCTGGAGCAGCCATTCGGTTCCTTGCCCCCGGCGCGGCGCGGCTCAACGGCCGCTACAGGCCAAACCGCCCCGCCCTCAGCGCCCGCGAAACAGCCCGCCGAGGATGCCGCGCACGATGCGCCGTCCGGTGGTGCCCCGCAGCTCCTTGACCACCGCCGAGGCGATGGCGCCGCCAAGGCTCTCGGTTGCGGCACCGCGCCGGGTACGTCCGGCCCGCGCGCCGCCCGAGTACCGGCGTGCGGCACGGAACTCGCGCGTCTCCTCTTCCGCTTCGGCTTCGGCGGGGTCCGCCGCCTCGGCCGCCTTCGCCGCGGCCTCGGCGCGGGCGGCGAGCAGCTCGAAGGCCGAGCGCCGGTCGAGCGCGGCCTCGTATTTCCCGGCCACCGGCGAGGCGGCGATCACGTCGCGGCGCGTCGCGGCATCGCAAGGACCGAGTTGCGTGGCGGGCGGGCGGATGAGCGTGCGCTCGACCACGCCCGGCACGCCCTTGTCCTGCAAGAGCGAGGTTACCGCCTCGCCGGTGCCCACGTCGCGGATCGCCCCGGCGGTGTCGAAGCGCGGGTTGGGGCGGTAGGTCTCGGCGGCGCGTTTCAGCGCCTTCTGGTCGCGCGCGGTAAAGGCGCGCAGCGCGTGCTGGAACCGGTTGCCAAGCTGGCCGAGGATGTCCTCGGGCACGTCGTCGGGGTTCTGGGTGATGAAATACACCCCCACCCCCTTGGAGCGGATCAGCCGCGCCACCTGCTCTACCTTGTCAACGAGCGCCTTGGGCGCGTCGTCGAACAAGAGATGCGCCTCGTCAAAGAAGAACACGAGCCGCGGCTTGTCGGGGTTGCCCACCTCGGGCAGTTGCTCGAACAGTTCCGACAACAGCCACAGGAGAAAGGTGGCGTAGAGCCGCGGCGATTGGACCAGCTTGTCGGCGGCGAGGATGTTGACATGACCGCGCCCCTCGGGCGTCACACGCATGAGATCGTCGAGCGCCAGCGCCGGTTCGCCGAAAAAATGTGCGCCGCCCTGGTTTTCGAGCACAAGAAGCGCGCGCTGGATCGCCCCCACAGAGGCGGAGGCCACGTTGCCATAGCGCAGCGACAGATCGTCGGCGTTCTCGCCCACGAAGGTCAGGAGCGCCTGCAAGTCCTTGAGATCGAGCAACGGCAACGCCTCTTCGTCGGCCACGCGAAAGGCGATGTTGAGCACCCCCTCCTGCG
The DNA here is from genome assembly GCA_016278295.1 of Roseovarius sp. Lineage (GTDB taxonomy): Bacteria > Pseudomonadota > Alphaproteobacteria > Rhodobacterales > Rhodobacteraceae > Roseovarius. The sequence continues at coordinate 32,389 of JADQCC010000071.1, read as the reverse complement.
CATCCGAAAGCCCCATCAGCCGCGACAGCAGCAGCGGCCCCATCTCCGACACGGTGGTACGCATCGGGTGGCCCTGCGCGCCGAAGATGTCCCAGAAGATCACCGGGAAGCTGTCATAGCGGTAGGCGTCAAAGCCGATCTTTTCGGCCCGCGACGTGAACGCCGCGTGCAGCTTGTGATCGGGGCTGCCCGGGACGGCCATGCCCGATACGTCGCCCTTGATATCCGACAGGATCACCGGCACGCCCGCGTCCGAGAACCCCTCGGCCAGGATCTGCAGCGTCACCGTCTTGCCGGTGCCGGTGGCCCCGGCGATAAGCCCGTGCCGGTTGCCGTATTTGAGCAACATCTCCTGCGGCGTGGCATAATCGGGCCCGCCGCCCCCGGTGAAAATCGCGCCCCTCACGTGCCCTGCACTCCCCGTCCAGAAATCGTCACGCTGTGACCATACAAAATTAACCCTTCCGTGCCAGTCTGAAAGCATGTCCGGCGCCGAATGTCCTCTGGGGCCGGGCATTTCCTCCCTGTCAGACTGGCCGCGCCCAGGGCGCGGCCTTTTTTTCGCAGGTTTTTCCAAGCCTCGGCAACTGGACTGTTGACGGAATGCCGGTTGTGCCCTAGCGTCCCAATCAATGACTAAGTCGGCCAGTCCGACGGGGAGAAAACCGGAAAGGGGCCTTGCGGCCTCTTTCTCGTCTTTTCAGGTCACCCCTGCTTCGCAATCATGGCTTCGAGACCATCGCGCCGGGCGAGGTTTTCGGCAAGGCTCCGCTGTCACCGCGTGCGATTTCACCCTGACAGTCCTACATCGCCGTGCTAGAGGCAACATCGTGAATCTGTACAGACTCGAAGGGGAAGACATGACCAAAACCCTGCTCCACCTGTCCCTGACCGCGCTTCTCGCGCTCTCGACCGCGGCGGGCGCACAAGAGACCACCACGGACGACAAGGTCACCACGGACGGCGGAACCTCCGGCGCAACCACCACCGACGGCGCGGCAGCAACCGGTGACGCGGGCGCGGGTGGCGACGCGGGCGCGGAGCCATCGGCCCCGGCGGCCGGGCTCGACACCGGGCGCGAGGTCGCAGAGGAAAAACAGGCCTATATCAAGGAAACCCACGACGACTGGTCGGTACGCTGCTTCCCCAACGAGGGCGGCGAGGACCTGTGTCAGATGTATCAGCTTCTGACCGAGGCCGAGGGCAACCCGGTGGCCGAATTCACGCTCTACCGCCTCGAAGGGGCCGGCAACATCGCGGCAGGTGCCACCGTCGCCGTGCCGCTCGGCACGCTGCTCACGGAAGAGATGAAGCTCTCGGTCGATGGCGGCAAGGCCAAGAGCTACGCGTACTCGTTCTGCACGATGGGCGGCTGTTTCTCGCGAATCGGGCTCACTGGGCCCGAAATCGAGGCGCTCAAGAAGGGCGCGCAGGCCCAGATCGAGATCGTTCCGGCGCAGGCGCCCGACAAGACCGTGACCATCGACATCTCGCTCTCGGGGTTTACCGCGGCCTATGATGCGGCCTCGACGCTGGACAAGTAACGCGCTGGGCGATGGCGCTCAGGCAAACCGCCTGAGCGCCAGCACCGCGTTCAGCCCGCCAAAGGCAAAGGCGTTCGACAGCGCCACTTCGACGCGTGCCTCGCGCGCCTCGTTGGGCACCACGTCGAGCGCGCATTCCGGGTCCGGCTCCTCGTAGCCGATGGTCGGCGCGATCACCCCGTCGCGCAGCGCCATGATGCAAGCCAGAAGCTCGACCGCGCCGGTCGCGCCGATAAGGTGGGCGTGCATCGACTTGGTGGACGAGATCATCAACCGGTCGGAATGGGCCCCGAACACATCGGCCACCGCCGCGCATTCGGTCTTGTCGTTGGCGGCGGTGCCGGTGCCGTGGGCATTGATATAGCCCACCTCTTCGCGGTCCACCCGCGCATCGCGCAGCGCGCCCGCCATCGCCCGCGCCGCGCCCTGCTTGGAGGGCATGACGATATCGGCAGCGTCCGAGGTCATGGCAAAGCCGATCACCTCGGCAAGGATTTCCGCGCCGCGTTTCCTGGCGTGCTCCAGCTCCTCGAAGATATAGACCGCCGCGCCCTCGCCCTGCACCATGCCGTTTCGGTTGGCCGAGAACGGGCGGCAGGCATCGCGGCTCATGACGCGCAGCCCCTCCCACGCCTTGACCCCGCCGAAACACAGCATGGATTCCGACCCGCCGGTGACCATCACCGGCGTGATGCCGCCATGCACCATCTGGAACGCCTGTGCCATCGCGTGGTTGGACGACGCACAGGCGGTGGAGACGGTGAAGGTCGGGCCCTTGAGATTGAACTCCATCGACAGGTGCGAGGCGGCGGCGTTGTTCATCAGCTTCGGCACGACAAAGGGATGGACGCGGTTCTTGCCCTCCTCGTAGACCGAGCGGTAATTGTCGTCGAGCGTGGTCATGCCACCGCCGGAATTGCCCAGGATCACGCCCGCCCGCGCCGCCAGCTCGCCCTTGAAGTCAAGCCCCGCCTGCGCGATCGCCTGCCGGGCGGCCACCAGCGTGAACTGCGTGAACCGGTCGTAGAGCGCCAGTTGCTGGCGGTTGAACACCGTTTCGGGATCGTAGCCGCGCACCTGCCCGCCGATACGGATGGACAGCCGCTCGACATCGCGGAACTCCAGCTCGCCGATGCCGCAGCGCCCTTCGCGCATGGCCTCCAGCGTTGCGGGCACATCGGCACCGAGGGGGTTGATCGTGCCCGCCCCGGTGATGACGACGCGCGTCACGACTGCTCCGCGATCAGCCGGTCGATGCCCGCGACGATGGCGCGGACCGAGGAGATGTCGAAATCGCTCTTTTCCGGCTCGTTGGCGTTGAACGGCACCGAGATATCGAACGCCTCCTCGATGGCGAAGATGCTCTCGACCAGTCCGAGGCTGTCGATGCCCAGATCCTCCAGCGTGCTGTCGAGGGTGACATCGGCGGGTTCCAGCACCGCCTGTTCGGCGATGATCTCTATGACACGATCCTGAATGCTGCTCATGGCGTGGTCTTTCCGTTTGCGCCCCGGCGGGGCTGTCTCAGCTCTTCTGCGACAGGTCTGTAACGGTTTTTTTAAGGCCGGAGACATCTTCGAACAATCTTTTCAGGCGGCGAAAACCCTTGAACACCTCTACCGTGGTTTCCATCTTCATCGCCGGATAGCCCAGCATCATCCGCCCGGCGGGGATATTGGACAGAACGATGGTGCCGCCGCCGGTGATGACGTTGTCGCCGATGAAGATGTTGTCGCTCACGCCGGTCTTGCCCGCGAGCACCACGTTGTTGCCGATCCGCGTCGATCCGGCGATCCCCACCAGCCCGCATAGCAGGCAATCGCGCCCGACAATGACATTGTGGCCGATCATCACCAGGTTGTCTATCTTGGTGCCGTCGCCCACCGCCGTGTCGCGGATTGTGCCGCGGTCGATGGTGCAGTTGGCGCCAAGCTCCACGTCGTCGCCGATGGTGACGCTGCCCAGCGAATGGATGCGGGTCCAGCTCTGCGCCTGCGCCCCGTCGATATCGCCCAGCGTGGCGCGCCCCTGCTCGACCGCCGAGGTTTCGGGGGTGACATAGGAGAACCCGTCACCGCCCACCACGCAGCCCGGCTGCGCGATGAATCGCGCGCCGATGCGCACCCGCGCGCCGATGCGCACGCCCTCGCGCAGGAATGCGCCCTCGCCCAGCACAGCATCGCTGCCGACAAATGCCTGGGGGCCGATCACCGATCCCGCGCCGATGCGCGCACCGCCGCAGATCACGGCGAGCGGCCCCACCGCCACGTCGGGGGCAAGCTCGGCCCCGGGGTCGATCACCGCCGAGGGGTGGATGCCGCCGCCCCAGCCCTGCCCGGGATCGAGCAGTTTTGTCAGCCCGGACATCACGTAGCGCGGGCGCGGCGCAACCAGCGCCGCCTCGAGCCCCATCGCCTGCCAGTCGGCCCCGTCCCAGACCACCGCGGCGCGCGCGCGGCCCTGCGCCAGCCCCTCGGCATAGTCGGGATTCATCGCCAGGGCGAGATCGGCGGGGCCGGCATCGGCGGGTTCGGCCACGCCGTCCACCGCGATCTCCGTCGCCCCGAACGCGCGCGCCCCGAGCGCGCGGGCCACCTCTTCGATACTGTAGGACATGCGCCACCTCTTCTGTCGAAGAGGTATTTAGCCCCGATGCGTGCGCAGCGAAACCCCTGCCCGCTCCAGCGCCTGCCAGATCCGCGCATCGCGCCCGTAGACGTCGTTGCGATACTGCGTGCGTCCGCCTGCGCGGGTGATCGCGGTGCGGTAGATCAGGTGCACCGGCACGTGCTGTTCGAGGTTGATCTGCGTCTCGCGTCCGCTGTTGAGCGCCGCCCGGAACCGGCCTTTGGGATCGTCCTCCTGCGCGGCCAGCAGCCTGTAGGCGAATTCGAAGGGCTGTTGCAACCGGATGCAGCCGTGGCTGAAATCGCGCTTGTCGCTGTTGAAAAGCTGTTTTTCCGGCGTGTCGTGCAGGTAGATGTTGTATTTATTGGGGAACATGAACTTGACCAGCCCCAGCGCGTTCCTGTTCGACGGCGGCTGCTTGAGCGAGAACGGGAAATTGCGCGCCGTGTAGGCGTTGAAATTCACCGCGCTGCGGGGCACCACGCGACCGCGGCTGTCATAGAGCCGCAAGTGCCCCGCGGCGTTGCTGTTGACCTGCATCTTGGGCAGGTATTCCTTGACCGTGATCGACCGGGGCACGTGCCAGGTCGGGTTGACGATCATGTGCTCCATCTCGTCGGAGAACTCCGGGGTGCGCCGACCGCCCGCGTTCTTGCCGACCACCGCGCGCGTCTCGAAGGTGACACGGTCATTATCGACGATTCGCGCGCTGAAATCGGTCAGGTTGACAAGGATGTGGCGCGCACCGCGCTCGGCGGGAAGCCAGCGTTCACGCTCCATCGCCACGATCACCGACGCGAGCCGGTCCTCGGGCGAGGCGTTGAGCGCGGCGATGGTCGAAGGTCCGGCGATCCCGTCGATCGTCAGCCCGTTATCGGCCTGGAACGCCTGCACGGCCGCCTGAATACGGCCATCGAACCGCGCCGTTGCGCTGCGCGCGAGGTATCCCTTCGCGACCAGCCGATCGCGCAGCGCGATCACCGCCGCGCCGGTGTCGCCCGGCTCGAGCTTGCCGCCGGACACGACCGGGCCCCAGCCTCCCTGCGCGATTACCCCCTCCAGCCGCAGCCGTTCCTTCATCAGGCGGCGATACGCGTTGGTCTGTGGCGGCAGCGCGCGCAGCACCGCGCGCGGATCGCCCTGCATGATGTCCGCCAACAGCGCGCCCGCCGCCCGCCGCGGCACGCTGCGCTTGATGTCGCTGTCCACGCGGCCCGGCACCAGCACGCCGGACTGCACGTCGCGCGCATAGGCGAGGTAGGCACGGCTCAGCGCCACCTCGACCTCGCCCATCTCGCGCGTCGAGCGGATATCGGCCATACGCGCCAGCAACGCGGCGCGGCCGTACCCCCCTTCTGGCAACCCGTGCAGCGCCGCATCGTCCAGCGCGCGCAAGAGCGCCGCGCGCCGCGCGCGGTGGGTGGCGGCATCGCCTGTCCAAACCGGGCGATAGTCGGTCTCGCGATAGAATTCCGCGAGGTCGCGGTCGCTGCCCGCCGCGTCGGCCACGGCCTGACGGAAGGCCGAGTCGCGTGCGGCGTCGAGCGCCTTGGCCATAGCCCCTGCCATCACCGCCGGGATCACCTTCGGCAAGGCAGCCGGCGTGCCCTCGGCCAGCGCCGCCGCGCCGGTGGCCCCCGCCAGCCATAGGCCGAGCCCGATCCCCAGCCACGCGCGAGACAAACCCTCTGGCATCTCAACCCCCTTCGACCGAACCGGTCATCTTCATGTCAGCCAACTTCATGTCAGCCAACGAAATTATAGCCAATAATATGGAAACATCTCAATTCTACCCTAACACTTTCGCGTCACAGTCGAGAAAATCGGCGTGAAGCGGCGATGATCGGGCGGCAGGGTCGCATTTTGGCCACGCATCTCGCAAAGATGCGCGAAATCCCGCCGAGACCCTTGCGTCCGGCGAAATGTGTTGAATCGGGGGTTGGTTGATGATTCTCGATATGCCATAACCTTGTGCATCTGGGGACAACACGGGTCGCGCAAAGCGGCCCAAAGAAAAACGTGGGACAGGCGCTCTAGGCAATGACAGACTTCAGCTCGACTGGGATGACACGGCGCGGCGTACTTGCGGCGTTCGCCGCGGCGGCGGTTACCGCGGCCCCGACCTTCACCAACGCGGCCGGTTTCCTGCGCGGTGCCGGCGATATCCGGCGGCTCCGAATGGTGTCGCCACGCACCGGCGAGCGGCTCGACACGATCTACTGGATCGAGGGCGATTATATCCCCGAGGCGCTCAACGAAATCACACTTTTCATGCGTGACTGGCGTACCGACCAGACCCGCGTGATCGACCGCCGCACCGTCGACATCATGACCGCCAGCCACAGCCTGCTCGACGTGACCGAGCCGTTCACGCTGCTCAGCGGTTATCGCAGTCCGAAGACCAACGCCATGCTGCGCCGCCGCTCCAGCGGGGTGGCCAAGAATTCGCGTCATATTATCGGCCAAGCGGCCGACCTGCGCCTCGGCAGCCGCTCGGTCGATCAGATGTACCGCGCCGCACTGGCCTGTCGGGGCGGCGGCGTGGGCAAGTATTCGCGCTCGGATTTCGTGCACATGGATTGCGGCCCGGTGCGGACCTGGGGCCGGTAGGCGATCATAGGCCTGAAATGACGGCAAGGCGGCGCACGGGTGCCGTCTTTTTTCTTTCAAGGGGAGCGTGGTCCCCCGGCCTCAAGTAGCCGAAGGCGGCAGGCCAGTAAAGAATGGTGCGGGTGGTCGGACTCGAACCGACACTCCTTGCGGAAAGGGTGTTTGAGACCCTCGCGTCTACCATTCCGCCACACCCGCGTCTGACCTGTCTCTAGCCGAGCCCGCGGCCCTCGTCCAGAGGCTGCGTGCACCTGTAAAAGAGCTTGACGGCACCGGGCCGCCATGCTGTTTCGGCGCAACCGATCCCGAGGACAACCGATGCTGCGCGCGCTCTACGACTGGACGATCCGCATGGCAGACCACCCGCGTGCGCTGTGGGTTCTGGCCGTCGTCTCCTTTGCCGAAAGCTCGGTGTTTCCGATCCCGCCCGATGTGCTGATGATTCCGATGATCCTCGCGCGGCCCTCGCGGGCGTGGCTCATCGCCGCCGTTGCGCTGGTCTCGTCGGTGTTGGGGGGAATGCTGGGCTATGCCATCGGCGCCTTCGCCTATGACAGCATCGGACAGCCGATCCTCGCCGCCCTCGGCAAGGGCGAGGCAATGGATGCGTTCAACACGCGGTTCAACGATTTCGGCTTCTGGGCGGTGCTGACGGCGGGCGTCACCCCCTTTCCCTACAAGGTCATCACCATCATGTCGGGCTGGACGGGGATGCCGCTGGCTACGTTCATCGCCACGTCGATCCTCGCGCGCGCGCTGCGCTTCTTCCTCGTGGCGGGGCTGTTGTGGAAGTTCGGCGCACCGATCCGCGACTTCATCGAGCGCCGTCTCGGGCTTCTGACCATCGTCTTTGTCGTGCTGCTGTTTGGCGGCTTTTACCTCACGCGCTACCTGTGATGCCATGACCCGACAGAAAACCCTCATCCTCCTCGCCGCCGGTGGCTCCGCCGCGCTCTTGCTGGGCGCGCTGGCGTTCCAGCACCTGGGCGGCATGGCGCCGTGCAAGCTGTGCATCTGGCAGCGCTGGCCACATGGAATCGCCATCGGTCTCGGGCTGGTGGCGCTGGTGGCGTGGCCCACGCTGATGGCGGCGCTCGGGGCGCTGGCGGCGCTCACCACGGCGGTCATCGGCGGCTACCACACGGGCGTCGAGCGCGGCTGGTGGCTGGGGCCCGCCGATTGCTCTGGCGGCCCGGTGGACGGCATGAGCAGCGAGGCGCTGTTTGACCAGATCATGGCCGCGCCACTGGTGCGCTGCGACGAGGTGCCGTGGGAGATGTGGAGCCTGTCGATGGCAAGCTGGAACATGCTCGCCTCGCTTGCCCTCGCCGTGATCTGGGTGCTGGCGCTGCGCGCACGCTGACTGTCGGGGAAAGAGGGTGGTTGGCCTGATGCGGCGTCGGGCAGGCCGCGCGTTGGGATCAGGCGGCAACGGTCCGCTCGAAGCCAACCGACGCCCCTACCCCCCCGATTTCCACGTGTTGAGCAGCAGGCTGGTCTCGGAACTCGCAATCCCGTCGAAGCGGCGGATCTGTGCCAGCACCCGGTCGAGCGCCTCCAGCGTGTCGGTGCCGATCTCCACGATCAGATCCCAGCGCCCGTTGGTGGTATGGATCGCCCGCACCGCCGAAAGCCCGCCCAACTGGCGGATGATCCGCTCGGTGCCGCGCCCCTCGATCCCCAGCATCATCAGCCCGCGCACCGGGTCGCGCAGCGTGTCGCCGCGGAGCACCACGGTGAAGCCGACGATTTCGCCCTTGGCCTGAAGCCGCTCGATCCGCGCGCGCACGGTGGTGCGCGATACGCCGAGGCCGAGCGCGAGATCGGAGAGCGAGGCACGCGCATCGTGGCGCAGCGCCGAGAGCAGGCGCCGGTCTGTATCGTCCATATCGAAGCCTTTTACGTTCGTTTCGAAGGGATCGCGCCCGATAAGTGCAAAATACCCGCTTCAAATCAACCCGATTCGGAGCCAAACCCTTTGCAAAGACACGGAAGGAGACGCGCATGCCCCCCAAGGATATCCTGCTTGTCGGCGCGCCGGTGGACAGTGGCAAGGCCCGGCGTGGCTGTCTGATGGGCCCCGATGCCTACCGCACCGCCGGCCTTGCCGGGCAGCTTGCCGAGCTCGGTCTCACCGTGCACGATCTGGGCAACGTGGCCCCGCACGACGCCACCGCCTCGCCCGACATGCCCCCCCATGTCCACGCCCCGGCCGAGACCGCAGGCTGGACCGCGGCCCTCGCACAAGTCGGAGAAAGCGCTGCGGCGCAGGGTCTTCCCATCTTTCTTGGCGGCGACCACAGCCTGTCTCTCGGCTCCATCGCCGGGGTGGCCAACCGCGCCGCCGCGCAGGGACGTCCGCAATTCGTCCTGTGGCTCGACGCGCATAGCGACATCCACACGCCGCAGACCACCGGCTCTGGCAACCTGCACGGCACGCCCATCGGCTATGTCACCGGGCGCGCGGGGTTTCACGGCTTCCCACCCGTGGCCAACCCGGTACCGCAGGAGAATATCTGCATGATCGGGCTGCGCTCGGTCGATGGCGCGGAACGCGAAACCCTCGCCGGAACCGCGATCCGCACCCATGACATGCGCGAGATTGACGAGCGCGGCATCGCCCGCCCGCTGGCCGAATTCCTGGAGGATGTCGAGAAGGCGCAGGGCGCGCTCCATGTCTCGCTCGACGTGGATTTTCTCGATCCCTCCTTCGCGCCTGCCGTGGGCACCACCGTACCCGGCGGCGCCACCATCCGCGAGGCGCATCTGGTGATGGAGATGGTCTGCGACAGCGGCCTTCTCACCTCGCTCGACCTGGTAGAGCTGAACCCGTTTCTCGACGACCGCGGCCGCACCGCGCAGGTGATGGTCGATCTCGCCGCCTCGGCGCTCGGTCGTCGCGTCTTTGACCGCGTGACCCGCGCCTATAACTGAGGAAAGCCCCATGACAATCGCCCCCTCCGAGAAGGCCTACGTGCCCTTCGTCTCGGTCGATCACATGATGAAACTCGTCCACCATATCGGCATGGAACCGATGTTGCGCGGCCTGGCCGAGTATATCGAGGCCGATTTCCGCCGCTGGAACCTGTTTGACAAGACCCCGCGCATCGCCTCGCATTCCGAGGAGGGGGTGATCGAGCTGATGCCCACCTCCGATGGCGAGGTCTACGGATTCAAGTACGTCAACGGCCATCCCAAGAACACCAAGGCCGGATTGCAGACCGTCACCGCCTTTGGGCTGCTGGCGAATGTCGGCAACGGCTATCCGGTGCTGCTGTCGGAGATGACCGTGCTTACCGCGCTCAGGACGGCGGCCACCTCGGCGATGGTCGCGCGCCACCTGGCGCCCAAAGGGTCCGACACGATGGCGATGATCGGCGCGGGCGCGCAGTCGGAATTCCAGAGCCTCGCGATGAAGGCGCTGGTGGGGCTGAAATCCGTGCGGCTCTACGACATCGACGCCGCCGCCACCAAGAAGGCCGCGCGCAACCTCTCGGGCATGGGGCTCGAGGTGGTGACATGCCGCAGCGCCGAGGCCGCGATGGAAGGCGCGCAGATCATCACCACCTGCACCGCCGACAAGCAATACGCCACCATCCTCAGCGATAACATGGTCGGATCGGGCGTGCATATCAACGCCATCGGCGGCGACTGCCCGGGCAAGACCGAGCTGGCTCCGGCGATCCTGCACCGATCTTCGATCTTTGTGGAATACCCCGAGCAGACCCGCATAGAAGGCGAGATCCAGCAGCTCGACGCCGATCACCCGGTGACCGAATTCTGGCGCGTGCTGGCGGGCGAGGTTCCGGGGCGGACAAGCGCGGAACAGATCACGCTCTTCGACAGCGTCGGATTCGCCATCGAGGATTTCAGCGCCCTGCGCTATATCCGCGACCATATCGGCGGCACCGATTACTACCGCGATCTCGACCTGCTGGCCGATCCCGACGACCCGCGCGACCTGTTCGGGATGGTGATGCGGGCGGCCCCCTGAACGCGGCTTGAACGCCTTTGAATCCGTTGCAATAATGGGGCGTCACGCGAAACGGGTATAGCAATGGCATCATTGAAGCGTTGGCGCGATCTGCGGCGCAACCCGTGGAAGCGACCATTTCACGACGCCTACAAGGTGCTTCGTCGCGACGGCGCCGCCGCGCGTCTCACAGACCATTCGCGAACCAGACCACATCGCGAAAAGAGATATGATACGACATACAATGACAGCAACACACAAATGCACTTGGGAATACCCTTTTGTCTGGGAAGAATGGCAAATACATGGAAAGCACAAAAATTCTGAGCACATAGCATGAATTTAAATACCTACCTGGATATAAATAACAGCTTTGAAAAGACGGTGAAATACCGACTGACCGATCGTGGCTTTTATTCAGAGGTTTGCTGTCTGCTTGGCGCTGCGAATTATTGCATGCAAAAAAGACTTCGTTTGACGATTGATGACGAAGGTTTTTCTGGTTTCAGATGGAAGGATTTTTATGAAGACGCTTTGCCAAAGGCGGAAAATTTTGATGCGGGTGATCTAAACGAAATCACTGTACGGGAGTCTCATAAGTACAATAGGCGATTGAACCGTTTCCGAATACCAGTATGGAATCGATACGAGCGATGTTTTCAAAGTATTTTTTCAAGCTATGCGGCATTTGCAGATATATTGTGTCGATCTCGCTTTACTGCTTCCTTCAGCAGCAAGCCATATCTTGCCGTTCAACTGAGGCGTGGCGATAAAGTCGGCGGTTACCTGAGTAATGGGGTTTTGAAAATCGAGAGCAAATTAAGCCCCATCTCAAAATATACAAAGATACTACGAAAGTATGAGCATATCAGTAATGACGTATTTGTTCTCACAGATGACTTTAGTGCGTTCAGAGAGTTGCAGAACGCCGCGCCTGAATTCACGTTTTCAACATATTGCCAACCTGATGAGGCAGGCTACGACAATAACTCTTTTCATCAACTGAACGCACAGGAAAAACGCGGCAAACTGATGCGGCTGATTAAATCCGTGGAGATTTGTGGAAAATCATCTTTCTTCATTGGTCCATTCCAATCAAATCCGTCAAAGTTTGTTGTTTTAACTCAGGGCACGCGCAGTCGAAGTGTCAGCACAGACTCTTGCCGTCGGTGGCTACCTTGAATTGATCGGCGCCGTTTCCTGCGAAATTCAAAAACGGTCGCCCGGCGCC